>CADCIK010000029.1 GCA_902801415.1 uncultured Lachnospiraceae bacterium
ATCATGTCAGAGCAGACTTTTGAACAAATGCTTAACGAGTCTTTTAAGACAATTCATACGGGGGAGGCAGTTGAAGGTTCAGTCATCGACGTAAAGCCGAATGAAGCCATTTTGAACATTGGCTACAAGTCCGACGGAATTCTTACTCGCAACGAGTACACGAATGACAACACCGTGGATCTTACTGAGGTTCTGCATATTGGCGACAAGCTTGAAGTCAAGGTGGTAAAGGTTAACGATGGCGACGGTCAGGTCGTTCTTTCTTACAAGAGACTGGCTGCTGACCGCGGCAACAAGCGCATCGAGGAAGCTTATAACAC
Source organism: uncultured Lachnospiraceae bacterium (assembly GCA_902801415.1). Taxonomy (GTDB): domain Bacteria; phylum Bacillota; class Clostridia; order Lachnospirales; family Lachnospiraceae; genus CAG-791. The sequence goes on from CADCIK010000029.1 coordinate 321, forward strand.
GAAGGAAGTTCTCACAGCAAAGGTAACACAGGTCCTTTCCGGCGGACTCAGTGTAGTGGTTGATGAAGTCAGAGTATTCATCCCCGCCAGCCTGGTATCTGATACCTATGAGAAGGATCTGAACAAGTATCTCGGACAGGAGATCGAGTTCATGATCACCGAGTACAACCCGAACAGACGCAGATACATCGGAAACCGCAAGGTTCTTCTGGTGGCGAAGCGTAAAGAGATGCAGGAGAAACTGTTCTCCACAATTCAGCCCGGCGACGTGGTTGAGGGAACAGTCAAGAATATCACCGATTTCGGCGCATTTGTAGATCTTGGTGGAGCAGATGGTCTGCTTCATATTTCTGAAATGAGCTGGGGCCGTGTAGAGAATCCGAAGAAGGTCTTCAAGGTAGGCCAGCAGCTTCGTGTTCTGATCAAGGACATCCAGGGCACAAAGATCGCTCTGTCCCTGAAGTTCCCTGAAGAGAACCCTTGGGCAGGCGCAGCTGAGAAGTATGCAGTCGGCACAGTTGTAACCGGCAGCGTTGCAAGAATGACTGATTTCGGCGCATTCGTAGAGCTTGAGCCCGGTATCGATGCACTGCTTCATGTTTCCCAGATCGCCAGAGAGCACATTGAGAAGCCTTCCGACGTCCTCAAGGTTGGACAGGAAGTCACTGCTAAGATCGTTGATTTCAACGAGGACAGCAACAAGATCAGCCTCAGCGTCAAGCAGCTTCTGATCGAGGAAGAGAGAGCAAGACGCGCAGCAGAGCGCGCTCGCGAAGATGCGGACGTAGCATCTGTTGATGTTGATGCTTACATCGCAGCACACGCTGATGATGAGGAAGCTTGATCACAGCTTTCGGGATACAACAAAAATCAGAGTCAGGAACCAAGATTCCTGACTCTGTTTTTTTGCTTTCCGGTGCGGCTCGCCGGGACCCGGCGGGCATTGCCGTAAGCGGATCATTTACTGTCTTTGATATGGGCAAAGACGTAGGACGCGTAATCGGATAAAAAGCTCCGGTCTTTCTTGCAGTCATCCGAGAATTCGAAGAAGAGCTCCTTATCCGCGTACGCCCTCTTAAAGAACGGCGTGCGGTAGAGATCCCACTGGGGGAGGAAGGAGCCCGCTTTTCTTGTATAGCAGGTCTCGGGCTTGGCCTGTACTCTGTGGTTCTTTTCTACATAAGAGGCCAGATATTTGTGAACAGCCATGTCCTCTTCGGGAAGAAAATAGTAGTCCTTGTAATTGGCGTAGAAGTACTTCATGACTTCTGTGTACAGCGGGATCTTGAGGATCCCCTCATCCCCCTCGATCTTGACATAGCAGTGATCGGCTGACGCGTACACGGGTGCGGGCAGGGCCCGGGGAAGACGGAAGAATAAGAACAGTTCCTCTTTCCTTGCCCCGTCATAATCGTTGTAATAATTGGCCTGCGCGCGGCGCACGTGGAAGGACGCGTTCTCGAGGTCCCTGTAAATGAGGAGCGGAAGAAGAGAGAGGAGTCCCAGAACATCCGCCTCGTTGTGGGCAAGGAGCCTGGCGAGAAGTTCCGGATCGGAATCAACGATGTATTTTCTGTAGACCCGAACGAGGTCACCGCCGCTTTCGCTCTCAACGCGGCCGCTTCCAAGAAGTGCTTCCATCGTCTGCTGCTTGTAATCGGAGAGTCCCAGAAGGCGCCGGAAGGGCGTGATCACCTTATACAGGTCCAGAGACTTCATTGCATCAATGGAATGGGAGAGAGTATGGATCTCCAATCTCCTCCTGAGAAAGGGGAGATCGAACCGGTCGCCGTTATAGTGGACAAGGATCGGATAGCGGGAAGCGAATAAGAGGAAAGAAGACAGAACTTCTTTTTCTTCATTGCCGGTGGTATCCATCCACTGGATCATGTTCCATCCATCCGGTTCGTGATAGACACACCCGATCAGATAGACGGCATTATGATCGGCGCTCAGTCCGGTCGTCTCGATATCGAGAAAGAGAAAATCGGACAGCGGCGCCGTACTTATAATAAGATCTTCCGCGACGGAAAGATCGATCGGTTTACTGATGATACGCATGGATGACCTCTTATCCAAAAAGAGATGAAAAAAGTTGTTCAAAATACATCTCTATACTATCATTTCGGATTCCATTTTGCTATTACCAAACGTTTGTGATACACTATCACCCGTAGATTATTAATGAAAGGAAGCAATCTGATGGATATCATGTACAGAAGCACCCGTTCAGAAAGTAAGCCCATTACAGCCTCTCAGGCGATCCTTCGCGGATTCCCCGAAGACGGAGGCCTCTATGTTCCCACAGCGGTTCCTTCGCTGGATACGGGACTGGAAGTGCTTGCGGCAATGGATTACAAGGGCGTGGCTTATGAAGTCATGCGCCTTCTTCTTACGGACTACACAGATGAGGAGCTCAAGGCGTGCATTGAAAGCGCCTATGACAGCAAGTTCGATACGGATGAGATCGTCCCTCTGAAAAAGTCCGGAGATGCCTGGTATCTGGAACTGTTCCACGGCCCTACGATCGCGTTCAAAGATATGGCGCTCTCTATTTTGCCCTATCTGATGACGACGGCGGCAGCCAAGAACGGATCCGGCAAGGAGATCGTGATCCTGACAGCGACGAGCGGCGACACCGGCAAGGCTGCGCTCGCGGGCTTTGCTGGCGTCAAGGGAACAAAGATCATGGTCTTTTATCCCAAGAACGGCGTATCCTCCATTCAGGAGAGACAGATGGTGACGACTGTCGGAGCCAATACAAGAGTCATCGGTATTAACGGCAACTTCGACGACGCACAGACCAGTGTCAAAAACCTGTTCACCGATCAGGTGCTCGTCTCGGAGATGGCGGAGCACGGCATGCAGTTTTCCTCTGCCAACTCGATCAATATCGGACGCCTGACGCCTCAGATTGTTTATTATGTATTTGCCTATACAAGACTTCTTGCAGACGGTGCGATCAAGGCCGGGGACCCGGTCAATTTTGTGGTGCCTACAGGCAATTTCGGCAATATTCTGGCCGCTTACTACGCAAAGAGAATGGGCCTTCCGATCGGCAAACTGATCTGTGCGTCCAACTCCAATAAGGTCCTGTTCGATTTCTTTGAGACAGGCGAGTATGACAGAAACCGCGAGTTTATCCTGACCAGCTCTCCCTCCATGGACATTCTGATCTCCAGCAATCTCGAGAGACTGATCTACCACATCAGCGGAGACAGCGCGGACCGCTGTGCCGCGTTTATGAAGGAACTCAAGGAGACCGGAAAGTATACGATCACTGAAGAGATGAGAGCGCAGCTGTCTGACTTTGTAAGCGGCTATGCCGATGAGGAGCAGACTGCGGCGGAGATCCGCGAAGTCTTTGAGAACGACGGCTATGTGATCGATCCTCACACCGCGGTCGCCAGCAGCGTATACAGAAGATACCGCAGAGAGACCGGCGACAGCACACCTTCCGTGATCGACTCTACGGCAAGCCCCTTCAAATTCGAGGGATCCGTCATGAAAGCGCTCGGACAGGATACTTCCCTGCCGGATCTCGAACTCGCCGACAAGCTCAGCGAAGTCGCGAAGGTTCCCGTTCCCAAGGCCGTGAGCGATCTGCGGGATGCGCCTGTGCTGCACGACATTGTCTGCGACAGGGACGATATGAAGCGGGAAGTGAAGCGTTTTCTCGGACTTTGACGGGAACGGATACAATTTATCAGAACTATATCAACAGATCATCCATGATCGGCGGCTTCTGCGCCGCCCGGGAGGCAGGAATGAGCGACATCAACAGAGAAAGGATCGAAAAGCTTCGCAAGGTGATGGCCGGAGAAGGCATCACCGCGTATATGATCCCTACAGCAGACTTTCACAATTCCGAATACGCGGCTGAGTATTTTCACGCGAGAGAGTATTTCAGCGGATTTACGGGATCTGCGGGAACCCTGATCGTGACCGCGGACGAGGCGTGTCTGTGGACCGACGGGCGGTATTTTATCCAGGCGGCAGGCGAGCTGGAAGGATCCGGCGTGAAGCTGATGAAAATGGGGGAACCCGGCGTACCTGCGATCAGCGAGTACCTGCGCGGCGTCCTGGATGAGGGCGGCGTGCTCGGCTTTGACGGAAGATGCGTTCCCTTCAAGGAGGGAAAGACGTTTGAGAAGCTTGCAAAGAGCAGAAAAGCCGGTCTTGTGATCGACAAAGACCTCGCGGATAAGATCTGGACCGACAGACCTGCGCTTCCCTGCCACCCCGTTATGATCCTGGAAGACGGATACAGCGGAGAGGATATAGATTCAAAGCTCGGCCGGCTCAGGGACGTGATGCATGAGAACGGCGCGTCTGTCTATATTGACAGTAAGCTCGACAGCATTATGTGGCTTCTCAACATCCGCGGCGCGGACGTGACCTGCAACCCTGTCGCGCTCTGCCACATTCTTGTCGATGACAGGAACGTATATCTGTTTATCCAGGACGGAGAAGTGACGGGCGAACTGCGCGCGTACGCGGCGCTTCACAGGATCTCGATCCTCCCCTATGACGACTTCGAAGAATTCCTCGGCATATACGACTATAAGTCCGACGTTATGTATGACCCGGACAGCATCAGCTACAGGGTCCGCATGGCGGCGGCACAGGGAGCGGCGAAGTCAGGGAACAGCTGGGAACTTGTGGAAGCAGGCAGTCCCCTGCAGACCTTCAAATGTGTCAAGAACGCAGTTGAGATGGCCAACATCCGGGGCTGCTATAAGAGAGACAGCGTGCAGCTCTGCCGCTTCATCAAGTGGTTGACCGAAGAGGTCAAAAGACCGGTTTCAGAGAGAGGACCTCTGACCGAATCAGGCGCTGCAGCGCATCTCGATAATCTGCGCGCCGAGCTTTCCGACTATATGGATCTCTCCTTCGAGACGATCTCCGCCTATGGTCCCAATGCGGCCATGATGCATTACAGCGCTGTGCCCGGCGTCTCAGACGCGGAACTGAAACCGGAGGGAATGCTCCTCGTGGATTCGGGCGGACAGTATCTGACCGGCACGACGGACGTGACCAGGACGATCGCACTCGGCCCGGTGACGGATGAGATGAAAAAGCACTATACTTTGACCGCTGTGTCCAATCTGCAGCTTATGGACGCGGTGTTCCTGGAAGGATGTACAGGCGCAAATCTGGATATTCTGGCCAGAGAGCCTATGTGGCGGGAAGGCCTGGACTATAAATGCGGCACGGGACACGGGATCGGTTACTATCTGGGCGTCCACGAGTCTCCACCGTCTATCCGCTGGAAGGTATTCCCGGGAAGACAGGACACGCCGTTTAAACCCGGCATGATCGTATCGGATGAGCCCGGCGTCTATCTGGAAGGAAAGTACGGCATCCGCATTGAGACGATCCTGGAAGTCGTGGATCACGAAGAGAACGAGTGGGGACACTTCTTCGCGTTTGAGCCGCTCACGCTGGTTCCCTTTGACAGAGACCTCATTGACGTGAAGTACCTGACGCCTGAGACAAGACAGAGCCTCAACGACTATCACATGAGAGTGCGGTCGGAGCTCATGCCTCTGATGGATGAAGAAGAGCAGGCCTGGCTGTTCGAGCGGACAGAGCCTGTCTGATGCGGATTGTATGTAAGATCGCAGTATGTTATAATGAATATGCCTGAAAGGCCACTATTTCCGTTATTTTGAACCTACAATTACTTTAAACGGGAATCTCATATTGCTCATGCGGCTGTCACGCCTCCGGCGCAATCGCGCTGCCAGTGGAAGGCAAAAGTATGAGCTGCGGACACCCACCTGGCATGCGTGCTAGGAGTCAAAATACGGAACCGGCGTTTCAGGCTTTGTTGCGCTTTAAACGGGCTGCTCTGCGGTCCGGGGAATAAGGTTTTTCGGGTGCATCCTTATACAACTGTATGAAGATGCACATTTTTATGAGAAAGAAATGCGGCCTTATCAGACCGTTTTCAGTTATAAATTCAGTAAGGAGCAGGAAATGGTAAGAGTAAATGCATGGAATACATTCGATCGTGGGCAGCACAAGTCATGTATGGATCTCGCGGAAGACTATAAGGAGTTTTTGAGCAGCTGCAAGACGGAGCGCGAATGCGTGGACCGTTTTGTGAACGATGCGGAAGCCAACGGATATATGGAACTCAATGAGGTGCGCCGGGAAGGCAGAAAACTGAAGGCCGGTGACAGGGTCTACAGTGTGTGGATGAACAAATCCATGGTCATGTTTGAGATCGGCAGGGCGCCGATCGAGGAAGGCCTCAATATTGTCGGCGCGCATATTGATTCCCCCAGGCTCGACGTCAAGCAGAATCCCCTCTATGAAGACAGCGATATCGCATATCTGGACACTCATTATTACGGGGGCATCAAGAAGTATCAGTATGTGACGCTCCCTCTGGCTATTCACGGCGTGATCGTGAAGAAAAGCGGAGAGACCGTGATCCTGCGCGTAGGTGAGGATGAAGACGATCCGGTATTCTTTATCTCGGATCTTCTGATCCATCTGTCCCAGGAGCAGATGAAGAAGCCGGCAGCTTCCGTCATTGAGGGAGAAGCGCTGGATGTGATCATCGGCAGCAAGCCCGTTTATCTGGATGAGAGTGTTAAGGACAGCAGTGAAGACAGCAGCAAAGACGCGGTGAAGAAAGCCCTTCTCAGGATCCTGGAAGAGTACTACGGGATCGACGAGGAAGACTTTGTGTCCGCTGAGCTCGAGGTGGTTCCGGCCGGCAAGGCAAGGGACGCCGGATTTGACCGGAGCATGATCCTCGGATACGGACAGGATGACCGTGCCTGCGCATATCCCGCTTTCCGCGCGCAGATCGAGTCCCATGACCTTGACAGAACGAGCTGCGCGCTCCTTGTTGATAAGGAAGAGATCGGAAGCGTAGGCGCGACCGGCATGCGGTCCAGATTCTTTGAAAACGCGCTTGCAGAACTCATGGATCTGTGCGGCCAGTACAGCGAGCTGTCCCTCAGAAGAGCGCTTGCCAACAGCTGCATGCTCTCTTCAGACGTAAGCATCGCCTTTGATCCTTCTTACGCGTCTGTCTTCGAGAAGAAGAATAGCTCTTATCTCGGAAAGGGTGTCGCGTTTAACAAATTCACGGGAGCCCGCGGCAAATCCGGATCCAATGACGCGAATGCGGAATACATCGCGCATCTTCGGCAGATCTTCGAAGAGGAGAAGGTCTGCGTTCAGACATCGGAACTTGGAAAGGTCGACGCCGGCGGCGGCGGGACCATCGCGTATATCCTGGCGCTGTACGGCATGAATGTCATCGACTGCGGCGTGCCGGTGCTGAGCATGCATTCTCCCTGGGAAGCGATCAGCAAAGCGGACCTCTATTCGGCTTTATGCGCATACAGAGCCTTCTTCAAAAAAGCATCGCTGAAAAGCATATGATCAGATCATAGATAAGAGTGGTATATGGAACAGGCAAAAGGACTTAAAACATCGGATTATTATTTTGACCTGCCGCAGGAGCTGATCGCGCAGGACCCCCTGGAGGACAGGGCGGCTTCCCGGCTTCTGGTGATGAACAGGCAGACGGGAGAGATCGAACACAGGGTTTTCAGGGACATCAAAGAGTATCTGCGGCCCGGCGATACGCTGGTGCTCAATGACACCAAGGTGATCCCTGCAAGACTTCTGGGGACCAAAGAGGAGACCGGCGCGAATGTGGAGATCCTCCTTCTGAAGCGGCTGAGCGCTGACCGGTGGGAGACGCTGGTCCGGCCGGGCAAGAAACTTCGGCCCGGTGCGCGGGTATCTTTTGGCGGAGGGATCCTCAAAGCGACGATCCTGGACATACTGGACGAGGGGAACAGGCTCGTTGAATTTGAATACGAGGGGATCTTTGAAGAGGTTCTGGACAAACTCGGTGAAATGCCGCTTCCGCCTTATATCACCCATAAACTGAAGGACAAGAATATGTACCAGACAGTTTATGCCAGATATGAGGGAAGCGCCGCGGCCCCTACCGCAGGCCTTCATTTTACGGATGAGCTGCTCGATGCGCTCCGGCAGGCGGGCGTCAATACGGCGTTTGTGACACTGCATGTGGGCCTTGGAACATTCAGGCCGGTGAAGGTCGACGACGTCACCAGCCATCACATGCACACGGAGTGGTATAATGTCCCCGAAGAAGCCGCTGCGCTGATCAACCGCACACATGCGGAAGGACACAGGGTGATCTGTGTAGGCACGACTGCCTGCAGGACCGTGGAGAGCGCCGCGGATGAGAGCGGGACCGTGCATGCGGGATGCGATGACACGTCGATCTTTATCTACCCGGGATACAGGTTCAGGGTCATGGACGGGCTGATCACCAACTTCCATCTTCCCGAATCGACGCTGGTAATGCTGGTCTCGGCGTTCGCGGGAAGAGAAAAAGTACTTGGCGCCTATGAAGAAGCGATCCGCGAGGGTTACAGATTCTTTTCTTTTGGAGATGCCTGCTTCTTTTATTGAGTCTGTTATTGAAAAAGAGCACTGCGATATGATAGTATTGAACTGGTAAACTATAAATCGCTTTGGAGTCAGAAATGTCAGAGAAACCTTTCACCGCTACGATCGTTGTAGCTACACATAAAAAGTACAGAATGCCCAGGGATCCGCTTTATCTTCCGCTTCACGTAGGTGCAGAAGGTAAACGGGACGCGAAAGGGAATCCGCTTGATTTCGGGTACCAGAAGGATAACGAGGGAGATAACATTTCCCTTAAGAATCCTCGCTATTGCGAACTCACGGGGATTTATTGGGCTTGGAAGAATTTAGACAGCGATTATCTCGGCCTTGTTCATTACAGGAGATATTTTGGCGGCAGGAACAGGGGTAAGGACCTGTTTGATTCCATTCTCACAAGTGAAGAACTCGAACCCATGCTCGGAAAGTATGAGGTGTTTGTACCCAGGGAAAGACGCTACATGATCGAGACGCTGTATTCGCACTATGCGCATACACATTACGCGGAGCATCTGGATACGACGAGGACGGTCCTGTCCGAGAAGTATCCCGAGTACCTCAGCTCTTACGACAAGGTTGTCAATCAGACCCATGGTTACATGTTCAATATGATGATCATGGACAAAGCGCATTTTAATATTTACTGCACATGGCTGTTTGATATCCTGGAGGAACTCGAGAACAGGATCGACGACAGTCTGCTGGATGCGTTTGAAGGACGCCTGTACGGAAGGATCAGTGAGATCATCTTTAACGTCTGGCTTGACAGACAGATCGCCACCGGTGCGATCAGCACCTCATCGATCAAAGTCCTTCCTCTTGTTTATATTGAAAAAGTGAATTGGATCAAGAAGGGAATGTCTTTCCTCAAAGCGAAGTTCTTCCATACCAAGTACAACGAGAGCTTCTGATATTTGCCAATTCAATAAGGACGGATATACATGGTATTAAATGATTATCGCCTTTCAAAGATCAAGCTCGATATAAGAGGGATCAGAATCAGTGCTGAGGAAATCCTCTTTTATACCGGGCTTATACTTTGGACCGCGCAGGTCTATATAGGCAAGACCATATATGCTGATTTTTATAGCGGAAAGCTTCTCACAGCCGTACGCTATTTTTGCATGCTTGTTTTTCTTTTAAAGATCGTTATTTCAGAGAAGAACGTCCTGCAGAAAGCGGCGGCTGTGTTCGTCGCCTGCGGGGCGGTATTTGTGGTTGTGCAGAGGAACATCAACACGGGCATGCCGCTGATCCAGATCCTTCTGATGCTCTATGCGGCGCGCGGGATCCCCTTTAAGAGGATCTGCAAAGTGCTTCTGTGGGCCTGCATCTTCTGCTGGACCGTTCCGGTCCTCGTGGATAAGCTGGGGATCTTCAGCCTGGAGAGGGAGATCTACAAGGAGAGAGTGAGAGAGTTTTTGAACTTTAATTACGTCTCCTTTGCCGCAATTTACTTCAATAACATTCTTTTCTGCACGCTTTACGTGTATTCGGACAATGATATTCCGGGACCCGGCGGCAATTACGCAAGGCGCAGGGAAGTGCCGTGGATCATTCTGCTGCTGTTCGCGGTCATGCTGCGCTGGATCTATGCAGTCACGGATACATCGCTTCCTTTTGTGGTTGCCGCGCTGTATCTGTTCCTGTATATCATGGTGTTCAAATTCCGCGTCCGATGGTTTGGCGACACGGCGCTCAACAGGACCCTGGCGGTCTCCCTGTTCCCGGTGCTGGCGCTGATCAATTATATCATCGTAAAGAATTATAATAAGAAAGTTGCGGTCATGAAGCAGATCGATGAGATGATCCACTTCAGGTTCAGTCTTCCCAACCAGGCCCTGAAGAAGTACGGCATACATCTCTTCGGAACGCAGATCGTGGAGAATACGGACACTACACAGGGCGACTACTTCTATGTAGACAGCGGTTTTATGAAGAATCTGATCAATTACGGTCTGATCGTATTCATCCTGATCCTCGTCCTGTACAGTGTGATGCTGTACGCGGCGGTCATAGAGCACGATAAGCTCCTGACAATATGGCTGATCTGTGTAGCTGTATACTCGGTATTCAACAACCTGCTGCTCTCCCCTATGGAGAACGGCAGCCTGTTCGCGATCTGGTATGCGATCGATCTGATCAAATGGCACAAGAAAAAGAAGATAAAGAGTAGGACTGACAAGAGGAGACAGATTGAGTACGGAGCCTAGTTTAAAAAAGAATATTGCGATCAGCACGATCTATCAGGTGCTTCTGATCATTCTTCCGATCATCACGGCACCTTATGTGGCAAGAGTCCTGGGGCCTGAGCAGAGCGGTATTTACGACTATACCAACTCCATCCAGACCTATTTTGCCATGTTTGCGGCGCTGGGAACGGCGTCTTACGGCGCCAGAGAGATCGCCAGAGTGCGCAACGACGCTGTGCAGAGGAGCATCCTGTTCTGGGAGATCGAGCTGATGACCGTTATGACATCGGCGGCATGTATTGCAGTGTGGTTTGTTTTTATCGCTTTTACGAGTCAGTACAAGGTGATCTATCTGGTCCTGACTATGGGCCTGTTTTCGACCATGTTTGATATCTCCTGGTTTTTTGCCGGGATGGAACAGTTTAAGTATACTGTGACCAAGAACGCGGCCTGCAAGCTGATCGGTGTAGCCCTGATGTTCATGTTTGTCAAAAAACAGGATGACCTGCTTTTATACATCATTATCATCACAGCTTCCACCATGCTCGGAAACCTTTCCATGTGGCTCTATGTGCCGCGCTTTATCACGAAGGTCGATTTTAAGACGCTTCGCTTTAAGAAGCATTTCCATGAGACGCTGATCTACTTCATACCGTCCATCGCGACGAGCGTCTACACTGTACTGGACCGCACACTGATCGGCGTGATCACTAAGAATAAAGCAGAGAACGGCTGTTATCACTACACCATGCAGATCATCAATATGATGAAAGCCCTGACATTCTCTTCCCTCAATATGGTATTGGGATCCAGGATCGCCTACCTGTTCGCGGAGGAGAAGTACGACGAGATCAAGGCGAGGATCCGGGATTCCATCAACTATATTCTGTTCATGGGTATCGGCATCTGCTTCGGCCTCATTGGCGTTGCGGGAAGATTTGTTCCGATCTTTCTGGGCGCAGGCTATGACCGGGTTATCACGATGCTTCAGCTGATGAGTCCCATCGTGGTTGTGATCGGTGTGAGCAACTGCCTTGGATCCCAGTACTTCACGCCTTCCGGAAACCGGAAGCTGAGCGCGAAGTTTATTATTATAGGAGCGCTTGTCAACCTGACACTGAACCTGATCCTGATCCCCAGATTCTGGGGCTACGGCGCGATCGTCGCTTCACTGATCGCGGAGACGGTCATTACAGTGCTATACTTCAGATACTGCAGCGGATATCTGACCATGGATACATTTATCCGGGAAGGATGGAAGAAACTGATCGCCGGTATTGTGATGCTGGCTGTGATCAAACTGATCGATCGCGTTATCACATCCAATGCTGCGGCGCTGGTCGTGGAGGTCGCGGCAGGATTTACCGTATACTGTGTGATGATCCTGGCGCTTCGCGATACATTTATCTCGGAGATCGTGCTGGGCAAGATCCTGAAGAGAGGAAAGAGCGCCTGATGAGAGCGGACAGATGCGGCTTCAGAAGCCGGTTCCTGCGAGTGCTGCCTCTGCTTTGCCTGCTCTTACCGCAGGTGACAGGCCGGGCAAAAGTGATGAATGGTTCTACAATTCGTTTGACATAAGACAGAAAAGCGTCTATGATGCGTTTCGGACATCGGCGGAGGACCCTTTCGGACAGCAGATGATCCCGGTCACAGATGAAAGCGATGTCCGGGACGGACTTCCGGTCGGAGATATCGACACGGTGTATCAGGGATTTCTATATGATCATCCGGAAATGTTCTGGCTGGGGCAATCCTACAGCTACAGGCTTTCCGGAACAGATGAGAACGGAGAGACTGCGGATGCAGTAGCGGTCATACCGATCCCGGAGACTGAAGAGGAACTGGACGGGCTGCGTGAAGAGTTTGAGGCCTCGGCCGCCCGGATCATTGAAAAGACCGGTGATGCGGAAAGCGATGAGGAATATGCAAGGGCAGTCTATGAACTGCTGGCCGGCGAGACAGAATACACCGGGGAGGCAGTGTATGACGACGCTATGCGTTTGCAGCACACGGCGTACGGGGCGATCGCGGAGAAGAGGGCAGTCTGCGACGGATTCGCGCTCGCATACAGATATCTGCTCTCTGCAAAAGGAATTCCATGTCTTGTAGTTCCCGGGGTGAGCGAGGGAAATCCCCACACCTGGAACATCGCGGAATGGGACGGACGCTGGCATGAGGCGGACCTGACCTGGGACGCGTCGCTCGGAAATGAGGGAGGCAGTCAGTATTTTGACCTGACAACAGCAGAAATGCAGAAGGACCATACAAGAGAAAGCGAAGGGATCGCGGCGCTGATCCCTGTGACAGATGATTGAGAATATGGATTTGTACAGTTTATCGCACATTGCTTTGCGGGAAAGGAAGGAATTGTGACAAAGAAAGAATATTATGATTTCAGGGAAGAGGAGAATACCCGACAGGTCAATCTGTTTCTGCTGGTTCGGAACGCGCTCAAGGGCTGGAAACTGATCCTGCTTGCCGGAGTGATCCTCGGCTGTCTGTTCGGAGGTTACAAGATCCTTTCGATCCATTCCAAAAAGGACGCGATGATCGAGGATTACGACACGTATGCGGCTAAGAGGGATGCGTATAAGAAATCCATCCAGGAGTACAAGCAGTCCGTCGCGGACCTGCAGACCAGGATCGACAAGAGGATCGAGTATGTTCAGAACTCTCCCAAGATGCAGCTTAACGCAACAAACGCGCCTTCGGCAATATGTGAGATCAAGATCTCCAATGTGAAAGACGGAAAGCTGAAAGCGGAAGACTTCACAATGATCAAAACGGCGATCTATAACGAGATCCTGTTTGGAGACAGCCTGAGCCCGCTCGCGGAGAAATACGGCGTATCGCTGGTCAACCTTAGAGAGATGATCATGGCGAAGACACCTTCTGTCGGCTCCGCGATGAGGCTTGTTGTGCACAACGACACCCTTGAGAGCTCAGAGGCACTCAGAGAGGACATTATCAAGGTCATTGAAAGCAAGCACAATGATCTCGCGAAGGCCTTCGGCGATTACAAGATGGAAGTCTTTAACAGGTCGACAGAATATGCGATGGATTCTGACGTTATCACCTATCAGGACAAGCAGAACGAAGCGCTTTCCAAGCTGCAGACGCAGGCCTATACGGCACAGAACCAGAGCACGCAGCTTGTAAAGCCCACTTCGGTACAGCAGTATTCCAAGAAGTATATGCTTAAGAGCGGGATCAAGATGGGCGTGATCGGCCTGATCGGCGGATGCATCCTGGCTATGGCTGCCCTCATGTTCCTGATGATCCAGAAGGGCGTGATCTTCGCCGCCGAAGAGATCGATGGAGAATACGGACTCAGAAAGCTCGCGGATTTCTCGGCGGGCGGAAAGCAGAAAGACGGTAACACGATCGATTACATCCTCGCGAGACTTGAAAACTATGTGGGCGACAGGAAAGACATGAAAGTCGGCGTCACAGGACTTGCAGGCGCGGCTCGTCTGGAAACTCTGACTGCTGACCTCAATAAGGCCGCAGGCGCTTCCGCAAATCCCATCCGCTTTGTCTTCCTCCCTGATCTTATGGGAAACGCAGCTTCTCTTCGGAACCTTAGAAACGCGGACGGCGTGATCCTTGTGGAGGAGATCGGCAAATCTGAATTCATGAAAGTCCGTCAGGAGATCGCGCTCATCGCTGACAGCGAGAGAGAGATCCTCGGAACGGTATACTTTTAAGTGATGCGAAGAAACTTTTTTTTACTTGCGATCATCTTGCTGGTCACGGCGGCGGGGGCTGCCGTGACATACGCCTTAACGGTTCCTTCCATCGGGAAGAAATCGCTTAAAGCGTATTTTGTGAGCCCTGATATATATGAAAGCAGGATCAGCGGTCACAGGCAGGAAGTTCTGGACCCTGACGCGCTGCGGTTTGAAGGGGAGAGAGTGCCCTATGACGCGGAAACGAACACTGTATATATTCCGCAGTCCTTAAGAAATGAGGAGTGGGAGGGCGGCCTTTCTGCAGCAGCTGCCGGCGCCGATCTCTGCATTGCCTGCAGCGGTGAGCAGGCGGACAGCGGCAGTCAGGAAGTGCTTCCCGACAAAAAGAAGAGTATTGCGGACAATATGACATTCCGCATAGCGCTGATCACCGAAGAAAACTATATGGAAGGGAATCTGGTATTTACCGGACTGCCTGTTGTCATGATCGCCTTTGAAGACGGCGGGATCGTGGAAAAAGAGACGCACGGCGGAAAGATCACGGTGATCGATCCCGACAGGAGAGAGCACTCGGAATCGGCCTGCAGCTTCCATATGCGGGGCAATACATCTGTATATATGGATAAAAAGAGCTACAGGATCACCCTGCACGACAGTGTCGGAAGCAAGAACAAACTGAGTTATCTGGGCATGCGGGAAGACGACGACTGGATCCTCAATTCTCTGAGTACGGACCTGACACTTTCGCGGGAAAAAGTCTGTTATGATCTGTGGAGGCAGCTTAATGAAATGGAAGAGACGCCGGTACCTTCCTCTTCTATAGAATACGCGGAGCTGTTCATGAACCGGTCCTATCAGGGTGTGTACGGCCTTATGACACCCATCGACGCTAAGCTCATGGATATGAAGCCGGGTGACCTGCTCTACAGGCTTAAGACATGGAAAGAGGAGATGACTGCTCCCGGAAAGCTTACAGATTATAACGGAGAGCGCAGGATCTACAACGAGAACGGCTTCCCGTATGTGGAGATCGAATATCCGGGGAGCCTGGGCGGAGAATACATCTGGGATCCCCTGGAGGCCTATCAGGATTTTGTCTTCGAGACAGGGGACCTCGGGGAATTAAAAGAGAGGGGTGTTGCCCTTGATACGGAGAATTTTATCCTGCACGAGCTGTTCTGCGAAATGACCCGCGCGGCGGATAACACCTGGAAGAATACGTATCTGGCTGCAAGAAAAGACGAAAACGGCATGTATACGTTTAGCGAGACGATCTGGGACCTGAACTACACATTCGGGGATCAGTTCAAATGGAATCTGAAAAAACGCAATACCGTATTTAATAAGAAGAGCAGCAGTGAGTACAATCTCCGCTTTGACAGAGGATATGGATACACGACCCTTGTATCAGTAGATCCGGATGTTTTTCCGCGCAGCCGGGAAAAATGGAATATGTGGAGAGCAAACGGCATCGGACCGGAACACCTGATCGAGATGTTTGAAAAGGAACGGAAGCTGCTTGCTGACAGCGGTGCATTGCTTCGCAATGAACAGAAGTGGGAAGGCAGTACAGCGGCGGACTACCCGGAGATCTATTCCTGGATCGGTGAACGTTTCCGATTTTTCGATGCAATGTATGACCTCGATGAGTAAAAAGAGCAGATTGGCAATACAATGAGATGAATTGTTCACAAAATGGAACAATTCGCCGCTGTTATTTTTCTAACAATTCTTTAGTTTGAAACTTCATCGCATTATAATAACTTTGTGAGTTTTTTAAAATTAACCAGAAAAGGGGGAGCAGTAAATGTTTGGTGCAAAGCATTTGAACAGCATTCATGCCGGCCACTACAAGAATACGGCCGGATGTGCGACTGAGGTAATGCCCGTCCCGGATGTGGTAAAGATCTCGATGTCGCAGAACATCGGTGCACCGTGTAAGCCTCTTGTCAAAAAGGGAGACTCTGTTCTCGTCGGACAGAAGATCGGAGACACAGACGCTTTTCTTCACGTACCGGTGCATGCAAGCGTATCGGGTGTCGTTACCGGCATTGAGACGCAGAGAAACGCAATGGGCGGATATGACACGCTCGTAGTGATCGAGTCAGACGGAAAGCAGGAAATTGACCCTTCCATCAAGCCGCCTGTGATCACGGACCAGCCCAGCTTTATCAGCGCAGTTAAGGAGAGCGGACTTGTCGGTCTGGGAGGCGCGAGCTTCCCGACATGGCTCAAGTTTAATCCCAGGAACCTGGGCGAGCCTATGACTCTGATCATCAACGGCGCGGAGTGCGAGCCTTTTATCACTTCCGACCACAGGACCATGCTCGAAGACGCGCAGAATATCATTGACGGCGCGCTGATGATCATGAAGTACATCCAGGCGCCTATGTGCTACATCGGCATTGAGGACAACAAGCAGGACGCGATCGATCAGTTCAACAGGATGTTTGCGGAGCAGGGAATCACCAATATCAAGACATTCCCGCTGCAGGCAAGCTATCCTAAGGGAGCAGAGCGCGTACTGATCTATGAAGTGACCGGAAAGACCTGCAATGCAGGCGTTCTTCCCGCCGACCTCGGATGCATCGTATCCAATGTCACATCTGTTGCGTTCCTGGGACAGTATCTCAAGGACGGAATGCCTCTCGTCAAGAAGAGAGTGACCATTGACGGCGACGCAGTCGCTAAACCCGGCAACGTTCTTCTTCCGATCGGAACTATGATCCACGACGCGATCGGTTTCTGCGGCGGTTACAAGGAAGAGCCCCGCAAGATCCTGATGGGCGGACCCATGATGGGACGCGCGATCTTCTCTGACAGAATGCCTATTGTCAAGAACAACAACGCGATCCTTGCTTTCACGAAGGAACAGTCTCTGATCCCTGAGGAGACCGCGTGCATCAGCTGCGGCAGATGCCATAACGCATGTCCTTTCAATCTGCTGCCTACAGGTTTTGCGGATGCCTATGAAGCGAGAGATGTTAAGCGCCTCAATGACCTG
Organism: uncultured Lachnospiraceae bacterium; assembly: GCA_902801415.1. Classification (GTDB taxonomy): domain Bacteria; phylum Bacillota; class Clostridia; order Lachnospirales; family Lachnospiraceae; genus CAG-791. The sequence goes on from CADCIK010000029.1 coordinate 17,681, forward strand.
AAGGTCATGCAGTGCATGGAATGCGGAAGCTGTTCTTATATCTGCCCTGCACGCCGGCCGTTAGCTTTCATCAATAAGCTCGCCAAAGGATTAGTAAGGGAGGCTAGCCAGAAATGACGAATGAGAAGAATGTAAAATACTATGACAATCTCGCCGTTGCGTCGTCTCCCCACCTGGTGACGGCCCTCGACACACAGAAGACGATGATGTGGGTGCTGATCGCCCTGATCCCGTCTTTTATCGCCAGCGTTTTCTATTTTGGCGCAGGCGCAGTTATCCTCACAGTTGTCTGCGCAGCATGCAGCATGTTCTTTGAGTGGGGATATGAGAGACTTCTGGGCAAAAAAGTGACCGTGAAAGATCTCAGCGCATGTGTCACCGGCGTGATCCTTGCGATGAACCTTCCCGCCAACCTTCCCGTATGGATGGCGGTGATCGGCTGCTTCGTGGCGATCGTCATCGTCAAACAGCTGTACGGCGGCCTCGGCCGCAACTTCGCCAATCCCGCGATCGTCGGAAGAATCGTGCTGCTTCTGTCCTTCACGTCCTACATGACCACATGGCCTGTGACAAGACTGAACCAGACAGCGGACGCTCTTACCGGCGCTACACCCCTCGGCCTTCTGGCTGACGGAGCGCTCGCGGAGGCGCCTTCCTTAAAGGATATGTTCCTCGGAAATATCGGAGGCGCGATGGGTGAGACATGCACGATCGCGATCCTGATCGGACTTGTGATCCTGATCGCCAAGAAGATCATCTCCCCGATCATTCCCTGTTTCTATATCGGAACTGTGTTTGTTTTCTCACTGATCTACTATTCAGTGACCGGCGGCGACTACAGTGCCCTTCACATGGCTCTGTTCCACACCCTTGCAGGCGGCGTTGTCTTCGGTGCGACTTTCTGCGCTACAGACTACGTTACCAGCCCGATCATGAAGTACGCAAAGGTCGCTTACGGCATCGGCTGCGGTCTTGTGACCATGATCATCCGTCTGTTCTGTGCATATCCTGAGGGAGCTTCGTTCGCGATCCTGTTCATGAACGTTATGACTCCTCTTCTTGACATGGTCGCACAGAATTACTTCTACGGCATCGGTGCCGCGGAGAAGGCCGCCAAAAAAGCTGCCAAAGAAGCAGGAAAGGAGGCTGCCAAATAATGACTAAGAATGACAATTTTAAGGAATACGGCATGCCTGTTGTCGTTCTCGTAGCGATCTGCTTCGTTACGACACTCCTTCTGGCATTGACCAACTCGGTCTCTGAGCCCATTATCGTCAGAAACGCGGCGATCACCGCGACCGAGAACAGAAAAGAGCTGCTTCCCGACGCGGACGATTTCACCCAGCTCGAACTGGACAGCTATGCGTCCTCTTCAGACAATAAGGCTTCCGTCACAGAAGTTTACAAGGCAAACAATGATACAGGTTATGTCATGACGTGCATGACCAAGTCCTTCGGCGGCGACCTCACTATGATGGTCGGTCTCGATGCGGCAGGCGCTGTCACCGGCGTCAAGGTCACAGATCACGCTGATACGCCCGGTGTCGGCACCAAGGATCAGGATCCCGAATACCTCGCACAGTACATCTCCAAGACCGCTCTGGGCGGAGAAGATGTCAAAAAAGAGTCGGGCTTCAACTTCATTACCGGCGCATCTGTTTCCGGTACCGCGATCCACAAAGGCGTCTATGCCGCGCTTGCGCAGTATGCTGCGTTAGGAGGTGCGAAATAATGGAAGAGAGGAAAAGAATTGACGTTCTCCTGAACGGCCTGATCAAAGAAAACCCCGTACTGGTGCTTGTCATCGGTACCTGCCCTACACTGGCAACCTCCACGTCCGTTGAGACCGGCTTCGGCATGGGCCTCGCGGCAACAGCGGTTCTGGTGTGCTCCAACATCGTTATTTCAGCGCTCCACAATATTATTCCGGATAAGGTCAGAATCCCCTGCTTTATCACCGTCATCGCGGGCTTCGTCACCATCGTGCAGATGCTGCTGCAGGCTTTTGTTCCTTCTCTGTACTCTGCACTGGGTCTCTACCTGCCCCTGATCGTTGTTAACTGCATCATCCTTGGCCGCGCTGAGATGTTCGCCAGCAAGAACGGCGTTCTTGATTCCGCTCTCGACGGAATCGGAATGGGCCTCGGATTTACGCTTACACTGGTCATTATGGGTACGATCCGTGAGGTGCTGGGAAGCGGCACATGGCTTGCCGGCGACTGGTTCGGACTTGCAAAGGGATTCAAGGGAATTCCGCTGCTCTCCAATTTCATCCCCGGCATGAGCATCATGACCATGGTGCCCGGCGGCTTCTTCGTCTACGCGATCGTTATGGCGGCTGTTCATTATTTCACCAAGGATAAGAGCAAGATCCGCAACGAGTTCGGCTGCGACGGCTGTGCAAACGCAGGCAATTGTGCTGACGGCGAATGCGCCCAGAAATAAGAAAGAGAGGAGGATAAATCATGAAATTCGTTATCATCATTATCAGCATGGTTCTGGTAAATAACTATCCTCTGGCTCAGTTCCTGGGGATCTGCCCCTTCCTCGGAGTTTCCAAAGATCTGGACAGCTGTTACATTCGTTATGGTACTGGCTACGGCTGTCACATGGCCGATCCAGCAGCTGCTCAATAAATTCGGCATCGGATATCTGCAGACGGTTGTATTCATCCTTGTTATCGCGGCGCTGGTCCAGCTGGTCGAGATGTTCATGAAGAAAAGCATGCCCGCGCTTTACAAGTCTCTGGGTATCTTCCTTCCGCTGATCACCACCAACTGCGCGGTTCTCGGCGTCTGCATCACGAATATTGATTCCAGCTACAACTATCTTGAGTCTCTGGTAAACGCATTCGGAGCCGGTATCGGTTTCCTGTTTGCCATGGTCGTCATGGCAGGCGTCCGCACCAAGCTTGTAGACCAGAGCCGTATTCCGGAGTCCTTCAGGGGCGTTCCGATCGTTCTGATCACAGCGGCGATCCTTTCCCTGAGCTTTATGGGCTTCAACGGAATGTTCTCATAAGGAAAGGAGGAAGAGGATGAATATTGTTATACCTGTAGCACTCGTTGCCATCGTCGGTCTTCTTGCTTCCGTTATGCTCAGCTATGCATCCAAGGTGTTCGCGGTCCAGGAGGACCAGCTGTTCCTTGACCTGCGCGCAGAACTCCCCGGAGCCAACTGCGGCGGCTGCGGTTTCGCAGGATGTGATGACTACGCACACGCAATGGCAGAGGGTGCGGATACCCCCTGCACCAAGTGCTCCGTCGGCGGTCCCGCTGTTGCCAAAAAACTGGCTTCCCTTCTGGGACAGGACGCCGGAAGCATGGAAAAGAAAGTCGCGTTTGTTATGTGCAACGGCACAACCGACAACGCGTCCAAACTTTATGAGTATGAAGATATCAGCTCCTGCAAGGCAGCCAAGCAGCTGTTTGGCGGAAGCAAGCAGTGTCCTTACGGTTGTATCGGACTTGGCGACTGCGTAGCAGCCTGCGAATTTGACGCGATCCGTATCATCGACGGCGTCGCTGTCGTAGGACGCGATTACTGCACAAGCTGCGGCGCCTGCGCAAAGGCCTGCCCGCAGAAACTGATCAAGATCATTCCCGAGTCCGCCAAAGTACAGGTCCGCTGCCACAACGAGCAGAAAGGCGCTGACGCCAGAAAAGCCTGCAATGTCGCATGTATCGGCTGCGGACAGTGCGCAAGGGTCTGCCCTAAAGGCGCGATCACGATCGAGAACAATCTCAGCAGCATTGATCCCGCCAAGTGCATCAAGTGCGGTCTCTGCGCTGCCAAGTGCCCGACCGGCGCGATCCAGGATGTCCTTCACACTGCGGAGATGAAAGAGAAGATCAAGAAAGGTCTGCAGGCCAAGGAAGCCAAGGAAGCGGCTGCAAGAAAAGAAGCAGCGCTGAAGGCCAAGGCTGCCAAGGAAGCAGCTGCAAAAGCAGCGGCGGAAACAAAGGCGGAAGAAGCTCCCAAGGCATGACCGGATCTCACTGAAAAATGATATGAAAAAGCTGCATCAGGCACATTGGGCCGATGCAGCTTTTATGATTTCTTTGAATATGTTAAAATCCTCCTTGCAGATACCCGTAGGATCTGCAAAAAACAGATAGGAGTCTGTCTGCATGAATAAGATCCGAAAAGCGGTTTTGCTGGCACTGACCGCACTCATTGTAATAGTACAGACCGGATGCGCCGGAAAAACGAAGGAGCCTGTTATCAGGCACAATTTCTATTTTGACACCGTGTGTTCCATAGCGATCTACGACATGGCGGACATGAGCGAGGACAAGGCGAACGCCGCGATCGACGAGGCGTTTAAACTCTGCAGCCGCTATGAGTCCCTGCTTTCAAGGACCAAAGAGGGAACTGATATCTACAGGATCAATAACGCGCAGGGGGCTCCTGTGGAATGCGATCCGGAGACGGTCGAGGTGATCCGGAAAGGCCTGTATTACAGCGAGATGTCCGGAGGCGTATTTGATATCACGATCGGCAAAGTGACGGATCTTTGGGATTTTCACGCGGAGGAGCCCGAGGTTCCTGCAGAAGACGAACTTCGGGAAGCATGTGACACAGTGGGATGGGAGAAGGTGCAGATCGAGGGCAATACAGTTACGCTCACAGATCCGCGCACCCACCTGGACCTGGGCGGTATCGCCAAGGGATTCATCGCGGACCGTGTCGGTGAGGATCTGGAGAAAAACGGCGTGACGTCCGCGTACATCAGTCTCGGAGGCAATGTCGCCTGTATCGGAGGTAAGCCTGGAGACGGGACGGAGACACCTTTCAGGATCGGCGTCGAGAAGCCTTATTCGAATCAGTCTGAAATAGTGGGGGTCGTTGAAGCGAAGGACGAGACGGTGGTGACGTCCGGCGTCTATCAGAGGTACTTTGACGCGAACGGGACCCGCTATCACCATATTCTGAACGCGGAGACGGGATATCCCGCGCAGACGGATATAGTTGGCGTAACGATCAGGGACGCCAAAGGAAAGTCGGCGGACTGTGACGCGCTTGCCACGATCTATCTGATCCTGGGGAGCGAAAAGGCTATGCAGCTTGCGGAAGAGTCGAGCGGAGAGATCTTCATGATCCTGTCCGACGGAAGCTTTAAGAGCACAGAGGCAATGGGGTTTTCACCCGAACAATAAGGAAGGGCCCAGTGTTATGAAAAGGATCATGACAATCCAGGATATTACCTGTTTCGGAAAGTGTTCCGTTACGATCGCGCTTCCGGTCATCTCCGCGATCGGCGTGGAGACGGCCATTCTTCCGACTGCGCTTTTGTCTGCCCATACCCTGTTTCCTGACAATACGAAACTGGATCTGGGGGAGGAAATGCCGCGCATTGCCGGGCAGTGGAAGAGAAACGGTATTTCCTTCGACGCGATCTATATTGGATATCTGGGTACAGACCGCGAGATTGAGACAGCGCTCCGCGTGATCGATCAGTTCGCGGATGAGAATACGCTTGTGATCACAGATCCTGTGATGGGGGATCACGGAAGGCTCTATCGCGGTTTTGACAGGGAATACGCGGGTAAATGCGCGGAACTCTGCGGAAAGTCGGACCTGATCGTTCCCAACATTACAGAGGCCTGCCTGATGACCGGGATGGAATACCGCGAAAAGTATGATGAATCGTATCTCAGAGACCTGTGCGTTGGACTCTGCAGGATCTGCGCAGGGACAGTCGTGATCACTGGCGCTTCGATCGAGGAAGGAAAGACCGGCTTTTACGGCATGCGCGCTGAGACGGGGGAGACTTTCTCCTATCAGACAGAGAGGCTGGATGCGTCTTACCACGGCACGGGTGATCTGTTCGCCAGCACTGCTGCCGGAGCAATGGTCCGGGGCATTCATGTGCAGCAGGCGCTTGAGATCGCAGCGGATTATACGGCGGAGACCATCCGAGAGACAATGAAGGGCACGGAGAACCCCTGGTACGGCGTACACTTTGAAACTGTTATCCCCTATCTGATCCGCCGGGTGGAAGAGGCGCTTCGTGAAAGATGAAAGAGCGGACAATTGATTTTAAAAAAGCAATTGACATTCCGGGATCTATGTAATAATATACTAAGGTACTCTGAAGGCGAGGTCAGAGAGGAAATCGTTCAGGGTTAAGGAACCGTAGCTCAGCTGGGATGAGCGTTCGCCTCACACGCGAGAGGTCACGGGTTCGAGCCCCGTCGGTTCCATCTTCTGCGACAGCAGCAGAGTAACTTCATACGGAACCGTAGCTCAGCTGGGATGAGCGTCCGCTTGACGTGCGGGAGGTCATGGGTTCGAGCCCCGTCGGTTCCACGTCTGAATACCGGTCAGATGACCGGTATTCTTTTTTTTACAAAGCGATTGCAGTAGTGCAAAAAAATAATAGTTTTCAGCACTCCACGTCCCAAATGCTGCGCATTCGGGACTGTGGGCGTTCAGAGGCGCTTCGCGCCTTGTCCGCCCCGGAAAAATGATCAAAAACGTCCCGGTGAGCGAGCTCCCCGGTCCTTATTTTGATCATTTTTCCGGGGTGCTGAATAAAAACAAAAAGAAAAAGCCCTTTCAAATGCTGAACATTTGAAAAGGCTTTAACTGCGGAAGATGGGACTTGAACCCACACGGTGTACCCACCACAAGATCCTTAGTCTTGCTCGTCTGCCAGTTCCGACACTTCCGCGCATCCCTGATCGATCCAATCAGGAATGCAGGAGATGGGACTTGAACCCACACTATGTTGCCATAACAGGCACCTGAAGCCTGCGCGTCTGCCATTCCGCCACTCCTGCGAACAAATGTAATTCTATCGGTAATACCCTCAAATGTCAACAATTATTTAAAATTATTTAAATTTAAAAAAGGAATGAAGAGATTGTTGCAGAATAATTAAATTAGACGTTATTCTATCCGCGCGAGGGACAGATCACAATGGCGTCATTTCTGTTTTCACATCGATTTTCACAGGTTTTTGAAAGAGGCCTTCCATTGACGATCAGAGAAGAACTGGAATTAAGAGAAAAAGAGATCCTCGCTCCCTGGGCCTGTTTTTCTGTCGATTCTAAAGGCAGAATGGTTGAGGAAGAGCAGTGTGACATCCGTCCCGTGTTTCAGAGAGACAGGGACAGGATCCTGCACAGCAAGTCCTTTCGCAGATTAAAGGACAAGACGCAGGTCTTTTTGTCGCCGGACGGGGATCATTACAGGACGCGCATGACGCATACGCTGGAAGTATCGCAGAACGCGCGCACGATCGCAAAGGCGCTTCGTCTCAATGAAGATCTGGTCGAGGCGATCGCGCTGGGACATGACCTGGGACATACACCCTTCGGGCACGCGGGAGAGAGGGCGCTCAACCGGATCTCTCCGGACGGATTCAGGCATCATGAACAGAGTCTTCGCATGGTGGACGTGCTGGAGAAGAACGGCGCCGGCCTCAATCTCACATGGGAAGTGCGGGACGGTATTGTGAAGCACCAGATGAATACGATCCCTGCCACGCTCGAGGGACAGATCGTCCGTCTTTCCGACAAGATCGCCTATATTCACCACGATATGGACGACGCGATCCGGGGCGGGATCCTCACGGATGACGACGTGCCCGAGGAGATCGCGAAAGTGGTGGGCAGGACGCTGGGACAGCGTCTGGACCGCTTTATCCATGACATCATTACGGCCAGCCACGAAAAGGCGGAGATCCGGATGTCCGAAGAGGTGGAGCAGGCTTTTCACAAGATGCGTGCCTTTATGTTTGAGAGGGTATATACGAACCCCAAGGCCAAGGCCGAGGAATACAGAGCCGAGAATATGGTCGAAGTTCTCTATGAGTATTATACAAGGCACAGCTGGGAGCTGCCGGAACTTCAGAAGAATATGATCGAAAACGGAACGCCGCTGCACACCGCAGTGTGCGATTATATATCGTCTATGACGGACAGATACGCGATCAAGACATTTGAATCCCTTTACGTCCCGAGGACGTGGAATGTTATTTAACACAGGTACTATTGAATATGTATTATCCGGATGACAAGGTGGAAGAGGTCCTTCGGGCGAACAACATCGTCGATGTCGTTGGATCTTACGTCCATTTACAAAAGAAAGGCGCCAACTATTTTGGCCTTTGCCCTTTCCATAATGAGAAATCTCCCTCCTTTTCCGTCTCGGAGCCCAAGCAGATGTTTTACTGCTTCGGATGCGGAGCAGGCGGAAACGCCGCGACCTTTCTGATGAAGTATGAGAACTACAGCTTTAAGGAGGCCCTGCAGACACTGGCGGACCGGGCCGGGATCAAACTTCCGGAGGTCAATTACAGTGAAGAGGCAAAGCGCAGGGAAGAAAAGCGCCAGCTGCTGCGGGCGGTCAACAAGGAGGCAGCGATCTACTACTACAAGCTGCTTCGGACACCCAAAGGACGCAAGGGCCTGCAATATCTGGCGGACAGAAAGCTTGATCCCGTGACTATGCGGGATTTTGGCCTGGGATACGCGGACGGCTCGGGCAATGACCTGGTGGCGCACCTCAAAAGCTGCGGCTATGCGGACGATGTAATACTGGAAGCAGGCGTCGCGGCCTTCGACGAAAAGAGAGGCATGCATGACAAGTTCTGGAACCGGGTCATGTTTCCGATCATGGATGTGCGCGGGCAGGTCATCGGCTTCGGCGGCAGAGTGATGGGGGATGCCAAGCCCAAATATCTCAATTCCCCCGAGACAGAAATATTTGACAAGAGCAGGAATCTGTACGGCCTTCATATCGCCAAAAGATCCAAGGCCCCCTACAAGATCCTCTGCGAGGGATATATGGACGTGATCTCCATGCACCAGGCCGGATTTCACGAGGCAGTCGCGTCCCTGGGGACCTCCTTCACGGAGGGACAGGCCGCCCTGCTCAAGCGCTACTGCAAACAGGTGCTGCTGGCCTATGACAATGACGGCGCAGGAGTGAGAGCGGCGCTCCGCAGTATCGGGATCCTGAAAAAGGCGGGGATCGAAGGAAAGGTGATCGACCTTTCTCCCTGCAAAGATCCGGATGAGTTCATCAAAGCGAACGGCAAAGAGGCCTTTCTGCAGCGGATCGAAAACGCGGAGAACAGCTTCTTCTATGAGCTGCGCATGATGGGAAAGGAATACGCTATGAGCGATCCCGCCCAGAGAACGCAGTTCCATCACGCGATCGCGGCCAAGCTCTGCGAGATCGAGGATGAGATCGAGCGGGAGAACTATCTGGCGGAAGCGGCAAGGCGGTACTATGTCGATGAGGGGAGCCTCAGGCGCCTTGTGGCATCCTACAACCGTTCCGGGACTGCGCAGACTGTCTGGAACAGCGGCGCGGAGCCGGCAGGCACGCAGAGGGCGCCTGTACAGCCGGCAGAGGCCGGGAGGCCTGCACAGCCTAAGGCCAAAACAGTGCGGGATGAGCGCGAGAGCAGAAATGAGCAGCTTCTTCTGACCTGGCTCGCGGACGAGCCGGAGATTTTTGACCAGATCGCGAAGTATGTGAGACCGGAGCACTTCAGCGAAGGCGTGCACAGAAACGCGGCGGAGGGATACTGGACCATCCTTGGTGAAAAGGGCGGCGGCAATCCGGCATCGGTGATCGGCATGTTCGAGACCGAGAAGGAGCAGGAAGAGGCAGCGGCGCTCTTCAATACCCGGATCAAAGGGATCAGGGACGCCAGAGAGCGGGAAAAGGCCCTTCGGGATATTGTCATCGCGATCCGCAAAGCGGCCGCCGACAGAGACCGCAGGCAGATGGAGGAGAAGATGCAGGAACCTACCGCGGAGGAATTGAGCAGCATGATCCGCACAAGGAAGGAACTGCAGGCACTCCAAAGGGTACGGTTCAACCTTTCCGACGCGCCGTCAGGCGAGTGAGGAACAGCCGGTTAATGTTAAATAAGATCGCAACGATCTGTTTATAGATAAAAGAACGGAGGAACATATAATGAGCAGCAAAACGGATAACAAGAATCATGAAACGATGGGGCAGGAAGAGTTCATGAAGAAGATCGGGGATCTGATTGCGGCAGGCAAGCAGAACAAAGGAGTCCTGGAAGAGTCAGAGATCCGCGCCGAGTTCAAGAACCTGAAACTGACAGATGATCAATACGAACTTATTGTCCGTGTTTTGGAAAAGAATGATATAGACGTTCTGCAGGTCGTTGATGATGATGACAGCGACGTGCCGGAGGACGAGCTGGACATGATCGAGGAGACCGGCGAAGACGATACCGAACTCCTTGACCTGAGTGTGCCCGACAGCATCAATATTGAAGATCCGGTCCGCATGTACCTCAAGGAGATCGGCAAAGTGCCGCTTCTCACTGCGGAAGAAGAGATCGAGCTGGCAAAGAGAATGGAAGCGGGTGACGAGGACGCCAAGAAGAGACTGGCGGAAGCAAACCTTCGACTTGTCGTCAGTATTGCCAAGCGCTATGTGGGACGCGGCATGCTCTTCCTTGACCTGATCCAGGAAGGCAATCTGGGCCTTATTAAAGCCGTTGAGAAATTCGACTACAACAAGGGATTCAAGTTCTCCACATACGCGACATGGTGGATCCGCCAGGCGATCACAAGAGCGATCGCGGACCAGGCCAGGACCATCCGTATTCCGGTCCACATGGTTGAGACGATCAACAAGCTGGTCAGAGTGAGCAGACAGCTTCTGCAGGAGCTCGGGAGAGAACCTACTCCCGAAGAGATCGCCGAGAGAATGGAGATCCCTGTAGAGCGCGTGCGCGAGATCCTCAAGATCTCCCAGGAGCCCGTTTCTCTGGAAACGCCCATCGGCGAGGAGGAGGACAGCCATCTCGGCGACTTCATCCAGGACGACAATGTACCGGTACCCGCGGACGCGGCAGCCTTCACCCTTCTCAAGGAGCAGCTGGTGGAAGTGCTCGGTACACTGACAGAGAGGGAGCAGAAAGTGCTCCGCCTGCGCTTTGGTCTCGATGACGGAAGAGCCAGAACCCTCGAGGAGGTCGGCAAGGAATTCAACGTCACCAGAGAGCGTATCAGACAGATCGAGGCGAAGGCGCTCCGCAAACTCCGTCACCCCAGCAGAAGCCGCAAACTCAAGGATTATCTGGATTGAGGGGCTTATGGCGGAAGTAAAACTGTCCAAGAGGCTTACCGCGATCGCCGATATGGTCAATACAGAAGGCCTTGAGGACACAGAAAAGGAGGCGTACTGCCTCTGCGATGTCGGTACAGATCACGCGCACATCCCGATCCGCCTTCTGATGGACGGCCGCATAGACCGGTCCATTGCCATGGATGTGATCGAGGGGCCGCTTGAAAAGGCGCGCGGCAATCTGGAACTTTATAATATGACGGACCGGGTGGAGCTGAGGCTGTCCGACGGTCTTGACGCCTACAGAGAAGGAGAAGCGCAGGGACTTGTGATCGCCGGCATGGGCGGGCGCATCATGAGCCGGATCCTCCTGAGGGAGCCGGCCAAAACCCGCGATTTCCGGGAACTGATCCTGCAGCCCCAGGCGGATCCCGATTTTGTGAGACGGGCGCTCCGGGAACTCGGACTCTATATAGACCGGGAAAAGGTGGTCCTTGAGGACAACAAGTATTATCCGGTCATGCATGTCAGGCACGCAGTTGTGGAGGGTCCGGACTGGAAAAAAATCCGGGAGAGCGGCGAGGAAACCGATGACGAGCTTCTTCGCGACGCGGAGGACCTGTTCGGCCCCGTGCTTTTGAGAGAGCGCGACGATATGCTCAAAAGCTACCTTCTGTGGCAGAAGGGGGTCAACGACCGGATCCTGCATTCCCTCAGAAGGGCCAATGACAGCAATAACGAAGCGCTGACAGAGAAAAGAAACCAGGTCACAAGAAAAGATAAACTGATCAAAGCGGCACTTTCTGTGTTTTGACTGTGCCGGTGCAAAAGGAGCCGATATGAGACTGAAAGAGATCATGCAGATGCTGGAGGAGCTGTGCCCCCCGAGTTTCGCGATGTCCTGGGACAATGTGGGACTTCTGGTAGGCCGCGCCGACAAGGAGGTACAGACAATAGCGCTTGCCCTTGACGCGACCAGCGAAGTGATAGAGAGCGCCGTCATGCAGAAAGCGGATCTCATTCTGACCCATCATCCGCTTCTGTTCAGCGGGATCAAGAAGATCAACGACTCCGATTACGTCGGAAAGAGGGTCCTTTCCCTGATCCGCAACGATATAAGCTGCTACGCCATGCACACAAACTTCGACGTGCTGGGGATGGCGGACGCGGCAGCTGACCTCCTTCGTCTGACTGACAGGGAGGTGCTCGAAGTGACCTATGAAGACGAGATCTCCGTGGAAGGGATCGGAAGAGCCGGCGTGCTACCGGAACCCATGAAACTCTCTGAGCTGGCAGCAAGGGTCTCCGAGGTGTTCGATATTGAACACGTGCGGTATTACGGAGATCCCGAGCAGATGCTTGTGACCTGCGCGATCCTTCCCGGCTCCGGCAAGGGAGAAGTGGACCTTGCAGTGAAATCCGGCGCGGACGTATATATCACCGGCGATATCAACCACCATGACGGGATCGACGCCGTTGAAAAGGGGATCGCCGTGATCGACGCGGGACACTACGGAGTTGAAAAGATATTTATCCCCTATATGAAGGAATACCTGGAAAGAGAAGTGCCTTCCGTCAGGATCATCTCCTGCGACGGGGGCATGCCCTTCAGGGAGACCTGAAACAGGCCTGCGGACGCAGATAACATAGATTGCAGATCACTATATCTTCACCACCAAGAAGGGAGATCCATATGCCGACCGTAATGATTAAAGGAGCGATCCATCAGTATGACAAAGGAACTACTTTTGAGAGCATCGTAAAGGAGTACCAGGAGCAGTATAACAATTCGATCGCGCTGATCTATTTCAATGGCAAAATGAAAGAGCTCAACAAGCGCCTTGAGAGGGACGGTGTCATATCTTTTATCACTACAGGGGATAACGCCGGCCACAATTCCTATGTCAGGACCGCGCAGATGATGCTGGTCAAGGCAGTCCGCGACATCATGAAGGAGAGGGGCAACAAAGTCCATGTCAAAATAGAGTTCGCCCTCGGCAATGCTGTCTACTGCTCCGTGCACGGAGGGATCCGCGTGACAGATGAGTTCGCGCGCCATGTAGACCTGGAAATGCATAAACTCCATGACAGAAATGCGCCGATCACCAAAAAGACTTACCCGATCGACGACGCCATCGAGCTCTTCAAGCGGCAGGGCATGCACGACAAGGAGAGACTCTTCCATTACCGCCGCGGGTCGACCATCAACGTATACAATATGGAAGGCTACTATGACTATTTCTACGGATATATGCTGCCTTCCGCGGGGTATGTGAACCTGTTTGAGGTCAAGGCTTATAGCGGAGGACTTCTGATGATCCTTCCCAGACAGGAGAATCCCCTTGCGCTTGAGCCGTTTGTAGAAGAGAAGAGCCTGTTCGAGCAGCTCCTGCTCTCCACAAAGTGGGGAGATCTGGTCAACATCAGCACAGTGGGCGATCTCAACGACGCGATCTGCGGAGGCAGTATCTCCGACATGATCCTTGTACAGGAGGCGCTGCAGGAGCGCAGGATCGGAGAGATCGCGGCCCAGATCTTTGCCAAAAAAGAGACGAAATTCGTCCTTGTGGCAGGACCCAGCTCCTCCGGCAAGACGACGTTCGCGCACAGGCTGGCTGTTCAGCTGCGGTCTTTTGGCCTGAAGCCCCATATCATCAGCATGGATGACTATTTTGTCAACCGCGAGCAGACGCCGATCGACATCGACGGCAATTATAACTATGAAGTACTCGAAGCTGTGGATATCGATCTCTTTAATGACGATATGCTCGACCTCCTCGACGGCGAGACCATCGAACTGCCGCAGTTCGACTTCAAGGCGGGCAAGCGTGTCTATAAAGGAAGATATTTAAAACTCAACAGTGACGACATTCTGATCATTGAGGGAATCCACGGACTTAACCCCAGGGCGACGGAAGAGCTTCCCGATGAGAACAAGTTCAAGATCTATATCAGCTGCATGACCAGCCTCAATATCGATGAACACAACAGGATCCCTTCGACGGATGCAAGACTCCTCCGCCGCATGGTGAGAGACGCAAGGACAAGAGGAAATTCCGCGCAGCATACATTTGAACTCTGGCCCAAGGTCAGAGCCGGTGAAGATATGAATATCTTCCCTTTCCAGGATGACGCGGACGCTGTGTTCAACTCAGTGCTGATCTATGAGCTCGCCGTCATCAAGCAGTTCGCGGAACCGCTGCTGTTCAACGTCGGACAGAACGAGCCCGAGTACTACGAGGCGAAGAGACTCCTCAAGTTCCTGGAGTATTTTGTCGGCGTAGATACGGCTTCCGTTCCCAATAATTCCCTGCTCAGGGAGTTTGTGGGCGGCAGCTGCTTCTCCGTCTGACTGTAAAAAGACGTCTGCCTGCCGGCAGACAAAGTTGACAACTGTAAATCCCGCGAGTAAAATGCTTAAGGAAAATAAGCAGGGCGGACGGTCGCGGCTGCAGGTCCCGAAAGGGCGCAGACGAGGAAAGTCCGGGCTTCACAGGGCAGGATGCCGGATAACGTCCGGTGGAGGTGACTCCCAGGCCAGTCAGTGTAAGAGACTACCGTCTTCGTGGTAACACGGAGAGCCATGTAAACCCCATCCGAAGCAAGACCGAACAGAGGGCTATGAGCTTGCCCGGCTCGCTCTCAGGTGGGTCGCTTGAGGCCGCCGGCGACGGCGGTCCTAGATAGATGACCGTTCAAGACATAACCCGGCTTACAGCTCTGCTTATTTCTTTGCTTGTTCGGATCCGGTTTCCGGATCCTGTGTTTATAGAATCGTTTTGTTTAGGAAAGGAAGCGATAGAATGACGAAAATTGATATTGTTTCCGGTTTTCTCGGAGCCGGAAAGACTACACTGATCAAAAAGCTCCTCAAGGACGCGCTCGCGGGAACACGCGTTGTCCTGATCGAGAACGAATTCGGCGAGATCGGTATTGACGGCGGTTTCCTCAAGGAGTCCGGCATCGAGATCCGTGAGATGAACTCCGGCTGCATCTGCTGCTCCCTGGTTGGAGATTTCGGCACATCCCTCAGAGAAGTGATGGACACCTACGCGCCTGAGAGGATCCTCATCGAGCCCTCCGGCGTCGGCAAGCTCTCTGATGTTATGAAAGCGATCCAGGATGCCGCAGAAGGCTCCGATATGGAACTCAACAGCGCTGTTGCAGTTGTAGACGCCTCCAAGTGCAAGATCTACATCAAGAACTTCGGCGAGTTCTTTGTCAATCAGATCGAATACGCGGGCACCATCATTCTCACAAGAACCGATAAGGTGAGCGACGCCAAGATCGCGGAGTGTGTAGAACTCCTTCGTCAGCACAACGACAAGGCTACCATCATCACAACCCCGATCGCGGAACTTGACGGCAAACAGATCCTCACTACGATCGAAGGAAAGGCTGATCTGCAGGCCCAGATCCTCGCGGAAGTCATGGAAGAGCATGACGACGACGATGAAGATGAGCACGAGCACCATCACCACCATCACGACGACGAGGACGAGCACGAGCATCACCACCACCATCACGACGACGATGATGACGAAGATGAGCATGAGCATCATCACCACCACCATCATGACGACGATGACGAAGATGAGCATGAGCATCATCATCACCACCATCATGACGATGATGACGAAGATGAGCATGAGCATCATCATCACCACCATCATGACGATGATGACGAAGATGAGCATCATCACCACCATGATCATGACCATGAGCACGCGGAAGTGGTCGTCGATGAAAAGGGCAACAGGATCTACAGATCCCACGACCATCATCACCAACCTGCTAAGTATTCGCAGGATGAGATCAGGGAGATCCTGGCGCAGCTTGACGACGAAGAGAAATACGGCATCGTTCTTCGCTCCAAGGGTATGGTACCCGACGCGGAAGGCCGCTGGGTCCACTTTGATTATGTCCCCGAGGAGACAGAAGTGCGCTATGGCGCCGCAGACGTAACAGGCAAGATCTGCGTGATCGGCGCGCAGCTCAAGGAAGACGCGCTTGCGGACCTGTTTCGCAAGTAAAGAGTAATATGGGCTTTTTCAGCAGAAGAAAAGAGAAAAAAATGGTACAAAGACCGGTATATGTAATCAATGGATTCCTGGACAGCGGAAAATCCTCCTTCTTCTCCTATACGGACATCCGGCACAACACTCCTGATCGTCTGCGAGGAAGGCGAAGTCGAGTACGGTGAGCGCCTGCTCCGACAGACGAACACGGTAATGGAAGTGTTTGAGAATGAAGAAGATCTGACACCTTCCGCCATGATGGCGCTGGAGGTCAAATACAGACCTGAGAGAATCCTGATCGAATACAACGGGATGTGGAATTACAAGAACTTCAGGCTTCCCAGAGCCTGGAGGCTGGAGCAGCAGATCACTGTGATCGACGCGTCCACTTTCTCCGTCTATTTTACGAATATGAGATCCCTTCTCGCCGAGCAGCTCAGGGGTTCTGAACTGATCATGTTCAACCGCTGCGACGGCATTGACGAGAAGACACTGGTCAGCTATAAGAGAAACGTCAAGGCGATCAACCAGCAGGCAGATCTGATCTTTGAGGATTCAAACGGCGAGATCGACATGACAACGGAAGAGGACCTTCCTTATGACATCCACAAGGAGCCGATCGTTCTGGAGGACCTCAACTACGGGATCTGGTATCTGGACGCGATGGAGCATCCGGACAGGTATGACGGCAAGGAGATCGAGTACACGGGTATGGTCATGGTGCCGGACAAATTCCCCAAGGGATATTTTGTCCCTGGCCGTATGGCAATGACCTGCTGTGCCAACGATATGTCCTTCCTCGGCTATGCATGTAAGAGCGAGCAGGGAAAGAGCTTCCCTGAGCGCACCTGGGTGAGAGTCAGGGCAAGGGTTTCCTACGAGAGCTTCTCCGAATATGATGGAGAGGGGATCGTGCTTTACGCGGAGAGCGTAGAGGAGACAAGGCAGCCCAAGGAGCCTGTCATCAACTTCGCGGGGTGACAGAAGCCTGCCAAAACAGGATCAAAAGGTAAAAAAGAGCAGTGAAGAGTCCGTGAGACTCTCACTGCTTTTTTAGGGTTTCTTTTCAGCACTCACGTCCCAAATGCTGCGCATTTGTGACTGTGGCGTCCAGAGGCGCTGCGCGCCTTGTCCGCCCCGGAAAAAGATCAAATCGATCCGATGAGCGAGCTCCCCGGCTCTCATTGCTCTTTTCCGGGGTGCTGAAAAAAACAAAAAATCGGCTGCCGGGTCAGGTGCAGCCGATTTGATATATCTTATGGATTTCGATCAGATCTTGTTGATCGTGCTGGCAAGACGGGAAACCTTACGGGAAGCGTTGTTCTTGTGAAGAACGCCCTTGCTTGCAGCCTTGTCGATCGTAGCTTCTGCAGCGACGAATGCAGCTGCAGCTGCCTCTTTGTCACCAGCCTCAACAGCCTTGTGGACTTTCTTGATCGCAGTCTTCACGGAAGACTTAACAGCCTTGTTGGCAGCAGCTCTCTTAGCGCTTGTAAGAATTCTCTTCTTGGCAGATTTGATGTTTGCCATTCCTTATTACCTCCATGCAAAGTACATAATGTTTATGAATAAGCGGTGAGCTCTGTGCAGCCGATTCAAACAGGGCTCCTTTTTTATTCCCTCACGTGCAAAAGGAGAAGACACGAGAACTCTTTCTGCACATACTCTATTATCTTAGTAGAACGAAAATTGAATGTCAAGCATGAATTCGGGAAAATATTGATATGTGGACATCTATTTTGATATGGATTATACTCTTTTTTATAGGAATTATTTTGGAGAGACTGACTATTATGGAGACAAATACAATGAAAAAGCTGGATCTTTCCGAGATTCAGCAGAGAGAACTGAAGATCTTTAAGGACTTCGTGAATATCTGTGAGAAATACGGGATCCGCTACTATCTTGCTGGCGGAACGCTCCTTGGCGCGGTGCGCCACAAGGGCTTTATACCCTGGGACGACGACATTGATGTCAATATGCCCAGAGATGATTATGACCGCCTGCTCGAGCACGCGGACGAGATCAATGCGTCCGGCGATTACAAGCTCGTCGCCTGCGAATTTGGAGACCTCAACTATCCTTTTGCCAAGATCTATGACCTCCACACGAGGATCAACAAGCTCTATGACGAGGATGAGACCGAGAAAAATCTCTGGATCGATATCTTCCCCATGGACGGACTGCCGGATGATATGGACGAGGTCAACCGGATCTTCAAAAAGACGCTTCTGGCAAGAAAGATCCTGCGCGTGAAATCAGCCAGGTCCGGAGAAGGCAAGACTGCTTTTAAGCGGACGTTCAAACCGCTGGTCAAAGCACTGCTTAAGCCTGTCGACAGCAGGAAGCTTCTGGATTATATCAATAAGACATGCCGCACCTATAAGATCGATGACTGCAGCTACATGGGCGGGATCGCGAACGGATACGGTCCCCAGGAAAGGGTCCCCAGGAAACCCTACCTGGTTTCCTGTCCCATGCAGTTTGAAGATATGACCGTCTCCGCGCCCGGCTGCTGGGAGTATTATCTGAAGAACCTTTACGGCGACTTTATGCAGCTTCCCCCCGAGGAAAAGCGGGTCACACATGATATGGACGTCTGGGCCGACGAGCCGCAGACACAGGAATAAGCATATGAAATACTTTACCAAAGAGATCTGGAATGAAGAGGGATATCAGCGCACAGCAGGTATCAAAGCGAGAGACGACGTAGATACGATCCTTATGAAAAACGGATATGAAGGGATCGAGATCTGCATGCCTGCGGCGGACAGAGAAGGGCAGAATCTATTGCAGAAAGCCGGATATCATTTCCGGCTGAGCAGAGTCTGGGACGAGTGCCTTTCGGCTGTAGGCGCCGGAGATGAGCTGGTCATCCAGTTTCCGATCGTGAATCACTCTGTACTTCTCGCGGGCTGCGTCAGAAAAGCGAGAAAAAGAGGGGCAAAGATCATCCTTCTGATCCACGACCTGGAGATCCTGCGCGCGGCGATCCGGGGCACAACATCCCGCAAGGAGAAGATCCGCCTCAGACTTGAGGAGGAGACCCTTTTAAAGAACTGCGACGGCATTATCGTTCATAACAGCAGTATGAAGAAAAAGCTCGCGTCTATGGGGATCCCCGCATCCGTCATGACGGTTCTGGGCATTTTCGATTACCTGATCCCGGAAGCCGGCTACGCCCGGACACAGATCGACCTTCCGATCGTGATCGCCGGTGCGCTCAGACCCCACAAGGCGGGTTACGCCTATCACCTTCCGGAGGGGATCCGTTTTAACCTCTACGGGGTCGGTTATGAAGCGGAGCCGCAGGACAATGTCAAATACTGGGGTTCCTTTGAGCCTGACAGGCTGCCCGAAGTCATGGAGGGCAGTTTCGGCCTGGTCTGGGATGGTGAGACGACCACAACCTGCAGCGGGACCTACGGCGAATACCTGCGGATCAATGATCCCCACAAGGCATCTCTGTATCTTGCTTCGGGTATGCCTGTGATCATATGGAAAGAGGCGGCGCTTGCCGATTACATCATCCGGAACGGCTGCGGAATTGCCGTAGATTCCATTGAAGAGATCCCTTCGAGGGTGAAAGAGATCACACCCGAAGAGTACGAGACGATCCGTGCCAATACAATGAAGATCGCCGCGAGACTCCGGGGCGGCAGATATACGGTAAGAGCACTCGGAAAGGTGATCGGGAGAGAGGAGTAAAACTCTATGTATTTTTACAAGAATCTCTATGTAGGTCCTTCGATCCGGGATCCGGAGGAAGTCAGGAAGAACCTGCGGATCGGCAGGGGACAGTTTACGATCTATGTGATCGCGCTGAGTCCCTCCAAGCCCGGTATCGGGGCCAATCAGCTGGAGATCCTCCACTGCGTCAATCTTCAGCAGCCTTACTATAAAGAGTATCCTCCTTATATAGTCGGTATCGCGTCCGGAAGGATAGAAGCGATCGAACTTGTCAGGGATATGGTACAGGAGGCGTATGACCATACGGGCAGCGGGGACGTCAGAGCTTATCTGTTCCCGCATGGGATCCGCGCTGTGCGCGTTCAGGAGCTCGCAGCTCCGGCGCCTGATCAAGCGGAGGCTGCGCCTGCCGCCGCGGAAGCAGCGAATGACGCCGCAGAGACAGGTACTGACACTGCGGAAACCGCGCCTTTGGAGTGAGGAGGCGAATATGGGGGTTTTTCTGACTATATTAAAATGGCTTGGGATCATACTCCTGATCCTGCTGGCGCTGGCACTGTGCATAATCCTGCTGATCCTTCTGGTGCCTTTCCGCTATAAAGCAGCCGCGCAGGTGAGCGACCCGGAGAGCCACAGCGAGATCGAACTGAAAATGTTCAAGGAGAGATCGCGCGCTTCCGCGGAGGTCTCGTGGTTTTTGGGCCTTCTCAGGGTTTTGGCAGAGTATCCGTCCGGGGATCTGGTGACGGTAAAGGTCTTCGGAAAGGACATCGGGCTCATGGATAAACTCCGTAAACCGGCCCAGGAAGAGCCGGAGGAGGAGAAAGAAGAGAAGCCGCAGGAAGAAGAGGAGGAAGTCTCTACCGAAGAAAAGATCGAAAAGCTGATCGACAAGGGCGAAGGCATCATCAATCTTGCCGACTATGTGTACAGAGTCCTGACCGGAAGCTGCGGCCGAAGGGCGTGGAGGAAGATCGAGAAGAGACTTCTCAGGATTTTGGCGCATGTACAGCCATCCAGCTGGGAGCTGGACGGAACGATCGGACTTTCGGAGCCCTGCCTGAATGGCAGACTTGCCGGCCTTATGGCGATCCTGATGACGTTTCTTGACGAGCATCTGGTGATGGACACGGAGTGGGATCAGTACCGCTGCGATCTCAAAGCGGAACTCAGCGGAAGACTGAGACTCGGCGTGCCGGTTTTCCAGGCGGTCCCGCTGGTCTTTGACAAGGACTGCAGGAAGGTGTACAAAAAGCTCAGGAAAGCGAAGTCGAAGCTGAACACAAACAGACCCGCAGCAGAGCCTGCGGCTGAAATACAGGCATAAATCAGCAGCTATTTATAGAAACAATACAAACAGGTCAATCCGGATTCGGAGGAAAGAGGGACTGAAATGGGTGAAGTAAAGAACAATATTACAACAGTAGTTAGATCTCTGATGGACGGAGCAGAAGGCGTGCTCACATCCAAGACTGTGGTAGGCGCTCCTGTGAGGATCGGCGAGCAGATCATTATCCCGCTTTCCGATGTCTCGATCGGATGCGGCGCGGGATCCAACGGAACCGACCACAAGGACAAAGGCGCCGGCGGCTTCTCCGCAAAGATGTCCCCTACGGCAATATTGATCATCAAAGGCGGACAGACCAAGGTAGTCAACATCAAGGACCAGACGGCTGTCACAAAGCTTGTTGACCTGATCCCTGATGTCATCGACAAAGTCAGAGGCAAACAGAGCGGCATGATCTCCGATGAAGACGCTGTCAAGGCAGCTTTCCCGGAACCTGAGATCGAGGACCTGCCTGTAGTAGAAAAGGACGCAGCCAATGAGTAATGTAGCAGTGATCTTTGCCGGCGGTACCGGGCAGAGAATGAACACCCGGACAAGGCCCAAACAGTTTCTGGAACTGCACGGTAAGCCGATCATTGTCTACACGCTGGAAGTGTTCGATCAGCATAAGGAGATCGACGGGATCGTCCTGGTCATGCTGGAGAGCTGGATCGGCTACACCGAGGAACTCGTTCGCAAGTACGGCCTTAAGAAAGTCAGAAAGATCGTGCCCGGCGGAGCGTCCGGACAGGAGTCGATCTACAACGGACTTAAAGGCGCCGCGGAGTTTTACGGGGATGAGGATATTGTCCTGATCCACGACGGCGTGCGTCCGCTCATCGATGAAGATACCATTACGGAGAATATCCGCAGCGTCAAAGAGCGCGGGACAGCGATCACTGTGACAGCCGCTATTGAGACGATCACAATGAAAGACCAGACAGGCGCGGTTGGGACGATCATCGACCGCTCGCAGTGCCAGCTGGCCAGGGCGCCGCAGAGTTTCCGCCTGGGGCATATTCTTGGCGTGCATGACAGGGCCAGGCAGGAGGAGGGCGGCGCGGACCGCTTTATCGATTCCGCCAGCATGATGAAGTACTACGGCTACAAGCTCTACACAGTGGAAGGCAGGCCCGAGAATATCAAGATCACCACGCCGAGCGATTACTATATTTTCCGCGCCATGGTCGACGCGAGAGAGAGCTCGCAGATCTTCGGGATCTGATCTCTGTGGTCCTTTTCATGACATATGCTTTGTGGACAAACTGACAGGAGATAAAAGATGCTTGCTGATTCCGCAATACTGAAAGAAGATATGGCCTGGATCTCTTCCTCGGATCTTCCCTGGGACAAACTCAGAAACAGCACGGTCCTTGTGACGGGGGCGACGGGACTGATCGGTATGACGACGGTATTCGCGCTTCTTGCTGCTGACAGGGACCATGACCTGGGACTGCAGGTCATTGCGCTTGTGCGCAGCCCTGAAAAGGCTGAGAGAGTATTGGGCAGTCATAAGGAAAACGCGGCGCTGACTTTCCTGCAGGGAACCATGGAGGAGCTGCCGCAGCTTCCCGGGAGGATCGACTACTGGATCCATACGGCGTGTCCTACGGCGAGCGCTTTTATGACTGCGCACCCTGTCGAGGTGATCCGGACTTCCGTGGAGGGAACCGCCTCTTTGCTTGAAGAGGCGCGAAAGCGCAGTGCGCGCGGATTTGTCTATCTCTCCAGCATGGAAGCTTTCGGTGAAGTTAATACGGAAGAGCTGCTCGATGAAAAAGCGCTGGGGAACGTGGACCTCTCCAAGGTGAGAAGCTGCTACCCCGAGAGCAAGAGAATGTGCGAAATGCTCTGCACCAGCTACGCAATTGAGTACGGAGTTCCCGCCATGAGCATCCGCCTTGCACAGACCTTCGGGCCCGGTGTCGACTACAGCGACAGGCGCGTTTTTGCCATGATGACCCGAAACGCGATCAGCGGGGAGGATATCGTGCTCGCGACCAAGGGAACAAGCCGTCATCCTTACCTTTACACAGCCCAGGCGGTCACTGCGATCCTGACAGTCCTGCTTAAGGGAACGCCGGGAGAGACCTATAACGCGGCCAACCCTGAGACTTACTGCTCGATCTACGAGATGGGTGAGATGGTGGCGGAACAGCTCGCCGGCGGCAGGATCTGTGTGAGGGTGGACGAAAACGGAGACGCATCCCGCTATCCCGCGCCGAGTTTTCTCAATATGGATATCGGCAAAATACAGAGGCTCGGATGGTCTCCCGCCCATGACCTCGTATGGATGTACAGAAGGCTGGAGGAGTATTTGAGAGAAGAGATGGGGTAGTCATTGAGTTATCCGCGCATGGCTGCTAATGAGCCATGCCGACAGCTTCGCGTCTTAAGGACGCTCACTGTCGCGGCGTTCGCCGTATGTGTCCAACATGACATTCGGTCACCTGTGAGCAAGCTCCCGATGCCCGAAGTCCTGTTGGTCACGCATGGCTCATTGCTACGCGCAAAAAAAAGATCACCGACGGGTTTCCATCGGTGATCTTATTTAATTCTGATCATCATATTCTGATCGTAAGAATTGATACGGCTGAAGCGGCTCATCAGATAGCGCGCTCGACCTTGCCGGATCTAAGGCAGCTGGTGCAGACATGCATTCTCTTCTTAGCGCCATTGACGTTCACAGCAACCTTCTGGACGTTGGAATTCCAGATTCTGTTAGATCTTCTATGAGAATGGCTGACGTTATTTCCAAAATGAGCGCCTTTGCCGCAGATATCACATTTTGCCATCTTAAACACCTCCTAACGTACATATTCGTTAAAGCGGCGCATGAGACAATACATCCTTTTCTTTTCTTTGGTTTAAGGGTATAATCTAAATTGATTTATAGTGACCAATAGGCCGATGTTTGGAACAGAAAAGAATTTTTGGCCGCGACAGATCATGAATACGCAGCCGGTTCGGCTTGAAAGGAGAACAGCCTTTGAAGACATTTTTGTTGAATACACATATGGGTAATATCAGTGTCGATCCCGAAGTGATCGCGCAGTATGCCGGCAATGTAGCGAATGAGTGCTTTGGCATTGTCGGTATGGCAGCTATGAACAGCAAGGAAGGATTTGTCAATCTTCTCAAGAGAGAGAGCATGACGAAGGGAATCAATGTTGCAGTAAACGGCAAAGGAAAACTGGTCATCGATTTTCATGTGATCGTTTCGTACGGAGTGAATATTATGGCCGTTGCTGATAATCTTGTCTCCTCGGTCAAGTACCGGGTAGAGGATTTCACGGGGCTTGAGGTCGAGAAGATCAACGTCTTTGTTGAAGGCGTGAAGGTCATTGATTGAGCATATAATGCGTATCGATGGTAATATGAAATAATCAAATGCAGGAGGAAGATGCGGTGACGACCAGCGCAATCGATGCTAGGCTGCTTTCCGGTATGTTCTTAGCCGGAGCTGCCAATTTGGAAGCAAATAAAGAGTGGATCAATGAACTGAATGTATTTCCGGTACCGGACGGCGATACCGGCACGAATATGACCCTGACGATCAAGTCAGCTGTCAAGGAGGTATCCGCATTGGGCGATACCGACAGCATGAAGGATATCTGCAAGGCCATGTCCTCCGGCTCCCTTCGCGGAGCGAGAGGAAATTCCGGCGTTATCCTTTCCCAGCTGATCCGCGGATTTGGCAAAGTTGCCAAGGCAGAGACAGCTCTCACAGTCCCTGTACTCGCGGACGCCTTTGACAGAGCGGTTGAGACCGCTTATAAGGCGGTTATGAAACCCAAGGAAGGCACGATCCTGACAGTTGCCAAGGGTGCGGCCCTCAAGTCCAGGGAGCTCGCGGACGCAGGAGAAGAGAACCTGGAAGCGTTCCTTGGCGCGGTCCTTGAAGAGGCGGAAAAGGTACTCGCCAACACACCGGAGCTTCTGCCCGTACTCAAGCAGGCAGGCGTTGTCGACTCCGGCGGACAGGGTCTTGTACAGGTCATGAAAGGCGCTTATGATCGTTTCCTCGGCAAGGAGATCGACTACAGCGCACTGATCGAAAAGGAAGAAGAGGCCGGCGAGAAAGAGCCCGAGAAGGAGCCTCAGGAGCAGGAATTCCTCCGCTTCATCTACAAGATGAGAATGACCGTTCTCATGAGCAAGAAGCCTTCTTCCAGAGATCAGAAGGAATATATCGAATTCCTTAAATCGCTCGGTGACCGTGTGAAATGTGCCGCCGAGGGAGATATTCTGCATGTCAGGATCCAGACCAACGATCCCGGTCTGATCATCCAGAGAAGCCAGAAGTTCGGCGAGCTGGGTGAAGTCAGACTCATCAACCTCAAGGAAGCGGAGTCCGGACGAAGCGCTGTGAGCGACAAGGACGACAGCAAGGCAGAGCCTGCAGCTCCGGCAAAGCCTGAGCCTCAGGAGGTGCCTCCGCAGCCCAGAAAGGAAGTGGGCTTTATCACAGTTTCTGTCGGTGAAGGTATTAAGGAGATCTTTACCGGACTCGGCGTTGACTATGTGATCAGCGGCGGACAGACCATGAACCCCAGCACGGACGACGTCCTCCAGGCGGTGGAAAAGGTCAATGCGGACACGATCTTCGTGCTTCCCAATAATAAGAACATCATCATGGCAGCCAATCAGGCGGCTTCCCTGACTACAGACAAGAAAGTGGTCGTAGTTCCCACAACGACTGTGCCGCAGGGAATCACAGCCGTGATCAACTATATGCCTGACCTCGATGCGGAAGCCAACAAGGCCAACATGACCGAGGAGATCGGCACCGTGCACAGCGCGGAAGTTACTTATGCGGTCAGAGATACCGAGATCGACGGGATCAGGATCCATGAAGGCGATATCATGGCGATCGGCGACAGCGGCATTCTGACTACGGGAAAGGGAATCGAAGATGTTACTTTCGAATCTCTTAAGAAGATCGTGGAAGACGATACAGAGATCATCAGCATTTATTACGGCAAGGATGTGAGCGAAGAGGATGCGGAAAAGCTCAGAGACAGAGCTGCGGAAGCCTTTACATCCTGCGATGTGGAGCTGCAGTACGGCGGTCAGCCGATCTACTACTACATCCTCTCTGCCGAATAAATGAATCCGGACGGAAATAGTCAGCTGGAACAGAGTTTTTGGTGTATCACAGTAATACAAGACCGGATGCCTGTCGGGCATCCGGTTCTTTTATAAGAAGAAAGGCCCCTGAGGGCTTAGGATTAACGGGTCAGGGATGAATCTGCAGACAGAAGTAGGAAAACTGAAGAGAGTAGGACCTAAAACCGCTGAACTTCTCGCGGACCATGGGATCAACACGGTATCGGATCTTGTCAACCATTATCCCATGCGGTACGAGCAGTATACAGCGCTGTCCGCTGTCTCGCAGGCGCAGGAGGGGAAGAACTGCGCCGTCCTTCTGACTGTGATCGGAAGAGGTTCCAATGTCAGGGCCGGAAAGCGGTCGATCACGCATTTCAAAGCGGGAGACGCCACCGGCGACTGCCGGATCACTTTCTACAACATGCCCTATATGACCCGGAATCTTACGCCCGGGAGTCAGCGAGTCTTCATGGGTGTCATGAAAAAGACTCCCAGGGGCCTTTATTATATGGAACAGCCGAGAGTGTATTCTCTCGACGACTATCATGATCTGGAGGGAACGCTGCAGCCGGTCTATCCGCTGTTTCAGGGCATGAAGAACAAGCAGATGGCAGCCCTGATCGGACAGGCCCTGGAGGAGCTTCCCGCGTTCGAGGATTATCTGAGCCGGGAGGAACGGGACAAACTGCAGCTCTGCGGCAGGGATGAGGCGATGCGCGGCATCCATCATCCCGCGGACATGGAGTCCCTGGCCAAAGCCAGGAACAGGCTGATCTTCGATGAATTTTTTGAATTCATACTGGGGATCCGGAAGCGGAAGAGGGAAAATGACCTTCTGGTCAACGAGCGTCCCATGAAAGATATGCCGCTTCCCGATGATCTTCTGGCTAAGCTTCCATATAGTCTGACCGGCGCACAGAAGAGAGCGTGGGAGGAGATCCGGAAAGATCTCACCGGAAACTATGTAATGAGCAGGCTCTTGCAGGGAGACGTCGGGTCGGGCAAGACGATCATCTCGTTTCTGGCGCTTCTTTTGTGCAGTGCCAACGGCATGCAGGGCGCGCTGATGGCGCCGACGGAAGTGCTGGCCAGACAGCACATGGAAAACCTGGAAAAGATGAAAGAGGAGTACGGCCTCCCGATCCATCCGGTCCTGCTCACCGGCTCGGTCAAGGGAAAGGCCAGAAAAGCAGCCTATGAAAAGATCGCGTCCGGGGAAGCTGATATTATAATAGGAACCCACGCGCTGATCCAGGACGCAGTGGAGTACAAGGATCTGGGACTTGTGATCACAGACGAGCAGCACCGATTCGGCGTGCGGCAGAGGGAGAGCCTTGCCGGAAAGGGAAGGGCAGTACCCGTCCTTGTCATGAGCGCGACGCCGATCCCGAGAACTCTCGCGATCATACTGTACGGCGATCTGCAGATCTCCGTGCTGGATGAAATGCCGGCCGGCAGGCTTCCGATCAAAAACCTTGCGATCAGCAGTCAGGAGAGACAGCGCATCTACCGCTTTATGTACGGACAGATCAAGCAGGGAAGACAGGCTTATGTGATCTGTCCCGAAGTGGAAGAAGGCGAGATGAGCGAGCTTGAAAACGTGCAGGATTACACACAGAAGCTTCGCGGGATCTTTCCGCCTGACGTTCGCATCGATTCACTCAACGGCCGTATGAAACCTGCGGAAAAGACCGCTGTCATGGATCGGTTCAGTGCGGCGGAGACGGACATTCTGGTGTCCACAACGGTCATAGAGGTCGGGATCGATGTGCCCAACGCTTCCGTGATCGCGATCGAGAACGCGGAGAGATTCGGCATGTCGCAGCTCCACCAGCTCAGAGGCAGAGTGGGAAGAGGAAAGTGGCAGTCTTACTGCATATTCCTGTTTACGCCCGGAGCGGCGGGCGATGATGATCCGGGCAAAAAACCGAGAAGACTTGCGATCCTTGAACAGACCAACGACGGCTTCAGGATCGCGGAAGAAGACCTTAAACTCAGAGGTCCGGGAGACCTGTTCGGGGAGAGACAGAGCGGCGCGCTCGGTTTCATCCTGGCGGATATTTATGAGGACTCCTCGATCATGAAAAAGGCGGCAGAATACGTCGATGTGGTCCTGGCGGCAGATCCGCAGTTTGAGACGCCTCATATGAGGCAGCTGGACCTTCGAAGCATCTAAGTGAGGTTGACTTTCGACCAACATATTATTATGATGTTTTCTGACTGTAGTTTTTTAGTTGAACCACGGTTTCAAGAAATGGAGAAAGAAATGTCGAAGATTGCGGTAATTACGGACAGCAACGCCCACATTACACCGGAAGAGGCGAAGGCGCTGGGAATCGGCGTCGTTCCGATGCCTTTTACGATCGGTGAAGAGACTTTTTACGAGGGGATCAATCTGACAAGAGAAGATTTTTATGCAAAGATGGAAAGCGGCGCCAACATTGTGACGAGCCAGCCCTCTCCTTCCGACGTCATGAAAATCTGGGATGACGCCCTGAAGACCCACGATGAAGTGGTCTATATTCCCATGAGCAGCGGACTGTCCGGCTCCTGCCAGAGCGCCAGAATGCTGTCGGATGACTACGACGGAAAGGTCCAGGTCGTCAACAATCAGAGGATCTCGGTCACGCAGAAGCGCTCCGTGCTGGATGCCATCGAAATGGCACAGATGGGAATGAGCGCGCGAGAGATCCGTGAGGAGCTGGAGTTTGTTCGCTATGAGTCCAGCATTTATATCATGCTTGATACGCTGCACTACCTCAAGAAGGGCGGCCGGATCACGCCTGCCGCGGCGGCAGTCGGTTCTCTTCTCAGGATCAAACCGGTGCTGCAGATCAAGGGCGAACGTCTCGACGCGTTCTCGAAAGCACGCACGCTCGGTCAGGGCAAGAACATCATGATCAATGCCATGAAGCATGATATTGACACGCTCTATGGCGGTTCGGACAAGGAGAATGTCTGGCTGTACGCGGTCCACGGCAACGTTCCGGAACAGCTTGCCGAGTTTGCGCAGGAAGTCAGAGCGGCCTTTCCCGGCATCCGGGTTCAGGAAGACGTGCTGTCCCTGAGCATTGCATGCCACATCGGCCCCGGCGCGCTGGCGATCGCCTGCTCCAGGAAGATCCCGCACAGCAAAGATCAGTGAGTACAAGCGGCGGGAGCATTCCCGCCGGCTTCCATCTGACCTGTATGTCCGGATGACATTTTAACTTGAATAGGAAATTGCATGGCTACAAATATTGATACGAATAATTATGATGCGAACAGTATTAAAGTTCTGGAAGGACTTGAAGCTGTCCGCACAAGACCCGGCATGTATATCGGAAGCGTGTCCACAAGAGGACTCAACCATCTGATCTACGAGATCGTGGATAACTCCGTGGATGAGCACCTCGCCGGTTTCTGCTCGACGATCAGAGTGACGCTGGAAGAGGACGGATCCTGCACCGTGGAGGACGACGGAAGAGGAATCCCGATCGGTATGCATGAAAAAGGCGTGAGCGCAGAGCGTGTCGTCTTTACGACGCTCCATGCCGGCGGAAAATTTGATAATAATGCATATAAGACCAGCGGAGGACTGCACGGCGTCGGATCTTCGGTGGTCAATGCTCTTTCTGAAAGAATGACCGTCAGCGTTGGCAGCGGCGGTTTTCTTTATGAGGACAAATATGAGCGGGGAAATCCCGTCATTGAGCTTGTGGACGGACTTCTCCCTGTCGTTGGAAAGACCAAATGGACCGGAACGCGGATCAATTTCCTGCCGGATCCCGAGATCTTTGAGAAGACCCGGTTCCGTGAGGAAGATATCAAGAGCCGCATGCACGAGACGGCCTATCTCAATCCGGAGCTCACCATCGAGTATACCGACCTGCGTAAGTCGCCTGCAGAGCAGATCGTCTTTCATGAGCCTGACGGGATCGTCGGGTTTATTCGCGCGCTCAATAAATCCAAGGAGACCGTGACGGACATTGTTTATTATAAGGGCATGAGCGACCACATTACCGTGGAAGCGGCATTCCAGTTCGTCAACGAATTCCATGAAAACGTCCTTGGCTTCTGCAACAATATCTACAACGCGGAGGGCGGCACCCACCTGACCGGATTCAAGACTGTCTTCACCCAGGTGATCAATAACTACGCAAGGCAGATCGGCGTCCTCAAGGAAAAGGACAGCAATTTTACCGGCGCGGACATCCGGAACGGAATGACGGCAGTCATATCGATCAAACATCCCGACCCCCGTTTCGAGGGACAGACCAAGACCAAGCTGGACAACCAGGACGCGGCCAAGGCAGTATCGCAGGTTACCGGTGAAGAGATCGTTCACTATTTTGACAGAAATCTTGAGACGCTCAAGAACGTCATCGGATGTGCGGAGAAGGCGGCTAAGATCCGCAAGACCGAGGAGAAGACAAGGACGAATATGCTCACCAAGCAGAAATTCTCCTTTGACTCCAATGGTAAGCTCGCCAACTGCACCAGCAGGGATGCCTCCAGATGTGAGATCTTCATCGTAGAGGGCGACTCAGCCGGCGGCAGCGCCAAGATGGCAAGGGACCGCATGTATCAGGCCATTCTCCCCATTCGAGGCAAGATCCTGAACGTGGAGAAAGCGAGTATTGACAAGGTCCTTGCAAACGCGGAGATCAAGACAATGATCAACGCGTTCGGCTGCGGATTTTCAGAAGGCTACGGAAATGACTTTGACATCACAAAGCTTCGCTATGACAAGATCATCGTCATGGCGGATGCGGACGTGGACGGCGCCCATATTTCGACGCTGCTGCTCACGCTATTTTACCGCTTTATGCCCGAGCTGATCTATGAGGGGCATGTCTATGTGGCCATGCCGCCGCTCTATAAGGTCGTGCCCAAGCGGGGCGGAGAAGGCCAATATCTCTATGATGATTACGCGCTGGCCAAATACAGAAAGCACCACAAGAACGACTTTACACTGCAAAGATACAAAGGACTTGGCGAAATGGATCCCGAACAGCTCTGGGAGACTACGCTGGATCCGGCGAGGCGCTACCTGAAGCAGGTCCAGATCGAGGACGCGATCCACGCATCCGAGATCACGGAACTTCTTATGGGAAGCGAGGTGCCTCCCCGCAAGAGCTTTATCCACGACCATGCGTCGGACGCGGAACTGGATATCTGATCTCTGTTCAGATCCGACCGGATCCCGGCCGGGCACCGATCAGACCGGAAAGCGGTCAGGCGGGCCTGTCCATTTCTATATAGAATTACGAAGAAGCGAGAATATACATGGCTAAAGATGACCAGATCAAAAACAGCAGAAGAGGAAAGAGAGTCACGGAGGATACTTTTGCAGAGACCCCGCAGGACCAGATCCTCAAGACAGAGTACTCGGAACTGATGCAGAAATCCTACATCGACTACGCGATGAGCGTCATCGTTGCGAGAGCGCTGCCGGATGTCAGGGACGGACTAAAGCCCGTGCAGAGAAGAACTCTCTACGATATGCACGAGCTTGGAATCCGGTCCGACAGGCCTTTCAGAAAGAGCGCCCGTATCGTCGGCGATACGATGGGTAAATATCACCCCCACGGTGACAGCTCGATCTACGAGTCGCTGGTCGTCATGGCCCAGGACTTCAAGAAGGGACTGCCCCTGGTCAACGGCCACGGCAACTTCGGCAATATCGAAGGAGACGGAGCCGCTGCGATGCGGTATACGGAGGCGAGACTGCAGGAAGTGACGGAAGAAGCATTCCTTGCAGACCTGGACAAGGATGTCGTCGACTTCGTGCCCAACTTCGATGAGAACGAGAAGGAGCCCTCGGTCCTGCCTGTCAAGATCCCCAATTTCCTGATCAACGGGTCGGAGGGTATCGCGGTCGGCATGGCCACCAATACGCCTCCCCACAACCTGGCGGAAGTGATCGACGCGCAGATCGCGCTGATGGAGGACCCCTCGCTTACCAATAAGGACCTCATGCGCTATGTCAAAGGTCCCGATTTCCCGACAGGCGGGATCGTCGTCAACAAAAATGACCTGCCGGAGATCTATGAGACCGGCGTCGGCAAAGTGCGCCTCAGGGGCAGAACGGAGATCGAAAAGGGCCGCGCGGGGCACATCAACCTTGTGATCACCGAGATCCCTTATACAATGATCGGAGCCGGCATCGGAAAGTTCCTCTCCGACGTCGCGGCGCTCGCTGAGAAGAAGGTCACGAACGATATCATCGATATCACCAACCAGTCCGACAAAGAGGGCGTCCGCATTGTCATCGAGCTGCGCAAGGATACGGATATTGAGAACTTCAAGAATCTTCTGTACAAGAAGACGCGCCTTGAAGATACTTTCGGCGTCAATATGCTGGCCATCCGGGACGGAAGACCCGAGACACTGAGCCTTCGGGAGATCTTAAAAGCCAATACCGATTTCCTCTATCAGACGACGACCCGCAAGTATGAGAACCTCCTTGAAAAGGAAAGAAAGAAGAGAGAGATCCAGGAAGGCCTGATCAAAGCAGTCAACGTCATTGATCTGATCATCGAGATCCTGCGCGGTGCGCGGGACAGAAAGACAGTCAAAAACTGCCTTGTAAATGGTGAGACCGGCGGGATCCGCTTCCGCAGCGAGGAGTCGGAGATCATGGCGACACAGCTCGCGTTTACGGAAGCACAGGCAGACGCGATCCTTGATATGCGCCTGTACAAGCTGATCGGACTGGAACTGGAAGCTCTGATCAAAGAGCACGATGAGACGGTCGCCAATATTTACCGCTATGAGGATATCCTGGAAGAGCGCGACTCTATGACACAGGTACTGCGCGGTGAGCTGACGCAGATCCGGGATAAATACGCGAGAGAACGCCGCACTGAGATCGTGCAGGCGGAAGCCGCGGTTTATACCGTCAAGGACGAAGAAGAAGACAGAGACCTTCTCTTTGTCATGGACCGTTTCGGTTACGCCAAGACAATGGATCCGTCTCTCTACGATAAGAACAAAGAGGCGGTCGAGAGCGGATATAAGCATTACTTTATCTGCCGCAGCACGGGAAGGATCTGCCTGTTCACGGATGCGGGCGTCCTTCACACAGTGAAAGTCTCGGATCTGCCCATGGGCAAACTCAGGGACAAAGGCGTGCCGATCGATAATGTGGGAAATTATGACTCCACCAAAGAGGAGATCATCCTTGCCTGCAGCCAGTCGGACCTGAATCTTTACAGGCTGCTCTTTGTTACGGCGAACGGCTATGTCAAGATCGTCAGCGGCGGTGAGTTCGAGACGCGCATGAAGACGATGAACGCGACCAAGCTTGCGGAAGGCGATACACTGGTCTATGCAGGCGTGATCACGGATGAGAAATACGCGGTTCTGATCAGCCGGAACGGATATCTCTTAAAGTTCCCGCTCGAGCAGATCTCTGAAATGAAGAAGACGGCGGCGGGCATGCAGGGAATGAAGCTCGGCAAAGAGGATCTGGTCGAAAAAGCGATGATGATCAGGGACAGGGAGACGGAAACATTCGTCTACAGAGAGACGGAGGTCGACCTCAACCGGGTCCGCACATCGGTCCGCAACGGCAAGGGAACCAAGCGGTTTTGACTATTCGAGATAGACAAAAAAGATAAGATTTAATAAACTCTAGTTATAACAAACTGTAAAGGAACAGATTATGAGAGTAATAGCCGGAAGCGCAAGAAGACTGAAACTAGTCGCGCCATACGGCCTTGATACAAGGCCTACGCAGGACATCATCAAAGAGACCCTGTTCAATATCATCCAGGGGGACGTGCCGGGATCGGTGTTTCTTGATCTTTGCGCCGGAAGCGGCGCGATCGGGATCGAGGCGCTCAGCCGCGGCGCGAAAAAGGCGTATTTCGTAGAAAACGGGCGGGAAGCATGCGCATGCATCCAGAAAAACCTGCACACTACGCATTTTGAAGAAGAAGCGATCCTGCTCAAGCAGGACGTTCTGAGCGCTCTTCGCCATATTCATGAGAAGGAAGTCGATATCATCTACGTGGATCCGCCGTACGAGGCGCAGACTGTGCATGATATCCTTCACGCGCTTGCCGCGGAGAGATTTGTGACAGAGAATACGCTGATCATCGTTGAATCTTCGCTTGATACGGATTTTTCCTATCTTCCGGAGATCGGCCTGCAGCTGGTCAGAGAGAAAGACTACAAGGCTAACAGACATTTATTTATCAAAAAAGCGCAGGAGACCTGAGGAAAGGAAACCAGATGAAGCATGCAATTTACCCCGGAAGTTTCGACCCGGTCACATACGGACACATCGATATCATCAGACGCGCGGCGGAGATGTTCGATGATCTGACAGTCTGTGTTTTGGACAATAAAGCGAAAACTCCATTGTTTTCTGTAGATGAACGTGTTAAAATGTTACGCAAAGTGTCAGAAAATATTCCGAATGTACACGTCGATTCCTATTACGGACTGCTGATGGATTATGCACGTAAAATCGATTGTCACATTGCTGTCCGCGGACTGCGGGCGGTGACGGACTTTGAGTACGAACTGCAGATCGCGCACGCGAACCGCACCATTTCGGGCGGCTGGCTGGATACCATCTTTATCACGAGCAGCATGGAATACGCGTATCTGAGCTCCTCCGTAGTCAAGGAGATCGCTTCTTTCGGAGGCGATATATCATTGTGTGTTCCGCAATGCATCGAAGAGGAAGTGATCGGAAAGATGAGGGTGCTTCATCCGGAATTCTATAGTAATAAATAAGGAGGCTTTGACCAAATGAGCAGCAAAATCGAGCAGCAGATCGATCAGATTGAAGATTTTATTGATTCCTGCAGATATCAGACTTTTTCCAAGACTAACATTATTGTAGATAAGGATGAGCTCGACGCCCTACTGGAAGAGCTGCGCGCGAGAACGCCTGAGGAGATCAAGCACTATCAGCGCATCATCAATAATAAAGAGGCGATCCTTGAGGACGCCAGACGCAAAGCGGAAGAGATGATCAACGAGGCGACCGTGCACACCAATGAGCTCGTCAATGAGCACGAGATCATGCAGCAGGCATACGCACAGGCCCAGGAAATCGTTCGTCTTGCGACGCAGCAGGGACAGGATATCCTCGACAAGGCTATCAGTGAGGCAAACGCATACAGAAATTCCGCTGCCCAGTATATGGACGATATGCTGGCACAGATCGAGCAGAGCACGGTGAGCGCGCGCAACAGTCTGACCGGCATTTTCTCCAATTTCCATTCTGAGATGTCGGATTACATCGACACAGTCCGCCAGAACCGTCAGGAACTGCTTCCGAAGGACGATGAGTCCGATCTGATGCAGGATATGGATGAGAATCCTGATGAGGGCGGAGCCGTGGAAGATGACTCTGATTTTGTGAACACTGATATGGTTCAGGATTAATACTGAGAGTATGATCAGCAGGACATCTTTTCGTTATACGAAACAGATGTCCTGCTTTACTTCTATGGAGCAGCTATGATCGGCAGAAAAGGAACTTACGGATATATAAGGAGAGGACGAAAGATCCTCGGAATACTGACTTTTGTTCTTCTTGCGGCAGTACTCGCCGTGTATTTCGGCGCGCAGTGGTATTTTAAGACCAACAAGAATATCTTTACGATCATCGCGGCGCTGTCATGTATCGGCGTCGGCAAATGCGCGGTGGACTTTATCATGTTCATGCGCGCCGGATACTGTTCGAAGAGCGCGGAGGAGAGCATTGCGCTGCACGTCGGCCGTCTCAAAGGCGCATACGACCTGTACATGACCAGCTATGACAAGAACTTTGCGCTCAGCCATGCGGTTTGTGCGTCCAAGACGGTGTGCGCCCTGACAGAGGACAGCAAGTGCGACGTAAAAGCCGGTGAGATGCACATCCGGACCATGCTGGAAAACGATGGCTTCAAGGGCTATACGGTCAAGATCTTCAGAAATCTTGACAAGTATATTGAGCGCCTGGATGAGCTGAACCGGACGATCGACAGCAAGGAGAGCAAGAGTATACAAGGCGTGATGAACCTGCTGGAATCCATATCCATGTGAGGAAACGGCACAATGAAAGAGTGGAGAGTAAGCAGAGGAGAAAAGGACCAGCGCTTCAACAAATACCTGCAGCGGAAGCTCCCGGATGCGCCGTCCTCTTTTCTCTATAAAATGCTCAGGAAAAAGAATATAACGCTCAATGGCAAAAAAGCGTCCGGCAGTGAGCTTCTTCTCGAAGGAGATCTGGTGACGCTTTTTCTGTCTGATGAGACGATCGCGAAATTCGGCGGAGAGCGTGGAGATGTCCCGGACGCTGTTTCCGATGAGGCGCGGGATGAGGCGCTCATGGAATACAGGAACGCCTACAGACAGATCCGGAGCCGGATCGGCGCGGACGGCATTCTCTATGAGGATGAGAACATTCTGGCAGTCAGAAAACCGGTCGGCGTGCTTGCACAAAAGTCGGCCGAAACGGACCGGTCAATGAACGAATGGTTTGTCGGATATCTTCTCGAAAAGGGAGAGACTGACGCATCGGCGCTGAGAGAATTCCGCCCTTCGATCTGCAACCGTCTGGACAGAAACACAGGGGGCATCCTTCTGTGTGCCAAAACACTGCAGGGCGCCAGAACGGTCGGCGGCCTCTTAAAGGACAGGAGCCTTCGCAAGTATTATCAGGCAGCTGTGGCAGGAAAGGTCACGGACGGCGGCGTGATCGAAGGATTTCTGACCAAAGACGCGGTGACCAACACGGTCAATTTCAGTGAAAAAGAAGCCGGAAACCGGGGAAGCGTATCAGGCGGTCCTAAAGACACCGGAAACAGGAACCGGAAGGAACCCGCGGACCGCAAAAGGAGCTGGACCAGCACGATCTATAAGCCTCTGATCACAGGAAGCCGCTATTCTCTGCTGGAGATGGAACTGATCACCGGCAAGACGCACCAGATCCGCAGTCATCTGGCCTCGATCGGCCATCCGATCCTGGGAGATCCCAAATACGGGAACCCGACGATCAATGAAAAGATCCGCGGCGAATACGGCGTCAGGGGACAGATGCTCTGGTGCTGCAGAGTGGAATTTCCGGAGGTGGAAGGAGATCTGGCCGCGCTTTCCGGACGCGTGATCATCTGTGATCCTCCTGCCCTGTACAGGGAGATCGCGGCCGGCAGCAGAAAATAGAATTCCGGACAGACGGGAGAAGGGTATGCCGACTTGGAAATCAAGAGGCCTCAGGGGATCGGTCTTTGAGGATGAGATCAACCGCACAAATGACAAATATAAGGAGCAGAAACTGGCGCTCATTCAGAAAGTGCCCACGCCGATCACACCCATGAAGATCGACAGCGAGAACAGGCACATCACGCTGGCCTACTTTGAACAGAAAAGCACGGTCGACTATATAGGAGTGATCCAGGGGATCCCGGTGTGTTTTGACGCCAAGGAGTGTCAGAAGACGACATTTGCCCTGCAGAACATACACCCGCACCAGGTGGAGTTCATGAAAGCCTTTGAGGAGCAGGACGGGATCGCATTCTTTCTGATCAGCTTTACGCAGGAGGGCTTCTACTATTACCTGCCTTTCCGCCATTTTCTGCCTTTCTGGGAGCGCGCGCAGGCGGGAGGACGAAAGAGCTTCCGCATGGATGAACTGGATATGAACTGGGTGCTGCCGCACAAACCGGGCGTCCTGGTTCCCTATCTGGAGATGATCAACAGAGACCTGAGCGAGAGGGACGGTGAAGAGGAGGCGTGAGATTTGACAGTGCGCCCGGTTTCCTGTATACTCCGAATAGTTTCATGTGCTAACAAATTAGCACTGTAATATAATAAAGTGAGGACAAACAATGAGCTACGCGTCTAAGAAAGCGCTGGATCTTCTGCATACGCCGGAAGGCGTCAGAGACTGTTACGGAAAAGAGAATACAGCCAAGCGGAATACGATCGCGAAGATCGCCGGAACGATCCATCTGTACGGCTATCAGGATCTGCAGACGCCTTCTTTTGAATATTTTGACGTCTTTTCCAACGAGATCGGAACCACGTCTTCCAAAGATCTGTTTAAGTTCTTTGATAAAGAGGGAAATACGCTGGTCCTGCGGCCTGACTTCACGCCTTCTGTCGCGCGGTGCGCCGCCAAGTATTTCATGGATGAAAAGGAACCCCTGCGATTCTGCTATGAGGGAAGCGCTTTCAGCAACACCTCGAACCTGCAGGGCAAGCTCAAAGAGACCACACAGATGGGAGCAGAGCTGATGAACGACGGCAGCGCGCAGGCGGACGGCGAAATGATCGCCATGCTGATCGAGTGCCTGCAGGCGGCCGGCCTTACCGAGTTCCAGATCAGTATCGGCAACGTGGAGTACTTCAAGGGGATCTGCGAATATCTGCAGATGGACAGTGAGCTGGAGATGGCTCTCAGGGACGCGATCTCGTCCAAAAACTACTTTGCGGCGGAGGATCTTCTCAAGAGCGAGGGATTCAGTAAGTCGGACAGGGACCTGATCCTCAGGATCCGGGACTTCATGGAGACGGCGGAGGACCTGGAAAAGGCTGCCGCCACAGCGCCTAATGAGAGGACCGTCAGCGCGATCCGCAGGCTGATCGACGTCTATCGCGTAGTAGAGGCGTACGGACTTGCCCGTTACCTGAGCTTTGACCTGTCGCTCCTGAGCAAGTACCATTACTATACCGGCATTATTTTTAAGGGATATACGTACGGAACCGGCGAGCCCATCGCTTCGGGCGGACGGTATGACCAGCTTCTCGGATATTTTGGCAAAAAAGCGCCGGCCATAGGCTGCATGATCTCCATAGATCCGCTCCTCGAGGCCATGAGGAGACAGGACGTTCTGGAGGCGGAGGAGCCTCAGATCCAAAAGATTTATTACAATGAAGATAATTACGCGGATGCCCTCAAAACGGCCCGTATGAGCCGTTTAGCGGGTTTCCGGACGGTTCTGCTGCCGCAGCAGGGACAGTAAACGGAGGATGGCGTGAACGACTATATTACAATAGCCCTGACCAAGGGACGCCTGGCTGATAAGACCATGCAGCTCCTTAATAAGGCGGGATATTACTGTGAAGAACTGAAAGATAAGGGATCCCGCAAGCTGATCTTCACCAATGAAGAGCAGAAACTGCGCTTCTTCCTGGCAAAGGGACCGGACGTCCCCACCTATGTGGAGTACGGCGCTGCGGATATCGGCGTCGTGGGCTCCGATATCATCATGGAGGAGAACCGCAGAGTCTATGAGGTCCTGGACCTGGGATTCGGCAAATGCAGAATGTGTGTCTGCGGCCCGGACGAGGCGCGGGAGCTTCTGCAGCATCACGAAATGATCCGCGTGACTTCCAAGTACCCCAACATTGCCAGGGACTTCTTCTATAACAGGAAACACCAGACGGTGGATATCATCAAACTGAACGGGTCTGTGGAACTTGGCCCCATCGTTTCCCTCGGCGACGTGATCGTCGATATCGTTGAGACCGGCTCCACGCTCAAGGAGAACGGACTGGCCGTGCTCGAGGAGGTATGCCCCGTGTCCGCGAGGATGATCGTCAATCAGGTATCCATGCAGATGAAGACGCGGAGGATCCGGGAGATCATCGGAAATGTCAGAGACTGCCTGGAGTGACGGCAGACAGAAAGGATTTGCGAGAGTATGAGAATTGTAAAGCTTGACGAGAATACCAAAGCGCAGGCCCTTGAGAAACTGATCGGCCGCGGCGCCTCCGGCTACGGCGGATACGAGAAGACCGTCCGGGAGATCATCGACAACGTCAGACGAAACGGCGACGACGCGCTGATCGAATACAGTGAGAAATTTGATAAGTGCCGCCTCACGGCGCAGACTCTGCGCGTGACCGCGGAGGAGATCAGCGAAGCCTATGCGGCGCTGGATCCGGCCCTGATCGAAGTGATGAAGAGAGCGGCGGAGAATATCCGCAGCTATCACGAGAAGCAGAAGCGCACCAGCTGGATCACGACCAGGGAAGACGGCGTCATCCTGGGTCAGAAGATCACGCCGATCGAGGTCTCGGGCTGCTATGTGCCCGGCGGCCGCGCCGTGTATCCCTCCAGCGTCCTTATGAATATCGTTCCCGCCAAGGTGGCGGGCGTTGAGAAGATCGTCATGTGCACGCCTCCCGGCGCGGACGGCAAAGCGGCAGCGGGTACGATCGTCGCGGCGGATATCGCCGGCGCGACAGAGATCTATAAGGTCGGCGGCGCGCAGGCTATCGCAGCCATGGCGTATGGCACACAGACAATTCCCAAAGTGGACAAGATCACAGGCCCCGGCAATATCTTCGTGGCCCTTGCCAAAAAAGAGTGTTTTGGCGTGACAGGCATTGACTCGGTCGCAGGACCCAGCGAGATCCTTGTGATCGCGGACGAGACGGCCAACCCCCGATTTGTGGCCGCGGACCTGCTCTCCCAGGCGGAGCACGATCCCATGGCAAGCGCGATCCTCCTTACGACGGATGAAAAGCTCGCGCAGGCGGTCTCAGATGAGATCGACGGATTCTTGAAAGTTCTGTCAAGGGCAGAGATCATCGAGAAATCCCTTGCGGATTACGGCTATATCTTCCTCGGCGATTCCATGGACGACCTTGTGGAGGCGGCTAATACCATCGCGTCCGAGCACCTGGAGATCATCACCAGGGATCCCTTCGCAGTCATGACCAGGATCCGCAATGCCGGCGCGATCTTCCTCGGAAGTTATTCTTCGGAGCCTTTGGGCGATTACTTCGCAGGACCCAACCACATCCTGCCCACCAACGGAACGGCCAGATTCTTCTCGCCCCTCGGCGTTGATGATTTCATCAAGAAGAGCAGCATCATTTCCTACTCGAAGGAAGCGCTGCAGGCTGTTCACAAGGATATCGAGCTGTTCGCTATGAGCGAGGGGCTCACGGCACACGCCAATTCGATCGCTGTTCGTTTTTCAGATCATGATTAATGCCGGTGCAATATAGAGATATACAAGGAGGGAGATCATGGAAAAGAGAGTCGCGCAGGTACACAGAAAGACAGGAGAGACCGACATCTCCATGCAGTTCTGCCTGGACGGCAGCGGCAAAGCGGAGCTGTCGACCGGCATTGGATTTTTTGACCATATGATGGACGCCTTCACAAGGCACGGCCTGTTTGACATGACGCTGAAAGCGGAAGGCGACCTTCACGTTGACGGACACCACACTGTTGAGGACACGGGCATTGTGCTCGGCCAGGCGATCCGGGAAGCCGTCGGCGATAAGAAGGGCATCAAGAGATACGGATTCTTTGTTCTTCCTATGGACGAGGCGCTGATCCTGTGCGCGGTCGACCTGTGCGGACGCCCCTATTTCGTGATGGAGGGCGAGCCCTTCCAGGCGCCCATGGTAGGCGACTTCGACACCGAACTGGTCAGAGAGTTCTTCTACTCCGTCTCCTACAGCGCTGCCATGAACCTGCACTTCAGGATCCTGTCGGGCAGCAACGCGCACCACATCATCGAGGGCATGTTCAAATGCTTCTCCAAGGCGCTGGATATGGCGACGCAGAGAGAGGAGCGCATCAAGGACGTACTCAGCACGAAGGGCAGCCTTTGATCCGGAAGACATCATTGAGGACATATAATAATGGACACCAAATACAAGAAACTGATACCGGTCATCTATCTTTCCGGTTCCGCGGCAGTCGCCGGACTTAAGGACGCCGCAATAGTAAGCGAAGATCCCGCTGCGCTCGCTGCGCAGTACGACAACGGCTTTACCGACGCGCTCATGATCTTTGACCTGTCGGATACGGACAGGGAGCAGGAAGCGCACAATGACCTGATCCGCGAGATCTGCGGAAGAGTCCGCATACCGGTTTTCGCGGCAGGACGCGTCAGACGCATGGAGGACGTCAAGAAATTCCTCTACGCAGGCTGCGCCATGGCATTTCTCAACCTTGCCAAAAAAGAGAACGCCGAACTGGCAGCGGAAGTCGCGGACAAATTCGGCGCTGACAAGATCGGCGCCTGCTTCTCCGATACGGAACAGGTCAGAGAAAACGAACCGCTCCTCACCGGCAATGTTTCCTGCCTCCTCTATGTGGGAGACGGACCGCTGGAGAGCCTGTCCGCCATTACAATGCCGGTGCCTGTGATCGCGCAGATCAGCGGAGACATGTGCGTGAAGCAGTCTCTGACGCCTGCTTTTATTCACGGCGTGACGGGATATGGCGTGAACAAGAGGATCGGAAAGCTGCAGCATGTCCGCGGCAAACTGAATGCGAACGGCATTCCCGTAAAGGTGCGGAAAGCGGCGCATGCGTGGAGCGAGTTCAAGCTCGGCCCCGACGGCCTTCTTCCCGTCGTCGTACAGGAGGCGTCCACCGATCAGGTGCTCATGGTCGCCTACATGAATGAGGAAGCCTACAACATGACGGTCTCCACGGGACGCATGACCTACTGGTCCAGGAGCCGGCAGGAGATCTGGGTAAAGGGACTGACAAGCGGACACTTCCAGTACGTCCACTCCCTGACCGCGGACTGCGACATGGACACGCTCCTTGCCAAAGTAGAGCAGATCGGCGCGGCCTGCCACACGGGCAGCCACTCCTGCTTCTTCAACGAGGTCCTCACCGAGGAGGGCAAAGAGTCCTTTAATCCCCAGAAAGTCCTTCTTTCCGACTATCAGACGATCGTGGACCGGCGG
This sequence comes from uncultured Lachnospiraceae bacterium, assembly GCA_902801415.1. Classification (GTDB taxonomy): domain Bacteria; phylum Bacillota; class Clostridia; order Lachnospirales; family Lachnospiraceae; genus CAG-791. The sequence goes on from CADCIK010000029.1 coordinate 60,548, forward strand.
GACCACCCCAAAAAGGGATCCTATACCAATTACCTCTTCGACAAGGGAATCGACAAGATGCTCAAGAAGCTGGGAGAAGAGGCGACGGAGATCGTGATCGCCGCCAAAAACCCCAATCCCAATGAGATCGTATACGAGATCTCCGATTACCTTTATCACCTCATGGTCGTCATGGCGGAGAAGGGAATTACCTGGGAAGACGTCGCGGAAGAACTGGCGCGGCGCCAGAAAAAAGAGAATTAAATAATCAAGAATAAAAGATAGAAAAGTAATGATAAAATCCTTGACAGGGATGTATGCTTTTGCTATTTTAATTGAGTATGCCGCATGATGAGGCTTTTTATGTGTTGCGCTGTATGGTACTGCAGGAACAGCAGCACGGAAAGCGCCCTGTATGACAGGGACGCCGTAATCAGCGAGTTTTTATAAGAAGGAGGTACCAAGAATGTACGCAATTATCGCAACAGGTGGCAAGCAGTACAAAGTTTCCGAGGGAGATATCATCGATATCGAGAAGATCGAGGGCGAGAGCGGCGCAGCCGTTACTTTCGACAAGGTCATCTGCATCGGCGGCGAGACAATGAAGGTTGGCGCAGACGTGGCTTCCGCAACTGTCACAGGCACTGTTATGGATCAGGGCAAGGGCAAGAAGGTTGTAGTTTATCACTACAAGAGAAAATCCGGCTATCACAAGAAGAACGGTCACAGACAGCTCTACACCCGCGTTAAGATCGACAAGATCAACGGCTGATCGGATCTGATTTATGATCAGGGTTATGATCACAAGGCAGGAAGGAGCATATAAATCCTTCATCTGCAGCGGACATGCGGGATTTTCTTCCACTAAAGGGATCGGAGGACTACTCAGACCCCATGGGGATGTGGTGTGCGCAGGCGTATCGGCCATCGTCATCAATACCGTCAATTGTCTGCAGGATCTTCTGCATGAAGATATAGGATGTGATTATGACGAAGAGGAAGGCGGTCTTCTGACCTGTGTCTTCCGCAGTGTTCCTACCAAAGAGGCATCACTTCTCATCGATTCCATGATCCACGGACTGACCTGGATACGAAATGAGTACGGTGAGAAATACTTGAAATTCGAAATCGAGGAGGTATAGTCATGTTAAATTTGAACCTTCAGTTCTTTGCCCATAAAAAGGGAATGGGATCCACCAAGAACGGTCGTGATTCCAGCATCCACCCCGGCCTTAATGTAGGCATCGGCGGCGATGACACTCTGTATGCGCTGACAGACGGAATCCTTCGCTTTGAGCGCGTAGGTAAGGACAAGAAGAGAGCTTCTGTTCACCCCGTCGAGGCTCAGCAGTAATTACTGCAGGGAATACCGAGGAATGTAAGGACTTCAGGCAGGCGTCAAGGCACTGTCTGAAGTCTTTTGCGCTACAAACACGAATGCGAATGCATGAGGAGCTACGAAAACATGTTTATAGATAAAGCGAAGATCATCGTGAGCAGCGGCAAAGGCGGCGACGGGCACGTATCCTTCAGAAGAGAGAAGTATGTACCCGCGGGCGGCCCGGACGGCGGCGACGGCGGCGACGGCGGAAGCGTCATCTTCCAGGTGGACGAGGGCCTCAATACGCTGGCTGATTTCCGCCACATCCGCAAATACCAGGCTGAACACGGCGAGCCCGGCAAGAAGCGCAGATGCACCGGCAGAAAGGGCCAGGATATGATCATCAAGGTTCCCCAGGGAACCGTGATCCGTGAAGCGGCAAGCGGAAAAGTGATCGCGGATATGTCCGGTGACCGCAGAGAATATCTGATCCTGAAGGGCGGCAAGGGCGGCAACGGAAATATGCACTATGCGACTTCCACAATGCAGGCGCCCAAATACGCGCAGCCCGGACAGCCCGCCCGCACACTGGAGCTCTTTCTGGAGCTGAAAGTGATCGCGGACGTCGGTCTTGTCGGCTTCCCTAATGTCGGAAAATCGACGCTTCTGTCCATGTCCAGCAACGCCAAGCCCAGGATCGCCAACTATCATTTCACAACTCTCAATCCGATTCTCGGAGTAGTTGATCTCGAGGATGCGAGAGGCTTTGTAATGGCGGATATCCCCGGCCTGATCGAAGGCGCTGCGGACGGCGCGGGACTCGGCCACGAGTTCCTGGCTCATATCGAGAGGACCAAACTCCTGATCCATGTCGTAGACGCGGCCGGATCAGAGGGAAGAGACCCCATCGAGGACATCAAGGCGATCAACAAAGAGCTGAATGCCTATGAGTCGGAGATCGGCAGCAAGAAACAGGTACTTGCGGCTAATAAATGCGATCTGCTCTCCGAGGATTCCGACGCGCTGGACCGCATTCGGGAATATTGCGCCGGACTCGGCGTCGAAGTGTTCCCGATCAGCGCAGCGACCGGAGCGGGCGTGAAGGAGCTGCTGTATCATGTCAGCGGTCTTTTGGCGGAAATGCCCGCAGAGACGACCGTATTCGAGCAGGAATACGATCCGGAAGAAATGCTGCAGCTTGACAGTACCGAGCCGTTCACAGTCACTTACGACAGCAAGGCGGGCGAGTATGTCATCGAAGGCCCCAGGATCGAGAGAATGCTCGGATACACCAACCTGGAGACGGAAAAGGGCTTCATTTTCTTCCAGAAGTTCCTTGCGGACAACAAGATCATCGACCGGCTCAAGGAACTCGGCTGCAAAGAAGGCGATACGGTCAGACTGTATGGTCACCGATTCGACTATTACGATTGATCCATGTGACAATATTGATATATATAAGGAGATACTATGTTAACCAGTAAGCAGAGATCTTACCTGATCGGGCTTTCCAACCAGCTTGATCCCGTGATCCAGATCGGTAAGAACGGCGTCAGCCCCGAAGCGGTGATTTCCGCGGAAGAGGCCTTCAACACGAGAGAGCTCGTAAAAGGCGCTGTGATGAAGATGGCCCCTGAGACCCCCAGAGAGGCGGCGGAGACACTTGCGGGCAGAACCCGCTCCCAGGTCGTAATGGTGATCGGAAGGAAATTTGTACTCTATAAGCCTTTTAAAGAAAACCCCAAGATCGTTCTTCCATAAAAGGGGATACAAGTGATGAAAGAGACCGCGAAAAGAGAGAAAATCGGCATTCTGGGAGGGACTTTTGATCCCATCCACCTGGGACATCTGATCATTGCGGAGCAGGCCAGGGACCAGTACGGGCTGGACAAGGTGCTTCTGATCCCGTCCGGCCATTCCTACTTTAAGGATCACCGCAAGCAGAAAGTACAGCCGCCGCAGACAAGGCTCATCATGACGCGCATCGCCGCAGAAGGGTATGCGCCGTTTGAAGTTTCTGAGATAGAAGTGAACAGGCCCGGCAATTCCTACAGCTATGAGACACTGGAGGAGATCGCCGCACAGAATCCCGAAGCGGAGCTCTACTTTATTGTAGGGGCTGATACAGTCTGCTCCATGCGCACGTGGAGAGAACCGGCCCGCATCTTTCATGTCTGTACAGTGCTGGCCGCAATGCGGGAGGACCAGATCGATCCTGCGTCGCTCAGGAAGGAAAGTGAAGCGCTGGAAAGAGATTTCGGCGCCCGGATCCTGCCTGTGACGATCCCCAATATAGGGATTTCCTCCACTGACATCAGAGAACGCGTCGGACAGGGAAAATCTATCCATTATCTGGTGCCGGATCCGCTGGAAAGTTATATAATAGAAACTGGGATCTACAAAGAATGATCGGTCTCGGTTTAAGAAATGATAAAGGAGCGTAAACTTGAACAAAAAGGAGCGGATTGCGCTAATTAAAGAACTTGAATCGGAGCTCGCCTACGGGCGCTTTGTTCATACACTGGACGTTGCCGCAACAGCCTCCAACCTTGCCATGTGCTATGGCGCGGATCTGGACAAAGCGGAGACCGCCGGACTGCTGCATGACTGCGCGAAGTGTATGAATCTGGGAAAAATGCTGAAGATGTGTGAGAAAGCCGGCGTTACTATCTCTGAGTACGAGAGAAACAGCGCTTCTTTGCTGCACTCGAAAGCAGGCGCCGTGCTGTCGGAGTCCAGATATGGTGTGAGTGACGAGGATATTCTCAACGCGATCAGATACCATACGACCGGGAGACCGGGTATGAGCCTTCTTGAGAAGCTCGTTTTTGTCGCTGATTATATCGAACCCGGAAGAGATTCCGCGCCCAACCTTCCGGTGGTCAGAAAGCTTGCATATGAGAGCATTGACGACTGCGTCCTGCAGATCCTCAAGGATACGCTGCGCTATCTGGCAACGACAGGGGCTGATGTGGATCCCATGACACAGAAAACCTATGAATATTACAGAAGATGTGATGAAGAGAGGAAATTCTATGAGTGAAATGGCCAACACCAAAGAGAGATCCGGAGAATTTGCCCGCATAGCGATCGCGGCGCTCGAAGAGAAGAAGGCGACGGAGATCCGCGTGATCGACATCAGCGAAGTATCTGTCCTCGCTGATTACTTTATCATCGCAAACGGATCCAACCGCCCCCAGATGCAGGCTATGTCCGATGAAGTAAGTGAGAAGATGGAGAAGGCAGGCGCTGTCCTCAAGCAGGTTGAGGGATATGACAATGCCAGCTGGATCCTCATGGACTTCGGCGACGTGATCGTGCATATTTTCGGCGAGCAGGACCGCCTCCTCTATGATCTTGAGAGGATCTGGAGAGACGGCAAGCAGATGGACCCCGATCAGCTGTAATAGACGTGCTGCGCCGGGCTCTTGTATCATAAATGAATAAGCGGCAAAACAGCATACAAAGACACAGCCGGTTCCTGGCATCAGGGACCGGCTGTTTTACATTGCGATCTGATTCATCGGTCCTTTTATAAAAGGGACCGATGTGCTTTACATTGTGCGGAATACGCCGAATACTTTTCCGAGGATCACGCAGTTTTCAACGATAATGGGATCCATGGTATCATTCTCGGGCTGCAGGCGGATATATCCGTTCTCCTTGTAGAAGGTCTTGACCGTCGCCTCATCCTCGACCAGAGCGACTACGATCTCGCCGTTCCTGGCCGTATTACAGGAGTTGACAAACAGAAGATCTCCGTTGAAGATACCGACGTTGATCATGGAATCTCCGCGCACCCGAAGGGCGAAGCTGTCACCGGAAGGGACGATCTCTGCGGGGACCGGGAAGTAGTTCTCGATATTCTCCTGTGCCAGGATCGGCTGTCCGGCAGCTACGTTTCCGACGATCGGAAGAGAAGCCATTTCCGTCCGGACCATCTGGAAACTGTCGTCGCAGATCTCGATCGCGCGGGGCTTGGTAGGGTCTCTTCGAATATAGCCGTTTCTCTCGAGCGTGTTCAGATGAGAGTGCACGGATGAGGTGGAACGAAGTCCGACTTTCTCGCAGATCTCACGAACGGTGGGCGGATAACCCTTGGATAGGATCTCTTCCTTGAGATAGTCGAGTATTTCCTGCTGCTTTCTGGATATCTTGGCGGGCATATAGTAAACCTCCTGTCAACAGACAATGATAGAATTTCTATTTCTATTATATAGTTTCGGTTTGTAAAAAGCAAACATATATTCAGAATAGATGTTCGATTTTTCTTGACATGCGAATGAATGTTCGATAAAATAAGAACATGCAAACATTAGTTCGCGGTAATATTGGACGGAAAGGGGAATACTATGAACAGAGTATATGCAGGAATCGACGTCATGTCATGTGTGCAGGGAAATACAGTGAGAAAGATCTACAGAGATGAGAATTACAGCGCCGGCTGTGTTGTATATGATTTTGAACATAGGACAGCGGAAGAGACTGCCCGGAGCCGCCAGGAAGCTTATGAGGAAGCGTCCGCGAAGAGAATCGGCAGGAGAGCGGCACAGAGAAAGAAGGCTGCCAGAGCCAGAGCGAGAAGAGTACAGAGTATCCGTCTTGCCCTTTGCGGAGTACTTCTTGCAGTCGTGTTCAGTATCGGCGGGATCGCATCCAAGGCCAAGAGCAAGGAAGTTCCCGATGCTTACAAGTACTATGATACGATCACTGTTGCCTATCAGGAGAACCTGCTGGACATCGTACAGAGATATGACAACAGGGCCTACTATGAGACGCAGAAGGATTATGTGGAGGAGCTCTGCCGGATCAATAACATAGCGTTTGACGGGACAGAGTATCCCGATGTCGCACCCGGTACACATCTGGTGGTCCCGTATTACGATACGGTCCTTAAGTGATCAATTGATAAGATCCATTTGTTCAGTTCCGATCAGATCAGCTCTGAATTGTACAGAGCTGATCGGATGAAAACCGAGAGACAGTTACAGCCTTTCATATAATTGTATAGTCAGGTTGTCAGGCCGCTGCTAACAGGCAGCGGCCTTTTTGGGTAGAAAAAGCGCTGTTTTCTGTTATACTGGATTCGTTCGGTTTCTGCTCCCGCTATTATTCGGATAATCAAAGTCCTTTATTCCGGGAACAGTATTAAACTGAGCAGATATAAAGCGGACCATATAGAATTAATAAAGAGGCTTCTATGAAAATTGATCTGATCACAGGATTTCTCGGCGCGGGCAAGACGACCTGGATCCGCCGGTATGCGCGATACCTGATCGATAAGGGCGAGAATATCTGTATTCTTGAAAATGATTACGGCGCCATCAATGTGGATATGATGTTTCTGCAGGACCTTCTGGGGGACCACTGTGAGCTGGAGATGGTCATCGGTGGAGACGGCTATGAGGCGCACAGACGCCGTTTTAAGACCAAACTGATCTCTATGGCCATGATGGGCTATGACCGCGTTATCGTGGAGCCATCCGGTGTGTTTGATGTGGATGAGTTTTTTGACGTGCTGCGGGAGGAGCCGCTGGACCGCTGGTATGAGCCCGGCAATGTGATCGCAGTCGTGGACGCGCATATGGGAGGAGAGATATCAGAAGAGTCCCGTTATCTGCTTGCTTCTCAGATCGCCAACGCGGGATGCGTGATCCTCAGCAAGGTGCAGATGGCCGGCGAGGACGAGATTTCCGGGACTGTTTCCCTTATGAACGATGTCATGAGGCAGTTTCAGTGCAGCAGAAGATTTGGAGAAGATGTTCTCGCTGCAGACTGGGACCAGCTGACGGAGACTGACTTTGAGAAGATCATGCGATGCGGCTATCGCATAGAAGATCATATCAAATATCAGGTCGAGCAGGAGAACGGCTATAAGTCCCTATTTTACTTTTACCTGCACATGGATGAGCAGCAGATCAGGGATGCGGTAAAGGACCTGTTTGCGGACCCTGCGTGCGGAACCATTCACAGGATCAAGGGATTCGTGCGCATGGACAACGGAGAATGGATCCAGATCAATGCCGTGCGCGACAAGATCGAATTTGCAAGGAGAAACAGCGGCCAGGAAGCAGTCATTGTGATCGGAGAAGATCTTCACAAAGAGGCCGTGGACCGGTATCTGGTCGAACATGCCGTGTATCACGGAGAACTGTGAATAGTTTTAAACCGTTTTTATACTGCAAAAGAGGAAACAGTAAAGCAGCGCCAGGCTGCTTTACTGTTTCCTCTTTTTTCATCTCAATATCAGCATATTCAATTTTCATTCGGGCGGAACGGATCCTGTCCATCATTGTTTCGCATCTCAGCATGAGATACGCATCCTGATCGAGACGTCCTCTTATTTCTATATCAATAATACGAGTGAACTCGGTCAGTCCAAGGTTTCGATCCCGCAAAAAGATCTCCCATGCTGTACGCCCATCGTGACCTTTGCGGATTGAAACTTCAACATCGTTTCTGTCTGCATAGTTCATTACATCAAACATTGATAAAAAATCCTCTTACTTTCTGAAATATTGGCACGGGTCTGTGTGCCATTTCTTTGTTTGTTACAAGCGGGATTTTAAGCGAACCGGGCGGGAATGAATATGTAACTTTTTGACTTGAATTGGGTCGAAATCGTAGAAAATCCCGGAAAATCCGACTGATTTCACATTGATTTCCTGTATATGAACAAAGTGATACTAATTAAAACACAAAAATTAAATAAATTAAAATAAATATTACAAATATATTAAAAATTACTTGTATTTAATTAAAGAATGATGTAACATAAGACTTGCCAAACAACTTTGTGATGATATTTGCGAGTGCAAGTAAATGCTTACTCCTTATATTGTCGCGCGTAACCGTAAATGCAGCAGTACTTTATAAGGAGAATAACGATGAGAAAAGTACGTTTATGTGCATTGTTACTCGCAGCAACACTCAGTGTCACTTCTATGCCCGCAGTAGGCGTAAGCGCAGCCCAGGTGGATGCGTCTAAAAGCTATGCAGTCAGCCAGGAACAGGTTCATACAGCAGCGCCTGTCAAGGAAGCCAAGAACATCAAGACTTCCCCTGCCAGCAAAAAGCCGGTTAAGCTCGGCTGGGTCAAGAAGAACAACAAATGGTATTACGTTACCCAGAAGGGAAATCAGACCGGATGGGCCAAGATCGACGGAAACAAGTACTATTTTGACAAGAAAGGCGTCATGCAGACCGGCCTTGTCAAGGTGGGAAACAAGAAGTATTTCTTCGCAAGATCCGGCGAGATGAAGACAGGCTGGAGAAAGATCAACAAGAAGTGGTACTACTTCAACAAGAAGACAGGTTCCATGAAGAGAGGATGGCAGCAGCTCGGCAAGAGATGGTACTACCTCAATCAGGAAACCGGTATCATGGAGACCGGCTGGACCAAGATCGACGGAAAGACCTATTACTTCGCAGCTGACGGTTCTATGTATGACGGAGGCTACGCTTATAAGATCGGCAAGAAGTATTACTACTTCGAAAAGTCAGGCTGCCTGGCTTACAAAGAGGGCTGGAAGGTTTCCAACACAGGTGCCCGCTACTACGCTTACAAGGACGGCACTGTTGCAGTCAACAAGAAGATCAAAGGTAAGATGGTCAATGCGGAAGGTGTCCGCACAATTAAGACCAACAATGAGATGGACAAGCGCGCACAGGGCTACTCCAGCAACACCGATTATCTTGTAGTTGCAAACCTCAGCACACACAAATTAGTTATTTACAAAGGCCATCAGGGAGAATGGAAGAGATTCAAGGGCGAATGGGATCTCACGTGCGGTGCGCCTTCCTCCAGAACTCCTTGCGGACAGTTCACACTTTGCTACAAGCAGCCTACGGACTACGGCTGGAAAGACTTCAAGCTCTCCAGAGCAGCGTATGTCTTCTGGACGACAGCCGGATTCATGATCCACACCATCCTTTACAGCAAATGGGGCGGCCAGAATCCTGAGTACGTAGATATTGTTGATGACAGACTCGGAATGAACCTTTCTCTGAGCTGCATCCGCCTTTCCCTTGACAACGCACGCTTTATTTACAATAACATCCCGACCGGTACACGGTTGGTTGTTTATGAGTGAGAAATCACAAAGTTGAAAAAGGCAGAAAAAGACTCCGGCGACGGCCGGGGTCTTTTTCGTTGATAAAATGAAACAAAAACACTGATTTATTAATTTAAAGTATTGAACTGAAATGATATACTGTTCTGAGTACGTGTTATTCAGACATAACAGAAGAAAGAAGGTACCGGAAAATGCGATTTGTGATTCAATGTGTAGACCACGCAGAAGTAGAGACTGAAAAGGGAGTGATCGGCAGGATCGGGAAGGGATTTCTGGTTCTTACCGGAATCTGTGAATCGGACACCCGCAGTACGGCTGACCGCATGGTGGAAAAGATGCTCAAGCTTCGCATTTTCGAAGACGAGAATGGAAAGACTAATCTGAATCTTGCAGCTGTCGGCGGAGAGATCCTTCTGGTCTCTCAGTTCACGCTGTATGCAGACTGCCGCAAAGGAAACCGCCCGTCCTTTGTCAAAGCAGGTTCTCCGCAGCATGCAGAGGAATTATATGAGTACCTGATCGAAAGGTGTGAGGCGCTCACACAGAAAAAGCCGCAGACCGGAGAGTTCGGAGCCTTGATGAAAGTGCATCTGACCAACAACGGTCCTTTTACAATGCTCATGGACTCAGAAGAGCTGGGGTATTGAGCGCACGCGGGCAGCCCGGAATATACGGGGTGCCGCGCGTAACGGGATGATTGGACTTTGGGGCGAAGGAGGATATGTTATGAAGAAGAGAGCTTATCGATATCTGTGCGGGGCAGCCGTGCTGATTCTGGTCCTTTTAGTGATCAGGACCATGAACACCCCCGGCACTGTGCCGGAAGACTATATTGCGCCGGTTTACGCAAGCGCGTGGTCGCTGCTTCCCCCCGTTATTGCGATCGTTCTCGCGCTTATTACCAAAGAGGTGTACAGTTCGCTCTTTATCGGTGTCCTGGTAGGGGCGCTGCTGTACGCGAACGGAAACCTGGAACTTGCGCTCAATACGCTTATGTTCCATCCTGACGGCGGATTTGTCGTCAATCTCACAGACCTGTCGCATGCCAGTATCCTGGTCTTCGTCACGATCCTTGGCGGACTTGTCGTTCTCATGAATAAGTCCGGCGGTGCACAGGCTTTTGGCGACTGGGCGTCCGGGCGGATCAAGAGCAGGGTAGGCGCGCAGCTGGCGACGATCCTGATGGGACTTCTGATCTTTGTCGACGACGGATTTAACTGCATGACAGTCGGTTCGGTCATGAGACCGATCACGGACGGCCATAATGTCTCCAGAGCAAAGCTGGCCTATATACTGGATTCAACAGCAGCACCGGTCTGCATTATCGCGCCTATTTCCTGCTGGGCGGCGGCCGTCAGCTACGCGGTTCCCGAATCTATGAATATCAACGGCTTCAATATGTTTATCCGCACGATCCCTTACAACATGTATGCGCTGACTACACTTCTGATGATGGTCCTTCTGGCTGTATTCGAACTTGATTACGGTCCCATGAAGCTCCATGAGTATAACGCGGTCAAGAAGGGAGATCTGTTCACAACCGGAGACAGACCCTACAGCGAATCACAGTATGAAGCTAAGGCTGCCAGATCCAAGGTATCGAATCTGGTGATCCCTGTTGTCCTTCTGATCGTGACAAGTATCATCGGAATGATCTACACAGGCGGATTCTTCCAAGGCGCGTCTCTGATAGAGGCGTTTTCCAACGCGGATTCCGCGAGAGCGCTTGTTCTCGGCAGCCTGATCACTCTGATCGTGACCTTCTTCCTCTATACCTGGAGAGGGATCATGGATCTTGACGGATTCATGGGATGCCTTCCTGCGGGATTCCGCTCTATGTGCGCGCCTATGATCATTCTGATCCTGTCCTGGAACCTGTCGGGTATGACAGGACTTCTTGGCGCCGGCAATTATGTCCACGACGTGATCAACGCGTCCGCCTCATCTTTCCAGATGTTCCTTCCCGCGATCGTATTCCTGGTTTCTGTTTTCCTCGCGTTTTCAACAGGAACAAGCTGGGGCACCTTCTCGATCCTGATCCCGATCGTCTGCACGGTATTCCCGCAGGCAGAAGCCGGAGAGATGCTGGTCATCAGTATTTCGGCATGCCTCGCAGGCGCAGTATGCGGAGACCACTGTTCACCGATCTCGGATACAACGATCATGTCCTCGGCAGGCGCTGCGTGCAACCACATCAACCATGTCAACACACAGCTGCCTTATGCGATCACATCCGCGGCTGTTTCAGCAGTAGGATTCCTCGTCGCCGGCATCCTGGGCTACACCATCAAAGGACCGGCAGCCATGATCGCGACGCCGGTCACACTGGTCCTTATGATCCTTGTGATCCTTGTGATCAGAAAGAGCGGAGCGGCGGATATCAGCAAGATGAAAGCGTGAC
>CADCIK010000030.1 GCA_902801415.1 uncultured Lachnospiraceae bacterium
CAAACAGGAATTACTCGCTTGCTTCCATGAGGCTGCAACAAGCCCCCGGAAGCTGATGGACAAATATCTGGCAGAAGGCCGCAAAGTAGTTCTGACGGCGCCTGTCTATACACCCGAAGAGATCATCCACTCCATGGATATGGTTCCCATGGGCGTATGGGGCGCTGACATTCAGATCAACGAGGCCAAAAAATACTTCCCCGCATTCATCTGCACAATCATGCAGAGCATTGTCGAGCTGGGAGTAAAGGGCGTATACGACGGGGCATCCGCGATCGTGATCCCCAGCCTCTGCGATTCCCTTAAAGTTGTCGGACAGAACTGGAAATACGCGGTGAAGGGCATTCCTTTTATCGCTATGACATATCCCCAGAACAGAAAGCCCGCTTTCGGTCACACATTCACAAAGGCCGGTTACGAGTACGTGATCAAGGGCCTCGAGGATGCGACCGGACTGAAATTTGACGATGCGAAGCTCGCAGAGTCCATCGAAGTCTACAACGCTCACAATGAGGCGATGAGAGCTCTGGTTCCCGCTCTGGCAGCACACGATGAGATCACAAACGCACAGAGAAGCGACATCTTCAAGAGCGCTTTCTTCATGAGAAAAGAAGAGCACACAGCTCTCGTTAAAGAGCTGCTGGCAGTACTTGCTGCAGAAGAGCCCGCTGAGGCCAAGATCCGCATCATGACAACCGGTATTCTTGCCGACGCGCCCGGACTCCTTGAGATCCTGGATGACAACGGCATGCGCATTGTCTGCGATGATGTCGCAGCTGAGAGCAGACAGTACCGCACAGATGCGCCTGCAGAAGGTGAGACAGCTCTGGACCGCCTCGCATCCAAATTCTGCGCGATGGACAACTGCAGTGTTCTCTACGATGTCGAGAAGAAGCGCGTTGACAAGATCGTCGAGGACGCAAAGGCAGCAAAGGCACAGGGCGTACTGGTCCTTATGACCAAGTTCTGCGACCCCGAAGAATTCGACTATCCTCTGATCAAGCGCGCATGTGACAAGGCAGAGATCCCTTGCGTACTGATTGAGATCGACCGTCAGATGGTCAACTATGAGCAGGCCAGAACCGCAATCGAGACCTTTAAAGACCTTCTTTGATGAATGATACATATGGCCGGAAACGGGCAGGACATCCTGCCCATGTGATCCGGCCGGGAAGTCTATCCGGAGGTAAGGAATGGAACTGGTTCAAAAGACGATCGGCGGCTGCCTCAAAGAGACAGCATCGCGTATCGGACAGCAAACAGCAATTGAGTTTGAAGACTGGAGCTGCACCTGGACAGAGCTGGACGAGGTGACCGATCTTTTGGCAGCGCGTTTTATGACTGCCTATGACATCCAGAAAGGCACGCATGTCGGAATCTGGAGCCAGAATTCGCCGGCATTTGCGCAGGCGGTACTGGCACTGTACAAGCTCGGCGCCGTGGTGGTCGTCCTCAATGCGGCGAACAGCACAGATGAGATGATCGACCAGCTGGACCGCGCGGACGTGGAAGTGCTCTTCTACGGATCCGGTGCAAGGAGCAGCATCTTCGACGAAATGATCCCGAAGATCCGCAGAAATACACCGAAGGTGAAATATTTCCTTCACATAGAGGAGAGAGAAGCCGGTAAATGGCTTCGACCCGACAGCTTCTCAGAGAGAAGCAGGAAGAGTCTCCCGGTGGAGGAAGTGAGAAAGAACCTTGAGAATTTACCGTCAGAGACGCCTGCCTGCATCATCTTTACATCAGGCACTACATCAAAGGCTAAACCCGTTGTACTGACGCATTACGGCATCGTAAACGTCAACCTGCATGTGCAGAAGTGCATGCGGTGGACTACTGATGACAAGACGGTTGTATCGGTCGCCATGTATCACGGCTTCGGCCTTAATACAGCACTGGCAGGAAGTGTCATTGTCGGTATGACAATGCACATCGTTCCTTCCTTCAGAACCCAGTTCGTCTGGGAGGCCATCAGTGAGTATCACTGCACAGTTATGCTGGGAGTTCCCAGCATGTATCTGGCGCTGGTCCGCAAGGAAGGAAATGAAGTATACGACGGAAGTTCACTGAGGTCGGGGATCATCGGCGGAAGCGTGATCACGACAGAAGAGTTCAAGGAGATCTGCAGGAGATTCCCGCAGGCTCACCTGATTCCCTCTTTTGGCATGACAGAAGCTTCTACCAGCGGGTCTTTCTCAGACTGGGACAATCCGCTTCGCAGCGGAGAAGTTACAGGCGGCGCTTTCTACGAGGACACAATGGCGAGAGTCCGCGATATCAATACCGGAGAGATCGTCGGCTGGAGTACAGAGGCGGATCCGGTGGTCAATCCCGACGGGACGAAGAAGAGAGAATTCGGAAAGCCGGGTGAGCTGGAGCTCGCAGGATTCAATATTTTTAAAGAGTATTACAAGATGCCCAAAGAGACGGCTGAGACCATGACAGAAGACGGATGGCTCAAGACCGGCGACATCGGGTATTTTAACGAATTTGATGAGATCTGCATTACAGGCAGAAGAAAAGAAATGATCATCCGGTCCGGGGAAAACATCTCTCCCCGTGAGATCGAAAAAGCGATCATTCAGAGCGGAATGACGAAACAGGTAAAGGTTGTGGGCGTTCCGAATGTGTTTACGCAGGAGGAGATCGCGGCGTGCATCGTCGTCGAGGAGGGACAGGATTTTGACCCCAAAGCGTTACTTCAGTTCCTGAAGCCCCGCCTTTCCTATTTCAAGATCCCCAAATACATCTTTACGTTCCATGAGCTGCCGATGACGGCGAGCGGAAAAGTCCGTCTGGGCGTGCTCAAGGAGATCGCCGCGAGGAACGCTGCGGATGAAGCAGGGCTGCGAGCGGTTGGAACTACCGGCAACTATGCAAAGGCAATTTATGAATAAGAAAGGACTAAACTATGGCAAGTGCATTTTTTAATGAAGATCACGAATCCATCCGCGAGATGGCGCAGCAGTTTGCGGAAGGCACCCTGGCAGGGATCGCAGCTGAGATCGATAAGACCAACGTATTTCCGGAAGAAGTTGTTCAGGAGATGGCTGAACTCGGATTTTACGGCCTGAAGATTCCGGAGGAGTACGGCGGACTCGGCCTCGACATGCGCAGCTATGTCTGTGTTATGGAAGAAGTCGCGAAGAAGTGCGCGACCGCTACACTGTTCATTTCTTCCGCTAACTCCCTGTCCACACAGCCCATCCTTCTGTCCGGAACAGAAGAGCAGAAGGCTAAATACCTTCCCGGCGTAGCAGATGGCAGCGTCAAGATCTCCTTTGCTCTGACTGAGCCCAACGCAGGTTCCGATGCCGGCTCCCTTAAGACAAAGGCAGTCAAGGACGGCGATTTCTACGTACTCAACGGCACAAAGTGCTTCATCACAATGGCTCCCATCGCGGATTATCACATTGTCTATGCCAAGACTGATCCGGATAAGGGCACAAAGGGCATCAGCGCATTCATCGTCTCCAAGGATCTTCCCGGCGTATCCGTAGGCAAGCACGAGGAGAAGATGGGTCAGCACGGCGTTCCGGTCTCTGATCTGATCCTGGAAGATGTCCGCGTTCCCGCTGACTGCCTGCTCGGCAAGGAGAACATGGGCTTCATCAACGCTATGAAGACTCTGAATGTAGGCCGTGTCGGCGTCGCTTCCATGGCTCTGGGCATCGCACAGGAAGCTCTGGACCTCGCGGTTGAGCACACCAAGAACCGTGTTCAGTTCGGCAAGCCTCTTTGCAAGAACCAGGCTCTGGCGTTCATGATGGCTGACATGGAGACCAAGCTCAACGCAGCAAGGAATCTGGTCTACAACGCAGCATGGCTCATGGACAACAAGGAAGACGCTACCAAGGCTGCATCTATGGCAAAATACTTCACCACCGAGGCTGCTATTGAGATCGTCAACAAGTCCCTGCAGCTGCACGGCGGCTACGGCTACTCCCAGGAGTACGAGATCGAGCGTCTGTATCGCGACGTCCGCATCACTTCCATCTATGAAGGAAGCTCCCAGGTACAGCAGATGGTCATCTCCGGCGCGCTTCTCAGATAATCGGACCGGAATATTAGGGCGCAAAGCGGGATCGTGCCTTTCAGGCAGCCCGTATGCGGCATGAGACCCGCGAGGCGAGACACGCGAGGCGGGTCTGAAATGAGATTATTGCTGCCCGCAGACGGGGAATTGCGGGCAGTGGTATTATATATGTTATTCAAAGGAGGAAAAAATGGATAAGAAACAGTCAAGTTTATCAATCGCGATCGGTATGGCTTGCGTATGGATGGGCACACACTTCGGCCCCGGCGTAGCATCCGGTACACAGATCCTGGTTTACTGGGTCAAGTATGGTATTTGGGGCACACTCGCAAGCGTACTTGCTATGGGTCTTCTCGGCTACTGCATTTACTGCTCGGCAGAGTTCTCAAGAATCTACAAGACTTACAACTACGCAGATTGGACCAAGAAGGTCTGGGGAATCGATTGGATCGTATATCTTCTTGACTTCTCCTTCATCATCGTTATGCTGACCGCCCTCGGCGGATCCCTCAGCGCGATCGGCAACCTGCTCAACAGCCAGTTCGGCCTGAACTACTGGGTAGGCGTAGGTGCTGTTATCGTCTGCGCAGGTCTTCTTTGCGCATACGGCGCAAAACTCGTTGCTCGTGCATCCTCTTACATGATGTATCTTGTTATCGCTGTCCTTGCGATCATCATCATTATGTGCGCAACCACAGGCAAGCTGCATCTTGGCCAGGCACTCGCAAACGTAAGCGCCGGTACAGTTGCCGGAATCAACCCCAGCTTCCTCGGAGCTATCTGGAGCGGCATCATCTATGCTTCCTTCCAGGCTAACGTAATCGGTAATATTTCTTCCATCGCTCCGACTCTTCCTGATCGCAAGACCACAAGACTCGGCGCCATCATCGGTATCTGCGGAAACGCTCTCATGCTCGTCGTACTGAGCCTGTTCTTCCTTTCCGCTACCACACTTGAGAACTACGATGTTCTTGACACCGCTACAAACCCGCTTCCTTTCTACGGAACACTTACGGCACTCGGATTCTCCGGCCTGAAGCTCGTGTATGTTATCACAGTTTTCATCGCTGTTCTTTCCACCGCTGTAGGATTCAGCTTTGGTGCAGTAGCAAGATACTCCAAGCTCTATCGTAAGCCCACAGAGGAAGCTCCTCTTAAGGACGGTCTTCTCGTAGTCGTACTTCTGCTCGCATGCGCAGCAGCTTCCAAGATCGGTATCGTTAAGCTTGTATCCACCGGTTACACAATCCTCGGATACCTCAACCTGCCTCTGCTGATCTTCCCTGCTATTGTTCTTGCAAACAGAAAGATCCAGAAGAGCTATCTGAAAGAGAACAACATCGATGCTCCCGGCGTCGACGAGTGATCGACATTTCTGATGAAATGTATTATTCCTCATCTTTTAGGGGGAGGGCCCTTTGGGGGGCTCTCTCCCGATCAATGATTCGTACATGGAGAACAACATGAGAAAAAGCACACTTCCCCAGTGGGGGATCCGAGTACTGTTCTATTGTATAGCATTGTTCTTTATGGCATTGGGAGTGGCGTTTTCCGCCAATTCCGACCTGGGTATTTCCCCGGTCAATTCTCTTCCGTATGTCATCAGTGACATTGTCAAAATGCAGCCCGGAACCTGCGTGACTATAGTATTTTGCTTTTACATTCTTGTGCAGGTCATACTTCTTCGCAAAGAGTTCAATCCGATCAACCTGACTCAGATCATCTTCTCCACGATTTTTGGATATTTTGTCAACTTCACGAAGTGGATGGTCGGAGACTTCCTCCTTCCCGGAGGATATATCGGACGTCTGGGCATGCAGTGCATCGGTATTGTCTTAGTAGCGTTCGGCGTATTTCTGTACCTGGATGTGGAACTTGTCCCGATGCCCATGGAGGGCATGACAATGGCGATCGCCAAAAAAGTCGGAAAGCCCTTCCCGCAGGTCAAGACCGTTGTGGACTGCACGGTCGTTCTGCTCGGCGTAATCCTGACAGTCGTCTGCCTGCACCTGATCCCCTTTAGGGATCCCGGAGTCCGCATCAGAGAGGGCACGATCCTCGCGGCTCTGGTTACCGGCAAGGTGATCGAGATCATCAGAAAACCGCTTTCGCCCATCGTTAAGAAGATCTGCTTTGGCGAGAGCAAATAAAAAAGCGTAAATGATGAAAAGGCATTGCCCGGACATCGTTTTCCATTTCTTTCCATAAACCTTCTCCGGGTTCAGTGCCTTCCCGGAGAAGGTTTTTTTGTGCGCATATGTGCATATGACCTCTGGGGTACTTTGTGGACAGATGGGGACAAACGACCCGGGGGGTGCATATGACCTCTGGGGTACTTTGTGGACAGGGGGACAAACGACCCCAGAGGTCATCGGCCAGTGGACAGGTGGGGGACAAATGACCCCAGAGGTCATCGAAGGACAGGTGGGGACAAACGACCCCAGAGGTCTAGGAGAGACGACCCCAGAGGTCTAGGAGAGAGAAGGTTTTTATCATGCTTCCGGCATGCTATACTGAAAGCAGATCTGAACCAGTCCAAAAATCGATAAGGGGGAATCATGAATCTGTTAATCGTATCAGGCATCGTATTGTTATTGTTCACTTTTTTGACATTGGCTGCGAGCGGAGGCTCTTCTGTGGAGAGCTTCGTTAATCCGGGGCCGACTTCCTCGGCCGGCGTCCCGGATTCCGCGCAGGCTCCCCTGCAGGACCATCTTGTCACGACGTCGCACAGCGCCATGATCCACGGACAGCTGGTGGATTATACGGCAGTTGCGGGCACAATGGTGGTAGATACGGAAGGCGGAAAATGTGAGATCTTCTTTACCGCTTATACAGTGGAAGACGGCGGGGACGCAGCCCGGCGCCCGCTGACTTTCGTGTTCAACGGCGGACCGGGATCCAGCTCGGAATGGATGCACATGGGCTTTCTGGGACCGCGCCGCATCGTGTTCGATGATGACGGGCAGCCGACCCAGTTCCCTGCGGCGATCGGGGACAATGAATACTCTGTTCTGGATATGACGGACCTTGTCTTCATCGATCCGGTCGGCACCGGTTATTCAAGACCTGCGGAAGGCGCGGAGCTCAAGAACTTCATCGGCTATGAAAACGACAATCGCACAGTAGGCGACTTCATTCGTCTCTATGTGAGCCGTTATGGACGCTGGTCATCGCCAAAATATGTCGCAGGAGAGTCCTACGGCACGATCCGCGCGATCGGAATGTGCAAGTACCTGTCCGAGAAATACGCGCTGGGACTGAACGGCATTATGCTCATTTCTTCGGTCAACGACTTTACCACCATGATGGAGCAGACGCCGAGTGATTATACCTATGCGCTCTATCTGCCCACCTACGCCGCGGATGCCTGGTATCACGGCTGTCTGGCACCGGATTATCAGAACATGGAACTCGATGCGTTTCTTGAGGAAGTTCGCGCATTTGCAGGCGGTGAATATCTGTCTGCGCTGTTCAAAGGGCGCAGCTTGGACGAGGCTGCACGGGACGAGGTAGCAGCAAGGATCGCAGCCTATACCGGTCTGGACAAAAAGGATGTTTTAAAAGCCAATCTGCGTGTCCTTTACTGGGATTTCTGCGAGAAGCTCCTGAGCGACAAGGGACTTGTGATCGGCCGCATCGACGGGCGCTATACCGGTCCCGCGACAGGAGGCAGCATGGCGGACGGCGACGCCGACCCTTCCATGGCGGCGCTGGACAATGTATTCGGCACGGCTGTCAATCAGTACATCATCGATGAACTGGGATTTAGCACAGACCGGCATTATGAGCCGATCTCCCTTAGCATCAATGAGAAATGGACCTATCCTTCCACAGAGACCGGCGGCTTCTCGCAGGAGAAGATCATTTATGAAGCTATGTCAAAAAACCGCTTCCTGAAGGTCTGGGTCCTCTGCGGATATTATGATATGGCTACACCGTTTTTTGCCGCGGAATGGGTATATGACCACGTATTCCTGAACAAGGACTACGAGAAGAACCTGCAGTTTACTTATTACCCCTCCGGCCACATGATCTATATGCACAAGCAGTCTCTGGAGCGCTTCAGGGATCAGGCAGAAGACTGGTATGGAATGCCGTAAGCGGCGAAGCATTGTAGAAAACGAAACGATGATTGACAAAGGCTTAATTTGCTTCGCAGAGAAGGCCGATTTTCCTTATGGAGTTAATTGAAGCCTCCAGTGCGAAGGAAGGAGCAACCATGGATTACAGAAGATTCGGAAACGCAGTGGTGATCAGGATCGACCGCAATGAAGAAGTGATGGAAAAGCTCGCGGAGGTCTGCGTGAAGGAGAATATCCTCCTCGGAAGTATCTCCGGTCTCGGCGCAGCCAGCTATGTGGAAATGGGACTGTACGATGTGGAGAAGCAGGCTTTCACAGGGACAATTCTGGAACAGCCGCTTGAAGTGACGTCTCTGATCGGAAGCGTCACTGAGATGGACGGGAAGCCCTATCTTCATGTGCACATCGGTGCGGCAGATGTAAACGGAAAAGCGTATGGCGGGCATCTGAAGAAATGCGTGATCGGCGGCACTGCCGAGATCTTCATTCATACTGTAGACGGACATGTGGGCCGCAAAGCGGACTGGTTTTCGGAAACGGGATTGAACTTGTATTATTTTGATTGAAGATTCGGGAAATCCTTTAGCTTATATCATTCTGATTGAAGATTTGGGGAACGCCTTTTAGGATCTTCAAAGATGAATCGCTCAGTGGACGTACCAGATCATAAATTTCTCAAACAAAGGAGGAAACGCTATGGTAATCGCAATGGCAAACGATCATGCCGGAACACAGATGAAAGAAGAGATCAAGGCTTATCTGATCCAGCAGGGCTATGAAGTGAAAGACTTCGGTACATATGACAATGCATCCTGTGACCTGTCTGATTTTGTATATCCCGCTGCGCTGGCGGTTGCAAAGGGAGAGTGTGACAAAGGAATATTTTGCGATGGCGTCGGCTATGGCAGCGCGCTGATTGCCAATAAGATCAACGGATGCTACGCAGCGGTTTGTCAGGACCCTGTGTGCGCGGCACTTGCCCGGCAGCATACAGATTCCAATATTCTCTGCCTTGGCGCCAAGATCATCGGCGGTCTTATGTCTATGGAGATCGTAAAGACCTGGCTTACGACGGATCCGCTTATGGAAGAAAAATATCGCAGAAGAGTACAGAAAGTCTGTGATATCAATGATAAGCACTGCGTTCCGGTAAAGTGAGAACGAAATTGGAGCTCATAAGGGAGCGAGGTGTCCTGAAGGTGGGCACCACCGGGGATTATATGCCTATGTCGTTTCTGGATCCGGAGATGGGGTGCTATTTTGGCATTGATGCAGAGCTGGCGGAGGATCTGGCTGAGGCGCTCGGGGTGAAGCTGGAATATGTGGAGACTACGTGGCCGTCACTGTTGGAGGATACGATTGCGGGGAGATTTGATCTGGCGATCTGCGGAATCACCATCACCGATGACCGCAGAGAGAAGGCGCTGATGTCCGACAGTTATCTTGCAAACGGAAAAACGTTTCTCTGCCGAGCGGAGGACGCTTGCAAATATACAAGCCTTGAAGCGATCAACCGGCCCGAGGTGCGCGTTATTTCGAATCCGGGCGGTACGAATGAAGAATTCGCGCGTGAGAACCTGCCGGATGCGGTCTTAGTGCTCCATGATTTCAATCAGGAGATTCCTTCAATGGTTGCCTCCGGAGAAGCTGACGTTATGATCACTGAAACCGTGGAAGCTGGATACTATGCCAGCCGGGATCACCGCCTTGCGGCGCCGATGATCAGTAGGCCGTTTACACTTGGAGGATTTGGAGTCCTCATGCCTAAAGGATCGGAAGAGCTGTTGAACTATGTGAATGGTTTCCTGGAGGATGAAAGAAAGTCCGGGAGGATCGGAAGAGGAAAAAATGAAGAGCACATCGAGCTACGATGAGCTGGAGCAAATGCAAAACGTGCCTCAGCACATCTTTGAGATGGAGAGCATCTTGGAAAAAGCGACACAGATGATGGAAGATCTGGAAGAAAAGATTGAAGAGTATAAAGCGTTCCAGTCAGAGATTCGGAAGCTGGAGGCATATTATACTAGTCCGCAGTGGAAGGCAGACTATGCAGCGGATGAAGCGGGGCAGTATCCGGATCAACTGAAGCGGGGCGTACTTTCAGAGGATGGAATCTGGAATTTGCTGGAGCGTAACAATGAGCTGGTTGGGAAGATCGGGGTGTGACCTCGACCTTTTGACCTCGACCTCTGAGGTTGACCTCGACCTCTGAGGTAGTTTGTGGACATGTGGGGACAAATGACCCCAGAGGTCTTTCAAGTAAAAGCGGTTTGTGGACAGATGGGTGGACAAATGACCCCAGAGGTCTTTCAAGTAAAAGCGGTTTGTGGACAGATGGGGACAAACAACCCCAGAGGTCGTGCAAATAAAAAATTTAAAGGAGAGTGCTGTTTGAAGAAGTACAACACACTGGAGATTGTCGGCTGACCGGGAGGTTTGCAGACGATCAAACAAACCTCCCGCTGAAAGGCAATTGCAGTCAACAATTTTCAGGAGGAAAAACAATGAATACAAATGACTATATTATTCGTTTAGAAAGAACCGAAGACTACAGAGAAGTCGAGAACCTCGTCAGAGAGTCGTTTTGGAACATATATCGTCCGGGATGCAGCGAACACTATGTGATTCATGTGCTCCGGGATGATCCGGCTTTCATCAAAGAGCTGGATTTTGTCATGGAGCAGGATGGCAGGCTGATCGGACAGAATATGTTCATGAAAACGATCATTGAAGCGGATGATGGAAGGATTATTCCTGTTTTGACCATGGGACCGATCGGAATCACGCCGGAGCTCAAGCGCAAGGGATATGGAAAAGCGCTGCTTGACTATTCTCTGGAGAAAGCGGAAAGGCTCGGATTTGGTGCAGTTCTGTTCGAGGGAAATATCGGCTTCTATGGCAAGTGCGGCTTCACCTATGCCCGTGAGTTTGGGATTCGTTACCACGACCTGCCGGAGGGAGCAGATGACTCGTTCTTTCTCTGCAGGGAACTGATTCCGGGATACCTCGATGGTATTACGGGTGTTTACCAGACGCCGCAAGGGTATTATGTGGATGATCGCGATGTGGAGGAGTTTGACAAGAGCTTCCCACCCAAGCAGAAACTGAAGCTGCCGGGGCAGATTTTCTAAACGAGGTAAAAGCAGAAGGCCGGCACCGGGGTGCCGGCCTTCTGTTGTGTTTGAATGACCTCTGTGTTTGAATGACCTCTGGGGTGGTTTGTGGACAAATGTTGTGTGGATGACCTCTGGGGTGGTTTGTGGACAAATGTGGACAAACCACCCCAGAGGTCGAGGTCTAAAAGAAAGAAACCTCCGGGGCTGTTTGTCATTTGCAAACCACCCCGGAGGTTTTCAAAGGTTTCTTAAGTGCTAATCAGGATTCTTTGCCGTGAATAACAGTGATAGAACCGTCCTTCTTTTCAACTTCAACAGTACACTTGAAGCCAATCGTACTGATCGTGGCGAGGATCACAGCCCAAGGAGCAGCCATCAGTCCAAGCGCAGTCCCGATTATGCCGACGGAAAGAGGCAGATTCAGGATGATTGTGTCGTCTTTGCGAATGCGAATACGGCTTACATTTCCTTCCGCAACAAGTGCTTTAATCTTACTCACGAGATCGTCTGCGAACTTCTTAAGGTCCTCATCGGTAAGAGGAGCTTCGTCAGCTGCAGGCTCCTCAGCAGATTCTTCAGATGCTTCTTCTGCTTGGGACTGCTCAGCTGTAGGCTCTTCAGCTACGGGTTCTTCTGCTGCGGGAGCTTCGACGATCTGCTCTTCCTCAACAATAGTTACTTCTTCATTAATAATCTTGTTTTCTTCCATTTCTTAATCTCCTTTTATTGTTAATGGATTATTTTTGCGCTTCTATGCTGATAGACGGAAACTTTTTGCTGATATTAACAAATGTTGAATGTTTTAATATAAAAGAATGTGCGAAAAGCGGTATTGTGCCTTTAGTATAACACATACTTAATAGACACGTGTCGACAAACTACCCCAGTGACAAACTACCCCAGAGGTCTAAGAGGCCAGTTTTATCACTCGTCTGATTACACCATACGAAATTCCGGTGATTCTATTTGCCTGGCTAACAGAGATTCCGGCCATCCACATGTCATATAGCACGTCGTTTCGAATTTCGGTGTCAAGTTCCTGAAATTCCGTTACATTGCTGCACCCGGAAAGGCGCTTCATGATTTTGGCAGCCCGCTCATCATTGAGACGAGGGCGCTCATCATCAATGTCCAGACACTGGTCATCATTTTCGGCGCAATTGAAGCTGAAGAAGAACTCGTCAGTGACTAGTGAACGGACAAAGCTGTTATCGATAAGATCATTGTCGTAATAGTCCTTATAACTACTGTATTTATAATGCTTGGGGTGATTGCAGATTGCAGCCTTGACAGGATTTTGATGAATGTATCGGATGACAGTCAGGAGCTGTGAACTGGTGTTGATCGGTCTGCTTTTGAAGCGGGACTGGAAGAGTGAGCCGACTCGCTCATACTTTTTGTTATACCAATACACAAAACTGGGGATGACACGCTGAAAAATCCGGGCTAACGGTATTTTGCCGGGCTTGATAAGCAGGTGTATGTGGTTGGACATCAGACAGTAAGCGATAAGCTTATAACCGCAAATCGGCTCGTATTTGCGCAGAACGGATAAAAACTTGCCATAATCATCTTCATCTTCAAATATTCGCTGTTTGTTGACGCCGCGGTAGACAACATGGTAGATGCCGAGAGAACTGATTTCACGAGGACGGGATGGCATAGACGTGACCTTTCCTTTCTGATGTGGTATAAACGACCTCTGGGGTGATTTGTACACACGTGGGTATTAACTACCTCTTGTTTGCTTACTCGCTTAACCAACTCTGGGATTGTTTTGTGCAAGGCAATTGTCTGTAGTTAAAACGGTGTGAAAGTCTTGCGGAGAAAGTCCGCAGAAGGTTTAATTGATATGAGGCGTATTGACAATGCTTTATTGGCATAAACACCTGATGTTCAGCGCTCGATGTGAATGAGAATAGCGCTGAATGATTTGGATGTATGTTATCATAACGACCTGGGATGTGCAAGAACTGACATTCGCATAATGACAAACTACCCCAGAGGTCGCTGACTAATAAAACGACAAATGACCCCAGAGGTCTCTTGAGAGAGGAAAAATATGAACGGAGTAACCAGGCTGCAGAGAATTAGTGAACATGTATGGATATTGCCCTTTAATTCGCCTAAGGATCGCCCGAACTTGGGATATATTCTGGGCGATGAGAAGGCACTGGCCGTAGACGCAGGCCATTCCGCATCACACGTAGAGGACTTTTATGATGCGATACGGGCGGAAGGTCTGCCGCTGCCTCAGTTCACAGTGATCACGCATTGGCATTGGGATCATTCTTTTGGCATGTATGCTGTGAACGGCGAAACGCTTGCAAGGCAGGAAACGAATGATAAACTGGAGAAGATCAAAGCAGAAATGGACGCAGATCCGGACAAAGCAAGCCGTTTTCTCAGCAGCGACCCCACAATCCGCAGAGAATATGCAGGGGGTGTGCCGCTGAAAGTCGTCCCGGCTGATATAATAGTGGACGAGGACCAGACGATCGACTTGGGCGGAGTGATCGTGGAATTGCGCAAGTCTGCATCGCCGCACACAGATGACGCGCTGCTCGTATATGTGCCGGGAGACCGTGTCTTATTTGTGGGCGATGCGCAGCTTGGAGAGTTCCCGTCCTGGAGAATGGACTGGGATAAGCTGGCTGCTTTAGCTGATACTGTGCGTAAATTGGATGTGGATGTGGTGATTGACGGGCATTGGAAGCCGTATACAAAAGAGCAGTTTCTGGCGGAAATCGGTTGATGTGACCTCTGGGGTACTTTGTGGACAGGTGTCCACAAAGTACCCCAGAGGTCGAGTGACAAAAAGAGGTCGAGCGACAAAACGACAAATGACCCCAGAGGTCGAGTGACAAGAGAGGAGGAGATCAATGAAATCGTTGTTTAAGGTACCGGCTAAGCTATCATTAAAGAAATTACACAAGAAATCATCAGGATCATCCTTTGCAGAACTGAGGGCAGTCGATAATTTCTACCAGACTTCTTTGTTCTTTCCAATGCCTGCTGTGCTCGTAAGTACGCTGACGGACAAGGGCAAGACGACTTGCGGGCCTTACTCTCTTTTGGCACCGTTTTATGTGGCTGGCAAGGAATACTATGCATTCATGCTGGAGTGCCGCAACTCCTCGAACACCGCTCAGAACCTCATAAAGCATAAGAAATGCGTCATCAATTTTATGGCGGACGAACGGAAGACCTTTAAGGAGATGGTGCGTCTGGGATGGCCGGGCGATACGCCCGAAGAGAAGATGAAGGACTTCTGCTTCCACTTTGAGAACGGACTTCGAAAAGCGGAGGATCCCAAGGGCACCTATCCGAAGGTAATATCAGAGGCGTTGCAGGCGGTGGAGTGTACATGGGTGGACACTCTCGACGGCGCGCAGGACGACGGCCCGCTCCCGGAAGGCGCAGACCACTATGAGCTTGAGAAGTACCACGACTTTAACGGAATCACATCACCCTACGGAGCCCATTTTGTCCTTAGAATTGACAAGATATTAATGAAGCCGCGTTACCGTAACGCGATCGTAAACGGTGTGCGGGCACAAGATTTCCCGCCGCTCCCGGTGGATTACGGCTATAGGGATTCCAGGAATTTCTGGTACCACAAACACAGAAAGCTTCTGCCGGAGCTTTTGCCGCAGCGGCAGACGACTGTTCAGTCCGTGCGCTATGCCGCGAACCGTCTGCAGACGGACGTGCAGTTTACGGACGCGGCTCTGGAGAAACTGGTTAAGGTTCCGCGCATTTTCCTGCCTACCGTATTGAAGGGGTGCGTTAGTTGGGCGGAAGAGAATAACGTGAAATTGATCGACGTAGAGCAGATGGACATCATAAACGATAAGCGGGCTAAAGAGAAGAATAAGAATTGACTTCTGGAATTTGGCAGGGATTGACCTCTGGGGTGATTTGTGGACAGATGTGGACAAACTACCCCAGAGGTCGAAGGAGACCAGAGGTCGAAGGAGAATAAATGGAAAAGAAGACAATCAAGGTCGTGGCCGCAATTATTCGCAAAGACGGCACAGTGCTTGCAACGCAAAGAGGCTACGGGGATTATAAAGACTGGTGGGAGTTTCCCGGAGGTAAAATTGAGCCCGGCGAGACGCCTGAAGCCGCCCTTGTCAGGGAGATCAAGGAGGAATTGGACTCAGAGATAGCCGTGGAGAAGCTTCTTACTACGGTGGAGCATGACTATCCGGAGTTTCATCTCTCGATGGACTGTTACTGGTGCAAAGTGCGGAGCGGAAAGCTTACATTGATCGAACATGAAGCGGCAAAATGGCTGCCGCTTGACAATTTGCGGCAGGTGAATTGGCTGCCTGCAGATGTGAAGGTGGTAGAGGCGATAGAAACGTCTCAGTTATCCTACCAGGATATCAACGCGGATACGATAGATAGATGGGTTCGCGAAGGATGGGAGTGGGGGAAACCGATTTCTCATGAATGTTTTGACAAGGCGAAAAGCGGGGAGTGGGACGTTTATTTGACACCCACAAAGCCGGTTCCGCACGAGTGGCTGGGTGAACTGAAGGGAAAGCGGATCCTGGGGCTGGCCAGCGGCGGCGGGCAGCAGATGCCTGTTTTCGCGGCACTTGGGGCGATCTGTACAGTCCTCGATTACTCTTCCCTGCAGCTAGAGAGTGAGCGCATGGTTGCAGAGCGGGAGGGCTATGAAATTTGCATAATTCGGGCAGATATGACGAAGCGTCTGCCATTTGAGGACGAGGAATTTGATATCGTTTTTCATCCGGTTTCTAACTGTTATGTGGAAGAAGTGAGACCGATCTGGAAGGAATGCTTTCGCGTCTTGAAGCCGGGGGGCAGGCTGCTGTCCGGTACCGACCACTATATCAACTACATTGTGGATGGCGAAAAAAAAATAATTATCAACAGGCTCCCGTTCAACCCGCTGCGCAATCCTGATCAGAGAAGGCAGCTTGAAGAGGAAGATGCCGGCATGCAGTTCTCACACTCGCTCGAAGAACAGATTGGAGGACAGCTTGAGGCGGGATTCAGGCTGATTGCTCTTTACGAGGACACAAACGGAGAGGGGCGCTTGCATGAAATGAATATTCCGACATTTCTGGCTATGCTTTCGGTGAAACCTTAACAAAATGACCTTCGGAACTACTACTACTAAAATGCTAAAATGACCTCTGGGGTACTTTGTGGACATTTGTCCACAAAGTACCCCAGAGGTCGAAGCAGAAAAAGAAAAAGGAGAAATACAATATTGAGTTTAATAAAGAAAACCTTAGCAATCGCAATGATACTCATAGTGATGACAGGCACCGCCGGTTGCGCAAAAATGCAGAGCGGGATCCACGATCTTCACGGAAGTATCATTGGAAATGAATACAATATCGATATATTTGACAACACCGGAATCCGCACTCTGAGATCCCACGGCAAAAAGATCGACATCGACAACAACATCGTAGAGGAGAAGACTTACGCCTCTGCTACTGATGAATGGTATACGACCAAAACACTGAGTTCTGTGATCACGATCACGATTGACGGCAGGCAGCTGATCTCCTGCGGGGATACCTGCATTTTCTATGACAAACGTCTTGTGCCGGAATATGAATTCTACCTTGACAAAATAGAGAGCGATTCATCGGGAATCCTGGACTCGACACTGATCAGCGGAAGGGTGAACAGTATCAAGAATAAATTCGGAAAACCTATGGTGGTGATCATCAAATCACAGATGGGAGCGCCGATCTATGCATTTTCCGGTGATAAAGTGTATTGGGAGATTGAAGACGATCTGCCTCGGTTTACAAAGCTGATGATCGATGGCAAGGCGCTCTATATTCACAGGGCAAACTTCCAGGTTATAGATAAGGCATTGCTGGATTGAGAGTTGTGCGCTGGAGGCTGAATGACCTCTGGGCTGAATGACCTCTGGGGTACTTTGTGGACATTTGTCCACAAAGTACCCCAGAGGTCGAGGAGAGGTCCCAAAGTACCCCAGAGGTCGAGGAGGAAGGTCCAGAGGTCGAGGTACGAGAATGATTGAGAAAGAAATAATCAAGACAAAATACGGAAACATTGCAGCTTATAAAAAAGGCGCCGGACCGAAAACGATCCTGTTGCTGCACGGCGCAGGCTGTGACAGCACAATGCTGTCCTGGAGAGAAGTGTTCAACACGTTTTCAGATGATTTTTCTGTATATGCATTCGACTTTTTGGGCTATGGTCAAAGCGACAAGGCGAATGATCTGGTGGGGGATCGATTTTTCGATACGCATATCGATTGCGTGAGAAGCGTTGCCGCGCATTATGGACTTACCGATTTTGCCCTGGCCGGGTTGTCGATGGGTGGAGCTATTGCTATTGGATTTGCATTGCGTTATCCGGACATGGTAAAGGCACTTATTCCTGTCGACACTTGGGGAGTGTCGGAGAAAATGCCGTTTCACCGTTTCAGTTATTGGTATGTGAAACACACTGACCTGACGTTGACGCAGTACAGATGGTGCGCGAAATCCAGATGGCTGGCCAAATGGTCTATATCATATGCTTTGATCGGAAATAAGAAACTGATCACAGACGCTTTAGTTGATGAAGTAATGCAGTCCTGTTCCGGAGATATGGCCGGAAAGTCGATGCTCAACTTTCAGCGGAGCGCGGCAGATAAAGATCGGTCCAAACCGTGCTACTTGGGAGAATTAAAGAATTTGAAAATGCCGGTTGTTTATATAATCGGAGAAAAGGATCCGCTTGTTCCTCTGAGCGACATTTATAAAGCGGCAGAAGAGAATCCTGACAGCCGGGTAGCGGTGTTTAAGGGCTGTAAGCACTGGTCTGTCAAAGAACAGCCCGGGAAATTCTGCCGGATCGTGAATCTGGTTTTACAGTGATCTCTGAAGTTGCTGTAAATGGATGAAACACGTGGCTGAGAAATCCGTTCTATAAACGGAAAGGGTGTCAAAATATTCATGGAACAGTTGCCTTTCACCTTCGGGTGGAGGGCTTTTTTCATTTATGGTAAAATCAAAAGAACTATAACATGGTGGACATAACAGACGTGTTCGAAAAACATCATGCGTTTGATCAGTACACATTCGATGAAAGGAGCTTGATACTATGAAAGGATCATCCGGATTTCTATCTGTGTTCCTCGTGCTCGCGCTGATGCTCAGCTGCAGCGCCTGTGCCTCCGGGACCGGTACATCAGCGAGAGAGGAAAAGGTTGAGAAGGAAGAGGCTGGAGAGCTCGCCATTGAAACGGACAGCACGAACGAGCTCTTTATATCCCTGACGGAAAGAATCGACAGATCGCTGGCTTTCACTCTCACCGAAGAACAGACCCAACAGGTTGAAAAAGTCGGTGCGGATCAGGTGACCTGGACACTCCACCGGATCGCACCCTACGCAAACCCTGCGGACGGGAAATTCATCCCCCTCCACGGCGAAGAAAAAATGTACCCCAATGAGAAAGAGACGATCGACTTCGCGACGATCAGATTTATTGATGCGAATGAATTTGGTCAGGCTTTTTCCATGGAGCGCTTTGAGACTACGCTGGATGGTTCCACACTGAAACTCGATTTCACCACGACTCCTGTCAATAACGGCTTCAATGATAGTATACCCCATGAAAGCGGCGGCAGGTTTTTGGACATCTGCGGAGAGTTTACTCTTACCGCCGAACTGGACGGAGTCACCCTTACTTCCCCCATGCACGTCACCATCAAGCCCTACGCCTCTTTCCACACCATGTGGGAGATGTTTGACGAGCTGCTGCGGCTTGCCGAAGAAGGTGACGATGACGGCGCTACGCCTCGGCCATACGTGGAGTACGGCGTGATGGGCAAGTCCTGCCTTGGCTATGACATGCCCTACCTCATCGTTGCGCGCGACAGCGCAGCCGTAGAAAAATGGCTGGAGCTCTCAGAACGGGCTGAGGAAACCGGAACCGCGGTGGTAGAGGAACTCCAAAAATCCGGGGATGATGACTATCAGGTGCCTATCCTGTATTCCAACGTCCACGCCAACGAGATTGCCGCGGCGGATGCGGTACTGGAATTTGCCCGGCAGCTGATCGAAGAGCCCTCCATCGAATACACGAAGCTCACCGGCTTCACCGAGGAAGGAAAGGCTAAACTTGAGCAGCAGCGGAAGGAAATGGGATTGTACACTCCGAAGCTGATCGAGGATCAGTGCAATTATCTGGGTTCCATCTGGCCCAATGTAATGATGGATTCCGGCGTAGTGGACGGATTCGACAGTTATTACACATCCGAAAAGACCACCGTTAATGTGAAGGATCTTCTGGAGGATGTCTTTTTCATCCTCGTGCCGGAGGAGAATGTAGATGCACGCATGCACTACACCCGCAATTCTGCCAGCGGCCTTAACCTCAACAGGGACAACAGCTTTCAGGTTACGCCGGAGACACAGAACATGCAGCATCTGATCGGAACCTATGATCCTGTCACTTTCCTGGAGCTTCACGGACTGTTAGAGACGTTTCAGATAGAGCCCGCCATTCCGCCCCATCAGCCCAACTTTGAGTACGACTTGATCGCCAAAAATCAGATGGCCGGCGGGGAAGCATTCGGTGCGGCGGCCGTGGCCAATAATCCGCTTTACCAGAGCTATGTGATAGAGATGCGCGACTACATGTTCTGCGACGAGGACGGTACGCCGTTCTGGTTAAATGGCGGAAATGATTATCATACTATCTTTACCCCGACCTATGCCAT
>CADCIK010000031.1 GCA_902801415.1 uncultured Lachnospiraceae bacterium
TACAAGAAGTGCCACGGAAAGAACAGGTAAGGCTCTGTTCTCACCGCATGACGGATAAAGGGTATCCGTCAAAGCCATATAATGACCGATAAACTGAATGAAAAGGCTAATAAAAAACGCTGTACAGTAGTGAAGAACTGTACAGCGTTTTTATTCTTTTATTACAGGCAGATCCTGTTCTATTGCAGATCAGGCCTTCCTCTCTGCGGTCAGATCGGCGTCCTTCCGCAGCAGAGTCCTCCGCCTCCGCAGAAGAGGTTGAGGAATATATTGAGAAGACAGAGCCGCAGACACCAGCCGCCTGAATCGTAGGTCTGCACATAGGTGTTCCGCCGGTCCTGATAGCCGCCTCTGCCGTGCCGCAGCTGCGTGACCAGGTTCTGGTAGGAGTAATTATTGGGCTCCATATCAGCCGCGATCGTTGCATACTCGAGGGCCTGCGCGTGATTGCCGAGGCCTGCATGCGCGATCGCACTGTAATAATACCAGAGGGCACTGTGGTCCTCAACATTGTTCAGGACATTGATCGCTTCGTTATAGTGCCTGTTATTGATATAGTTGGCAGCCGCCCTCATATAGCGCTCATAATCGCTCTCCGGGGCCACCTGCTGGCTGCTGCCGTACTGGTACTGGCCTGTAAATGCGCCTGTAAAGAAATCGTTGAAGAAATCATCCCAGTTGGTATAGAACTGTCCGTTGTAGCCCTGTCCGCCGTAACCGCCGCCCGCATAGCCGCTGCCATACGAATTTCCGCCTGCGCTTCCATATCCGCCTGAACTGCCCGCGCTGCCGGCAGACGCATAAGGATGCTGGCGCTCGTAAATGATCTGCTGGTATGCTTCCTGTACAAGCTTGAACATCTCCTCCGCCTTCTCCTTGTTAGGATTATTGATATTGGCGTCGGGATGGTACTTTTTGCTCAGCGTTCTGTATGCTTTCTTGATATCGTCATCGGAGGCGTTCCTGTCGACCCCGAGGACTTTGTACGGATCACTCATCTTGTGCGGTCCTTTCTGAAGAATCTGAAGATGGCGCAGTTTCCTGTGCGCGTTTCATGCGTTTTTGTTCAAACTTACACCATATTCCAGAATACAATATATTCCGGAGTATATCAATATTTTCTACGATCGGCAAAGTCTCAAAGGCCGCCGTGCAGGAGGAAATGGTCATGGTGAGGATTCCCTGCACGTAGTCGTCCAGCCCGGGGCGGCCGCTCATAGCGGAGAGAGGGTTGAAGCTTCCGGAAGCCAGGTCCTTCTCCAGATCGTCGTATGCATCCAGAATATAGATATACTTGCCCAGGTAATAGCCGACCTGCCTGAGCGCAGGTCCCCACACATCGTGTTTAATGTCAAAGATCTCCGCCATCAGGTCTCCGAAGATCCCGCCTGCCTGGTCCAGAAGCTGAGAGCACGGCATTGAAGCATCCGTGCCGGCACGGCTCCGGTTTTCCAGTTCGTGGAGCCGGTCCAGATTTTCCCGGATCACGCGGGCTTTTTCCGGATAGAGACTGCCCGCCTTCTCATTCTTGCCGCGCAGGACATTCGCCATCAGTTTCTTCTTCATTTCCTTCTCGTCATTCCAGTCATCGACACAGGAATAGTAAGAGAGGATGATATTCATATCCGCGGCATAGCGCGTATACTCATTCTGCCTGGTCGCGTGCTTTTCAAGCGGATGGACCGCGCAGCGCACGGAGCGCAGCGTTTCCGGCGGCTCATACAGGCTGGTCAGAAGAAGCGCGAGAAAAACAGTGTCGTAACTGAGGGTCATCCGGCCGCTCTGACCATAGTTGTCCTTGAGATCCATACACATGCCGCAGTAGTAGGAGCGGTACAGATGATATTCCCGGATCCTGAGCTCCGGTTCATTAACGGTAACATATCCAAACATAGATGTACTTCCTGACTAAATAGATTTGATCGTACGTGATCATACATTTCCGATGCAAGAAAAAACAGCCGGTCTCCCGGCTGCCTTTTATCAGCTTTTTTTATGGAACTCATAGCCGCAGCGCGGGCAGCGCACCATGATGTGCCCCTTTCCGCGGGGAATGCGGATCTTCTGGTTGCAGCGGGGGCATTTATAAATGTGATAATCCTTAAACTGGGACAGGTTGCTGCTTATATTCGAAAAGCGTCCCAGGAACTTGTCCCTGAGCTGGAGGAATTTCTGGTTCTCTTCATACCTCTTCGATATATTTCTTGAGAACATTCTCCAGTACAGGATCACCAAAAGGGCAAGCGTGATCAGTCCCGAAAAAGGGATCCTGATAAAAAGGCCGAGGATGATGACGGCTATCAGCACGCCTGACAAAAACCTCGACAGGCTGTCCACCCCGTATCTGCCCTGCATAAATCTGGAAAACCGATATTTGAAATCATTAAGCATATGTCTGGTCACATTCCCTTTTTATACAATGGTTGATCAGTTCAAACATAAATTCCACATACATTCGTACTTAATTGTAGAGGAAACATTCTCTATTGCAAGAAATAAAAGAAAAAAAGAATATAAAAAAACAATAAACCAGTTTACATATCCCGGCCTTTGATCCGCCGTCTCATTTAAAAGATCAGTCCCGTCACAAACACGGTGGCGCAGCAGGAGACTGCGACAAAGAACAGATCACCCTTAAACCAGGCTGCCAAAAGACCGACGACCAGGGCGGCAATGCCCGACCAGATATTATCGGTCGCCATGACGATCGCGGGGAAAGTCATGACCGCGAGCGTGACATAGGGCACATAATATAAGAAAGAGCGCAGCCAGACATTGGTGATCTCTTTTCTGAAAACCAGAAAGGGGAGCATTCTGATGCAGTATACGGTCAGGCACATAATAAGGAGTGACAGATAGATTCCCGGATTCATAGTTACCTCCATTTTACTGATCCGGAGCAGGAACCGGTCCAGCTCAGGCAATAGTCACGTTGTTACGCCTCGTCACCGTCATTCGCGCCGGTATCGATCGGATGGATAAAGGCGGCGCCGCTGGCTATAAGGAGCGTCAGGATGATCACCTTGAATCCTCCGGAGATCTCCCTGAGCACAGGAAGGATCGAGAAGAGGCCGCTCGTCACCATTGAAATGAGGACGAGACCTGCAATAAAGGAGTCCTTTCTGGCAGGCGGAATGATGATCGCGAGGAACATGCCGTAAAGGGATACGCTCAGCGCGTTCACGGCCCAGCCCGGCATGATATTGCCCAGCAGCACTCCCAGCACGGTCCCCGTCGTCCAACCGGCAACGGATACGATCGTCATGCCGTAGGAATAGCGGGGATTGAGATAGCCCGGAACAGCTGATGAAAGCCCGAATATCTCATCCGTGATGCAGTAGGGGAGAAGGAACCGGTGGATGAAGGGCAGGTCGGGGCTCAGTTTCTGGGAGAGCGAGCAGCTCATCAGGAAATAGCGCAGATTGACCACGATGCATGTCGTGATCATCTCGAAGATCCCCGCCGCGGACTGGATCAGGACGATAGCCGCGAATTCACCGGCTGACGCGACCATGCCAAGAGACATCAGTCCGGCCTGCAGCGCGTTCATGCCGATGCCTCTCGCCGTGATGCCGAGCGCAAAGGATACGGCAAAATATCCCATGCAGATCGGGATCCCGTCCCTGAGTCCTCTCGCAAACCAATGCAGATCCGCATTGGAAGTCATATTTTCTGTTGTTTTTTTAGCAGATTGTGTCATAGTGAAATACAAATTATGGTACAATTGTTTACGTTGCGAATATGTATTATACCATCATAAGATGGATTCTGCACGGAAAAATAGAAAGGAAGAAGATATGCTGCCTGAAGATCCCGATATGCTCGCCAGCTTTCTGAATATGAAGCTCAGAGACCACTACAGCTCACTGGACGCGCTCTGCGACGACCTGGAGCTCAATAAAGAAGAACTTGTTGCCAAACTCAAGGAAGCAGAATACGACTATATTCCCGCGCGCAACCAGTTCCTGTGATTTGCGGTCCTGCCGCCGGTCAACCGCCTTCATTGAGGACTCATGGAGGACCTGTTAAGGCCTTATGGCAGTTCACGTGAGTTGACAAACGCCTGCGGCACGGATATATTTGTTCATAATGCGGGAGAAGACTGTATTGTCTTTGCAGCCGCCTAAGTAAGACATTCACCAAGGAGAAGAGAACATGCGAAAGATGCTCGCCAAAACGTATGATCCCAAGGGGATTGAGGACCGGATCTATAAAAACTGGGAAGATAAGAAATACTTCCACGCGGAAGTGGATCACAGCCGCACACCTTTTACCATCGTGATCCCGCCGCCGAACATTACCGGACAGCTCCATATGGGTCATGCACTCGACAATACAATGCAGGATATCCTGATCCGCTGGAAGCGCATGCAGGGCTATAACACTCTGTGGCAGCCCGGCACCGATCACGCCTCCATCGCTACGGAAGTCAAGATCATCAACAACCTCAAGGAGCAGGGGATCAGCAAGCAGGATCTCGGCCGCGAAAAGTTCCTGGAATACTGCTGGGACTGGCGCAAAGAGTATGGCGGAAGGATCGTCAACCAGCTCAAGAAGCTCGGCTCCTCCTGCGACTGGGACCGTGAGCGCTTCACGATGGATGAGGGCTGCAATAAGGCCGTCACCGAAGTATTTGTGAAGATGCACAAAAAGGGCTGGATCTACAAGGGAAGCAGGATCATCAACTGGTGTCCTGTCTGCAACACTTCCATCTCCGACGCGGAAGTGCAGTATGAAGAGCAGGCCGGCCATTTCTGGCACATCAAATATCCTCTGATCGAAGAGGACGGTTCTATCTCCAAGACAACTTTCCTCGAGTTCGCCACAACGCGTCCCGAGACTATGCTCGGCGATACTGCAGTGGCAGTCCATCCCGAGGATGAGCGCTACAACAACCTGATCGGCCGTTACGTCTGGCTTCCCTTCGTGGACCGCAGAATCCCGATCGTGGCAGATGAATATGTTGACAGGGAATTCGGTACGGGCGTCGTCAAGATCACCCCGGCACACGACCCCAACGACTTTGAGGTCGGAAAGCGTCACAACCTGCCTGAGATCAACATCATGAACGACAACGCGACGATCAATGAGAACGGCGCGAAGTTCTGCGGTATGGACCGCTACGAGGCAAGAGCGCAGATCGTAAAAGAGCTCGATGAGATGGGGCTGCTCGTCAGCATCGAGGACTACAGCCACAACGTCGGCACACACGACCGCTGCGGCACGACAGTCGAGCCTCTGATCAAGCAGCAGTGGTTCGTCAAGATGGACGAGCTGATCAAGCCCGCCGTCAAGGGCGTCAAGGAAGGCGACATCCAGCTGATCCCTCCGAGAATGGAGAAGACCTACTTCAACTGGACTGACAATATCCGCGACTGGTGCATCAGCCGCCAGCTGTGGTGGGGACACCGCATCCCCGCGTATTACTGCGACGAGTGCGGCGAGACCGTCGTGGCCAAGGAAATGCCTGCAGTGTGCCCCAAGTGCGGATGCACACACTTCACGCAGGATCCCGACACGCTCGACACCTGGTTCTCCAGCGCGCTGTGGCCTTTCAGCACACTTGGATGGCCGGAACAGACTGAAGATCTCAAGTACTTCTATCCGACAGACGTGCTTGTCACCGGATACGATATCATTTTCTTCTGGGTCATCCGCATGATCTTCTCAGGATACGAGCAGATGGGTGAGAGACCTTTCAAGGCTGTTCTTTTCCACGGTCTTGTCAGAGATTCCCTGGGACGCAAGATGTCCAAGTCTCTCGGCAACGGTATCGATCCTCTGCAGGTCATCGCCGATTACGGCGCTGACGCGCTCCGCATGACGCTGATCACCGGCAACGCGCCCGGAAATGACATGCGTTTCTATGACGAGAGGGTCATAGCCAACAGAAACTTCGCCAACAAGGTATGGAACGCTTCCAGATTTATTATGATGAACCTTCCCGAAGAAGGATCCGAAGACAACGCGCTGCTCAGCGCTATGATCGATCAGGACAAGGTTCCGGAAGCGATCGCACCGGAGGACAAGTGGATCCTGTCCCGCCTCAATGACACTGTGCAGGCTGTGACAGAGAATATGAATAAATTTGAACTCGGTATCGCTGTCCAGAAAGTCTACGACTTTATGTGGGACGAATTCTGCGACTGGTATATCGAGATGGTCAAGCCCAGACTGTATAAGGCAGACGACAGGGCGAGCAGGCTGGCGGCTCTCTGGACTCTTCAGAAGGTCCTGATCAGCGGTCTCAAGCTCCTTCATCCCTATATGCCTTTTATCACAGAGGAGATCTTCACAACGATCCAGTCCAAAGAAGAGTCGATCATGATCTCTTCCTGGCCGGAAGCAAGGGATGATTTCAGCTTCCCTCACGAGGAAGAGGCGATCGAGAACATCAAGGACGCTGTCCGTGCTGTACGCGCCGTCAGAAACGAGAGAAAGGTCGCGCCTTCCAGAAAGGCCAAGATCTTCGTTGTCTCTGACAAGGAAGACGTCCTCGATATGTTCAGAGAGAACAAGATGTTCTTTGAGACACTGGCGTCCGCTTCCGATACAGCTCTCTGCAAAGATAAGGCTGAAGTGCCGGAAGGCGCGCTCAGCGTGATCCTTCCTTACGCAGCGCTCTACCTTCCTCTCGCTGATCTGATGGATGTTTCCGCCGAGATCGAGAGACTGCAGAAGGAAGAGAAGAGACTTATGGGCGAGCTCAGAAGAAGCGCCGGCATGCTCAGCAATGAAAAATTCCTTGCCAAAGCGCCCGCCGCCAAGATCGAGGCAGAGCGCGAAAAGCAGAAAGCATACGAAGAGCAGATGAAGGGCGTCAGGGAAGAGCTGGAAAACCTGAAAAAGCTTTGATCTTTTCCGGTATGTCTCCCCAAACGAACAAGTAATGTTGAGGCGCGGTTTTTGACCGCGCCTTTCCATATCCATGAGGCGCATTAGATACGAATGAGCAATGAATTAGAGAAAGCAACCGCATATCTGAACGACACGCCGCGTTTTGCGCGGAAAAGCACGCTGCCGGACATTCAGAGATATCTGGAAAGGTTCGGCAATCCCCATGAGGGTATGAAGATCGTGCATGTCGCGGGAACCAACGGCAAGGGAAGCGTCTCGGCCTTTATCGCCTCCTGCCTTCGGGAAGCCGGCTTCAGCGTCGGTCTCTTCACTTCCCCCCATCTTACGGATATCCGGGAACGGATGACGTTCAATGGCGAAATGATCTCCGAAGAAGAATTTCTGGAATATTTTGACCTGGTGAGAGCAGAGTGCACGGAGGCGGAGAGGGACGGACTTCCCCACCCGCTGTATTTTGAATTTCTGTTCCTCATGGCAATGCTGTGGTTTCACAAAAAGAGCCCGGATTATCTGGTCCTGGAGACCGGCCTCGGCGGAAGGCTTGACGCCACCAATGCGATTCCCGATAAGGAGATCGCCGTGATCACAAGGATCGGTCTGGATCACATGGCCTATCTTGGCGACACGATCGCGTCGGTCGCCGGCGAGAAGGCGGGGATCCTCAGAAAAAATACGCCTGCGGTCTTTCTGCGCGACCCCGATGAAGCCTTTCAGGTGATCCGCGCGAAAGCGGAAGAGGTCGGCGCGGAAGCAGAAGTCGTGGACGCCGGCATGTGGGAAGTACACAGCATGGACGAGAACGGCATTGATTTTTCGGTATACAATCGGTATGATAAAACTCTGCGGGCAAGATTGCCGCTGCGCGCGCTCTATCAGTGTGAAAACGCGGCGCTCGCCGTGACTGCCTGCCGTATCCTTCTCGGCGATACCGGCAGGGAGGCTTCCCCGCAGGTGGACAGGATCCTTGTAAAAGGGCTTTCCGCCATGGTCTGGCCCGGCAGAATGGAAGAGATCCTGCCTTCCGTCTATCTGGACGGCGCGCACAATCCCGACGGCATGAGAGCCTTTCTGGAAAGCGTCGGGCGGATCCTGGCGCTCAAAGGTCCGGAGCGCAGAGAAGTAAGGCGTTTTCTGCTCTTTTCCTGCGTCAGAGATAAGATGTACCGGGAGGAACTCCGCATGATCCGGGAATCCGGATTGTTTACGGATATTGCCGCCGTTCCCATGAAGGGAGCGAGAGCTCTGAGCGCGCAGGAGCTGCGCGAGGAGATCGGCAGGAACGCCGGCGGGATCCGGTTCCACCAGATGGACAGCGTGGAGGACGCAGTGGACAGACTGATCCTTCGCCGTGACGATGATATGGAAGTATTTGCGGCCGGCTCCCTTTACCTGATCGGGGAGATCCGGGGCCTTATTATTAAAAACGCTGCCGACGGGCAGCCTGTAAGAAGGTAATTCAATGATTCTTTTTAACAGCCTGACCTTTTTATTCAGGTTTTTCCCTGTATTTCTGGCAATCTATTATCTGACGCCCGCGCGTTTCAGAGAAGTGGTCCTGTTCTTCGGGAGCATTGTTTTCTATGCCATGGGTGCAGGTTACATGGCGATCATGCTGACAGTCCTCACGATCGCCAACTATATACTGGGGCAGATGGTCTTTTATGTGGATAAGGGCGGCGTCAGGCCGCAGAATAAGCGCGCTTTCATCGCGGCGCTCATTCTGGATGTCGGCGCGCTGGTCGTTTTCAAGGCTCTCTCGGGGATCACCGACAAGGTAGTGCTCCCCCTGGGGTTCAGCTTTTATCTGTTCAAGATGATCTCTTACCAGGCCGATCTGTTTCGGGGAGAGATCACGCGGCGTCCCGAGATCATGGACACGGTGGTCTATTTCACTATGTTCCCGCAGGTCACGCAGGGACCGATCTCGCGCTGGAACAGCATAGGCTTTGAGAAGAGGGACAGGACTGTAACGGTCAAAGCATTCAATGACGGCCTGTTTTTCTTTGTCCTTGGTCTTGGCATGAAGGTGCTTCTCGCGGACCCGCTCAGCATCCTCTGGAACGAGATCGGGAAGATCGGATATGAGAGTATTTCCACGCCGCTGGCCTGGATGGGCGCGATCGGCTATTCACTGCGCCTGTATATGGATTTCTGGGGCTATTCCCTGATGTCTGCCGGGATCGGCATGATGCTGGGCTACCACTTTGTGATCAACTTCCTGCACCCTTACTGGGCATGCGGGATCGGCGACTTTTACCGGAGATGGCACGCGACGCTCGGGTCATGGTTCAGGGATTATGTGTATATTCCGCTCGGCGGAAACAGAAAAGGAAATCTGCGTACGATCCTCAATCTGGCCGTCGTGTGGCTCCTGACCGGTCTCTGGCACGGCATTACGCCCAACTTCCTGATCTGGAGCGGCGTTCTCTTTCTCCTGATCGTATG
This sequence comes from uncultured Lachnospiraceae bacterium, assembly GCA_902801415.1. Taxonomy (GTDB): domain Bacteria; phylum Bacillota; class Clostridia; order Lachnospirales; family Lachnospiraceae; genus CAG-791. The sequence goes on from CADCIK010000031.1 coordinate 9,304, forward strand.
GGAGAAATTTGTTGTGGACGGCCTGATCTCTTCTTTCCCGATCATAGGCCATCTTCACGTATGGCTGCTCATCCCGCTGACCTGGGTCATCTTCGCGATCCCGGATCTGTCGGATCTGCGCAGCTACTTTATGCGGCTGTTTCCCTTCTTTGGAAACGGCGTCAATGTCAACAGCGGAGACTTCATGAAGCAGCTGACCACCTACTGGCCGCTCCTTCTGATCAGCCTCCTTTTGTGCACGCCGCACTGGTACCGCGCGATCGTCAGGAACCGCCGGCGCCTGCCCGTGCTGATCGCTCTTGTGATCGTATTCTGGATCTGCGTGTACCGGATCGTAATTTCGGCCAGCAATCCGTTTATGTACTTTAGTTTTTGACCGGAGGGAATTTCTTTGAGTTTTCTGAAACTCTTATGGAAGAGATTTACATTATTATGTATACTTGCGCTGACGGCGCTGCCTCTGATGATCATCGGCTGGACCGGCAGGAAGACGCTCTACAGCGAATATGAGCTGAATCCCCTGCGTCAGCCCGGTCTCACGCTCGTATTCCAGGGGATCCATGACGGAGTCTACCCATGGCAAAGTCTGATCAGGCCCAAGGAGGAGGGCGAAGAAGAGGGAGCTTCCGCGGCTGACAGCAGTTCCGCCGATGAGGCGACTGTCGACGGAACAACCGCCGGCGCCGGAGCCACAGACGAGGCTGCGGGAGAGGCCGGCACTGCGGAGACGCCTGTCTACACCGAAGCGGAAGACGCCGAAGTCGAGGAGATGAAAACGCTCCCCGCGAACGCGATCGCCGGAAGCCTTGACGTGATCCCGGAGGGCGTCTGCAATCCCGTCATGCAGGCTGTGGACTACGATGTCGTCAACGTCGGATTCCTGTCTCCCGATGACACGGAATACAACACAGATACCGAGGGTATCTTTGCCAAAAACGGGATCTATTACAAGCTCGGCCTCGTTGACTCCACGTATTTCACCGACGCGCTGTTCATAGGGGACTCCCGCACCGTAGGACTCTGTGAATACGGAAGCCTCAAGGGAACAGCCGCTTTTCTGGCCAAGGAATCCGTGAACGTCTACAATATCCTGGATCAGGAGCTTCGCTACACGGACCATGACGGAGAATCATGGGGCGCCTATGTCGAGGAGATCCTGGAAGAGAATCAATACGGCAAGGTCTATGTGGCGCTTGGTGTCAATGAGCTCGGGATCGGCACCACCTATATGTATTATGAGAAATACAGGGAGTTCATCTCCCTGATCCGAGAGTATCAGCCCGACGCGCTGATCTACATTCAGGGCATCATGCACGTGTCCTACGACAAGAGCAGCAGTGACAGCTGCCGCAACAATACCGTGATCTCCCAGAGAAATATGGCGATCAGTACTTTGGCAAACGGACGCGATATCTTTTATATCGATATGAACCCGTATGTCTGTGATGAGGACGGAGATCTGTACGAGGACCTGTCCGGAGACGGCATCCACCTCAAGGCTTCCGCCTATGAGAACTGGGACAGATGCCTTATGGAAAACGCCATTGTGACAGGGGAATAAGGGGGGGCCGTATTTCTCACAGACGCGAGGGTTTACAAATGAGAGAAATGGAATTTAAGATGGAGCGGGAAGGCCTTTTAAAAGCGGGAGACCGCGTGCAGATCGTCGAGGGGCTCCTTCCCAGCAATTATTACTACACGATCCATCCCTCCCTGGCCATGAGCGGGAATGTTCCCTTCAGCCAGAGACTCCTCTCGAGAGAGGGCACAGTGGAGGAGATCGAGGAAAACGAGCGGGGCTTTTACGTCAAAGTCCTGTTTGAAGAATAAAAGCAGTTAACGGCACGTATGGTTCACGCGTTTATACGCAGGCAGGAGGCGGCATTGAGAAATAAACTATTTCTTGCTTTTACAGTATGTATGGTGGCTGCAGCTCTGATCGGATGCAGTCCCAAAGATACCGATACGATGGCAAAGGCGCAGAGCGCGCTCGATGAGGGAGACCTCGAGAACGCTGTGGCTCTGTACGACGCCGCGATCGAAGAAGGCAAACAGCTGCAGGCATGTTACCGGGGCAAGGGGATCGCCCTGATGGAGAAAATGGAGTACAAGAGCGCGGAAGAAGCGTTCATAAAAGCGCTGGACAGCGCGACCTTCATCGAGGAGAAGCTCTACCGGGACGGCATGTCCGAGGATATCCGCCGCTATCTGGCAAGCTGTTATATTCACAGCGACGAGCCCGAGAATGCGATCCTGATCTACGACGCGCTGATCGATAAAAACGACGAGAACGCGCTGCTCTTTATGGAGCGGGGCACCGCGAAAGCGGCGGCCGGCGATCTTGACAGCGCCAAGGCGGATTTTGACAAAGCGATCAACATGGACCGCATGAATTACGAGCGCATCCTGGAGATCGCACAGACTCTTGAAAAGTACGGCGGCAAGAAGATCGGCAAAGGGTATCTGGATGGCGTGACCGCTTCCGGAGGCATCAATATGGACCCGGTCCTGAAGGGAAAGATCCTCTATTTCCTTGAGGACTATAAAGGCGCTGTGGAACTGCTTTCCTCCCATGCAGCGCAGGATGAGCGCGCGGCGCTGATCGTCTGCAGATGCCATATCGCTCTGGATGACACGGCGGCTGCCAAAGAAGTGATCGAAAGCTTCGGCACGAGAGCGGACACGTCCGCGGAAATGCTCAATCTCCTGGGTTCCATTTATATGAAGCAGAAGAAGTACGCGGATGCGGCAGAGACCTTCGAGCGCGCAGTGACCGCCGCAAAGGGCACGCCTGAACTGCAGACCTCTATGTTCAACCGCGCGGCCGCCTATGAATACGCAGGTGATTTTGAGAAGGCAAAGGAACTCTTTATCGACTATCTCAATCAGTATTCCGGCGACGAAGACGCCCGCCGTGAAATGGTATTCTTAAAGACAAGATAATAAATGATGCATCGCTCATCCTGTTATGCTATACTTTGTCTGCAATTAATTACAGAAAGGTGATTACAAGATGATCCAGAAATTAATCGAGGGCATCATGAAAAAGGATGCTCCGGTCGTAGTAGGCCTCGATCCCAATCTCTCCTTCATTCCCGGTTTTATTCTGAAGGAAGCGGAAAAGGCCGCAGAAGGCTCTGTTCCCGAATACTGCGAGAAAGAGAATGTGATCGCGGCAGAGGCGGTCTTTCAATTCAACAAAAAGATCACGGACGCTGTATGCGACCTGGTCCCCGCTGTCAAGCCGCAGGTTGCCATGTATGAGCAGTTCGGGATCCCGGGTATGATCGCATACAAGAGGACGATCGACTACTGCAGGTCCAAGGGCCTCATCGTGATCGGTGATGTAAAGAGGGGCGATATCGGCTCCACCTCCGAAGCATACGCAAGAGGACACCTGGCCGGAAAGGCGTTTGACGTGGATTTCGCCACAGTCAACCCCTATCTCGGATCAGACGGCGTAAAGCCCTTTATCAAAATCTGTAAGGAGCATGACAAAGGCATCTTTGTCCTTGTCAAGACGTCCAATCCTTCCAGCGGAGAATTTCAGGATGTGCTGACAGGGGACGGACGCGCTGTGTATGAGCTTGTCGGCCATAAAGTCAGTGAATGGGGTGCTGACTGCAAGGAAGGCGTGTACAGCAACGTCGGTGCGGTCGTCGGAGCCACCTATCCCGAACAGGCGCGGATCCTCAGGAAGCTCATGCCTCACACCTTCATTCTGGCGCCGGGATATGGCGCGCAGGGAGCATCTGCCAAAGACCTGAGCGGATTTTTCGACGCGGACGGACTCGGATGCATCGTGAATTCTTCCAGAGGCATTATCGCGGCCTATAAGAAGGACGCATACGCTGCATACGGGGATGAGGGATTCGCGGATGCGGCAAGAGCGGCAGCCATTGATATGATCGAGGATCTTCGCGGCGCGATCCACGGCGGCAGAACAGTATGGAACATCAGCCGCTGATCTTCGCGGCCTATAATGTATAAACAGGGGAGTAAGACAATGGAAGAGTATAAGAAGAGTTTTATAAACTTTATGGTGGACTCTCACGTCCTCAGGTTCGGTGAATTCACGCTCAAGAGCGGCAGAAAATCTCCGTTTTTCATGAATGCAGGCGCCTACAAGACAGGCTCCCAGCTGATCAAGCTCGGCGAGTACTACGCAAGGGCCATCAACGACAAATTCGGCCTTGAATTTGACGTGCTTTTCGGCCCCGCCTACAAGGGGATCCCGCTTGCAGTCGCAACTGTTATGGCGATCAGCAAGCTGTACGGCCGCGACATCAAGTACTGCTGCAACCGCAAGGAGATCAAGGACCACGGCGACAAGGGGATCCTCCTGGGAACCCGCCTCCACGACGAGGACCGCGTGATGATCATTGAGGATGTTACAACTTCCGGCGCTTCCATTGCAGAGACCGTTCCGATCATCCGCGCGCAGGCAGACGTTGATATTGTCGGACTCATTGTTTCTCTGGACAGAAGAGAAGTGGGACCCAAGGGCACGGTCAGCGCGCTCGATGAGATCAGGGAGGATTACGGCTTCCCGACCAGCGCGATCGTCACCATGGACGAGGTACAGGAGTATCTCTATAACAGGCCGATCGACGGCAAAGTCCTTATTGACAAGAAGATCAAGAAATCTCTTGATAATTATTACGCGGAGTATGGCGTAAAGAAGTGATGATCACGGAAATGAAAGCGGCTCTGCCGTCCCTGCAGGGGCAGCAGAGCCAGATTTATTTATATTTGATCTGCGGTACATGTTTGTACCATTTGGAGTAATTATGCAATTGATCGATCTAAGATATCAGTTATCGATGGACAGGATCCGCGAGATCCCCGGCGAAAACGCTGTCTCCGCGGACTTTGTCCCCTTTTTTGAGAGCGGCGCAAAGTGGTTTCTGCTTATCGACAGAACGCGCCGGGAACTTATGGAGGGGCAGTACGAAGCCGCTTCTTTAGACGTGATGAGAAGCCGCAGCCGCGCTTTGTATGAAGAGATCCTGCCGGCCAATTATAAGAAGAGCTACGCAAATCCCGAATATGCGTCTGATAAGCTGGGTAAAGAATTCGGCCCTCTCTTTGCTGCGCTCCGCTATGAAATGCGCTGCGTGATCCCTTTTGTCTTCCGGTCCGATACCGAGCGGGTACTGATCAGGGCAGAGCTGTTTCTGGAAATGTATACAGCATTTTCCATGGCTTACCGGGAAGAGGGAAAGGCTCCTTCCTATACGCAGGCGCTGGACATTATGCGCCAGTATCTGATGGATTACATGGAGGATGAGCTGACCTGGTATCTGCGCGACAAGCTTGTGAAAGGAAGCGAGCGGGTCAGCGGTCTTTTGACAGATCCCTTCTATGATCTGCGGGATCTCTACATGACCGGTGAATATGTATCTGAAAGCGAGGAGGCTGTCGCCGCGTATATTGCGGGACTTCCGGACGAGAAGATCGACCTCATCGCCTTTACGATCACAGACGGATTCCAAAGGGGCTTTATCAATTACGGAAAGAACCTGGCTTCCAAGAAAAATGTGGCCATGATCTTCCACCTCGGCTTTGAGAGGATCTTCCGGGCCTGCGCCTTAAACTTCCGGAAGATGGGACTGTCCGCTTTTGTCTCCGCGGAAGTTCCCACGCTTTTCCATGCGTTCCATCAGGGTTCCATGGGGATCAGCGGCGCGGACCCCAATCCGCAGTACTATTACGATCACAGAGAAGATCTGGCGCTCTTTATGGATGAGGCATTTCACGAAAAGCGGATCGAAAGCCTCAGGAACGCTTATAAGCAGCTTCATTCCGACACGGTCCTCTACGCGGGCCCCGCTGTGATCGAAGTGTTCGGCGCGGCTCCTTTTTCTCCCCAGAATTCGCCCTGCGCGCCCAGATTTAATGACGCGCAGAAGAAACTCCGCACTGACTTCGAGATCCGGTCCGCGGATCTTTACAGCGAAGCTGTCATAGCTAAAGACCGGAGCTTTACCGTCATCGATTTCCCGCTTCCTTCGATCGCCGGTGCGAGAGATGGATTTGAAGAGATCTTCGACTCGATCCTTTCGATCAACACACTCGACAACGCGCTTTTCCAGAAGATCCAGGGAAAGATGGTCGACGCGCTGTCTGCCGCGTCTCACATTGAGGTGCGGGGCGGAAACGGGAACCGCACTGCGCTGACTGTCCGCTTGCAGCAGCCGGCGGACCCGGATACTGAGGCCAGCTTTGAAAACTGCACGGCCGACGTCAATATCCCGGTCGGCGAAGTCTTCACGACCCCGGTTCTTGAAGGGACCGATGGGGTCCTTCATGTGACCGGCGTGTATCTGGAGGGACTCTATTTCAAGGACCTTGCGCTGACGTTTAAGGACGGCCGCGTCGTTGATTACAGCTGCGGCAACTTTGACAATGAAACCGCATGCAGGAGCTATATTGAGGAAAATATCCTTTTCCACCACAAGAATCTCCCCATGGGAGAGTGCGCGATCGGAACCAACACGACAGCTTTCGCAGCCGCAGTCAGATACGGGATCAGCGACCGCCTGCCCATTCTGATCGCGGAAAAGACCGGGCCGCATTTCGCGGTGGGAGATACATGCTATTGCCGGGACGAAGAGCTCCACGTCTACAATCCGGACGGAAAAGAGATCATTGCCAAGGACAATTCCGTATCGATCCTGAGAAAGACCGATCCGGAAAAGGCATATTTTGGCTGTCATACGGATATCACGATCCCTTATGACGAGCTCGCGTCCTATGTGGCTGTGAGGCCGGACGGCGTGAGGATCCCTATCATCGAGAACGGAAGATTTGTGCTCGATGGGACGCAGATCCTCAACAAACCGCTCGATGAACTCACGCGAAATTAAAAAACCGGGCCGGATACTCGGTTCGTTTCCTAGTTGCACATGCGATTTGTTTTCGTTAAACTAGGGTTTGAAAGTGCGCCTTGATGAATACAGGCAGGATCAGCGTGTCCTGACACGCAAAGGACGCGTTACAGTAATAAAGAATCCGAAGGAAGAAGTCGGAACAGAAGTGAAGGAGGAAGCATGGCACAAGTCGGAATTGTAATGGGAAGTGATTCGGATCTTTCGGTAATGAGCAAAGCAGCGGAGATTCTGGATGAATTCGGTATCAGTTATGAGATGCACATAATCTCCGCGCACAGAGAGCCGGATCTTTTCTTTACCTGGGCCAAGGGTGCAGAAGAGAGAGGGATCAAGGTCATCATCGCAGGAGCCGGCATGGCCGCGCATCTTCCCGGTATGTGCGCCGCTCTGTTCCCCATGCCCGTGATCGGCATTCCCATGCACACTACATCGCTCGGCGGAAGAGATTCTCTCTATTCCATCGTGCAGATGCCTTCCGGGATCCCGGTCGCGACTGTAGCGATCGGCGGCGGCAAGAACGCGGGTATCCTCGCGGCAAAGATCCTTGCTGTTTCTGACGCGGACCTCCTGGGCCGCCTCAAGGATTACAGCGCCAATATGGCGAACGAAGTGGCCGGCAAAGACGCACGCCTGCAGGAGCAGGGATACAAAAATTACAAGAAATAAGATACGGAGGAAAGCAGATGGGTTTGGATTATAAGAGTTCCGGTGTGGATATTGAGGCAGGCTACCGCAGCGTAGAACTGATGAAGGAACATGTGAAGCGCACGATGCGCCCCGAGGTGCTCGGCGGACTGGGCGGATTTTCCGGCGCATTCTCTCTTGAGAAGATCAAGATGATGGAAAAGCCCGTGCTCTTATCCGGAACAGACGGCGTGGGCACAAAGCTCAAGATCGCTTTTCTTATGAATAAGCACGATACAGTAGGCATTGACTGCGTCGCTATGTGCGTCAATGACGTCGCCTGCGCGGGCGGCGAACCTCTTTATTTCCTGGACTATATTGCCTGCGGCAAGAACTATCCCGAGAAGATCGCCGCTATCGTAAGCGGCGTATGCGAAGGATGTGTTCAGTCCGACGCGGCTCTGATCGGCGGCGAGACAGCAGAGATGCCCGGCTTTTATCCGGAGGATGAGTATGACCTGGCCGGCTTCGCAGTTGGCGTGGCGGATCAGAAGGATCTTGTGACCGGACAGAACATCAAGCCCGGCGACGTGCTGGTAGGAATCGCTTCCTCCGGCGTCCACAGCAACGGCTTCTCCCTGGTCCGCAAGGTGTTTGACGTCAGTGAGACCAATCTCAAGAGATATTATCCCGAGCTTGGTGCGACACTCGGCGACACCCTTCTTACGCCCACCAAGATCTATGTCAAAGCATTGCGGGCAGTCCGCGAAGCAGGCGTAACGATCAAAGGCTGCAGCCATATCACGGGCGGCGGTTTCTATGAGAATATTCCGAGAATGCTGCCTGACGGCATCGTGGCGAGAGTCCGCAAGGACAGCTATCCCGTCCTTCCGATCTTCAAGCTGATGCAGAAAAAGGGAGAGCTGGAAGAGAAAATGATGTACAATACGTTTAATATGGGAATCGGAATGGTGCTGGCAGTTGACAGCGCCGACGCCGAAAAGACCGTCGCGGCGCTCAGGAACGCCGGCGAAAACGCGTATGTGATCGGAGAGACCATTAGCGGTGATGAGAAGGGAGTCGAATTATGCTGAGAGTTGCCGTTTGTGTATCAGGCGGAGGAACCAACCTGCAGGCGATCATCGACGCGCTCAGGGATGGAAAGATCGCGAATACGCAGATCGTCCGCGTGATCAGCAATAACCGGAATGCTTACGCGCTTGAGAGAGCGAAAGCGGCCGGGATCGAAGGCGTCTGTGTATCTCCCAGGGATTATGAGAACAGAGATCTCTTTAACGACGCGCTGCTTGCCTGCCTCAAAGAGGCCGATCCTGACCTGATCGTACTGGCAGGTTTTATGGTCGCGGTGCCGGCCTGCGTGATCGCCGAATTCCGGGATAAGATCATCAATATCCACCCCGCGCTGATCCCTTCCTTCTGCGGCAAGGGCTATTACGGACTGCATGTCCATGAAAAGGTACTCGCAAGAGGCGCCAAGGTAACCGGCGCCACCGTGCACTTTGTAGATGAAGATCTGGATCACGGTCCCATTCTTCTGCAGAAGGCTGTAGAAGTCAGGGAAGGCGATACGCCTGAAGTCCTGCAGAGGCGCGTCATGGAAGAGGCGGAATGGATCCTGCTCCCCAGCGCGATCTCTCTGATCGCACAGGGCAGAGTCACGATCGACGATAACAGAATCACTCATATCAAGGAGTCTTAAGAAAAGAGGTATGCTTATGAGAGTATTATTGGTAGGCGGAGGCGGCAGAGAGCATGCGATCGCGCAGGCTCTTAAGAGAAGCCCGCAGGTAGAGAAACTTTACTGCGCACCCGGCAACGCCGGCATTGCGCAGATCGCGGAATGTGTTCCGATCGGAACCATGGATTTTGACGCGCTCACCGCTTTTGCTTCCGAGCACGCCATCGATCTGACCGTCTGCAGCATGGATGATCCGCTCTGTGCCGGTATTGTCGACGCGTTCGAGGCAAAGGGGCTCCGTATCTTCGGAACACCTGCCAATGCGGCGATCATCGAAGGCAGCAAGGCTTTTTCCAAGGATCTGATGAAGAAATACGGCATTCCTACCGCCGCCTATGAGATCTTTGACGATCCGCAGAAAGCGCTGGAGTACCTCAAGACCGCTAAGATGCCCATCGTGCTCAAGGCTTCCGGCCTTGCCCTCGGCAAGGGCGTTCTGATCTGCAATACGCTCGAGGAGGCCTGCGACGGCGTAGAAGAGCTGATGATGGACAAGAAGTTCGGCACTGCCGGAGACAAGATCGTCATCGAGGAATTCATGACGGGGCGCGAAGTATCCGTTCTGGCATTTGCCGACGGCAAAAACTACAAGCTTATGAGCAGCTCCCAGGACCACAAGAGAGCGGGAGACGGAGATACAGGTCTCAACACAGGCGGAATGGGAACATTTTCACCCAGCCCCTTCTACACCGATGAAGTTGACGCCTACTGCAGAGAGCATATCTACCAGAGAACCCTCGACGCCATGGCTGCAGAGGGAAGGCCTTTCCGCGGCGTTCTGTATTTTGGCCTGATGCTGACTGAAAACGGCCCCAGGGTCCTCGAGTACAACACGCGCTTCGGCGATCCCGAGACCCAGGTCGTGCTGCCCAGGATGAGATCCGATATCGTGGATGTCATGCAGGCCTGCATTGACGGAACGCTCGACAAGATCGACCTTGTGTTTGAAGATAACGCGGCTGTATGCGTTGTCATCGCTTCCGGCGGCTATCCGGGCAGTTATGAGAAGGGCAAGGTCATCACAGGCCTTGAGGCCTTCGAAGGGCAGGATTCCTATTACTGCTTCCACGCAGGCACCAAATTCAATGAAAAGGGCGAGATCGTCACCAGCGGCGGACGCGTACTCGGCGTCACAGCGCTCGGCAGCAATCTCAAGGAGGCACGCGCGAACGCCTACAAGGCAGCCGAATGG
>CADCIK010000032.1 GCA_902801415.1 uncultured Lachnospiraceae bacterium
GAGCTGATCCTCAAGAACCTGATCCAGAGCACGATCCGCGGCACGGTGAGCGCCTATACGGTCGACTCCGCTCTGACTACGGGCAAATCGGAGATCCAGCAGAATATCAAGAATATAGTCATGGATGAACTTGAGAAGCAGCAGATCGGTCTCTCTCTGATCGATATTTCGATTCAGGACGTAGAGCCGCCCACAGATCGGATCAAGGAAGCGTTCTCGGAAGTTGAAAACGCGCGGCAGAACAAGGAATCCGCGCTGAACGAGGCCAATCAGTACCGCAACGAGCAGATTCCCGCTGCGGAAGCCAAGGCAGATAAGATCATCCAGGAAGCGGAAGCGAAGAAGACTGCCCGCATCAATGAGGCGAACGGACAGGTCGCCCGCTTCAACAGCGAGTACGCCGAGTACACCAAATATCCGCTCATCACCAGACAGCGAATGTTCTATGAGGCGATGGAGAATATTTTGCCCAATGTGAAGATCATCATTAACAATGATGAGGACGGAACGACCCAGCGCATGTATCTGGGCGACCTGGACGGAAGCTTTGGCGAGGCGGAAGCGGCCGCGCAGGCGGGAAGGTCCGAACAGACAGGAGGTGATCAGTGATGAAGAAAAAATCAGGCATTATTCTGCTGGCCCTGATCGTTGTGTATCTCCTGGTCAACATGGCTTCCGTCATTACATACCCCAACGAGTACAAGGTCATCAAAACGATGGGCAAAATATCGCGCGTCACCACCGAGCCAGGCTTCTCGCTGCGGATCCCGCTGATCCAGAGCGAGACCACAATTTCCAAGGCCAGACAGCTGTACGACATTGCGCCGACAGAAATCTACACCTCGGACAAGAAGAAAATGGAAGTAGACGCATACATCATATGGCGCGTCACAGATCCGATCAAGTTCACACAGACGCTGAATTCCTCGACCACGAGTGCGGAGAGCAAGATCAGCGCGATGGTATACGGCGCTTTGAAAGCGACGGTTTCGTCGACTTCACAGGAAGAACTGATCGCGTCACGAGACGCGGCACTGGACAAGAGCGCTGACGAAAACGGGCTGAATGATCTGGAAGTGCAGGACATCACGTCGGAAGACCTGCAAGGCGAACAGGGTGACGGGGAGTCCAATGAGGCGGCCGATGCCCAAGCAGGTACACAGGGCGATGAGGCGGCTGAGGGTCAGACCGGTGCTAAATCCGGTGAGACAGTTGATGGTATGAAGGTCATTGATGAGAACACAAGAGTGATCTCACTATCGACTAAAATTCTGGAACAGCTCAACAAAGACTACGACCCGGAGCAGTATGGATTTGAAGTGCAGATGGTCAAGATCAAGAAGCTCGATCTTCCTGACGAGAACAAGGATGCGGTCTACAACCGAATGATCACGGAGCGCAAGAATATTGCGGCAGCCTACAGAGCGCAAGGAGAATCAGAGGCGCAGAAGATCCGCAACACGACGGATCGCGAGACGGCAGTCATGATCTCTGAGGCTAAGGCAAAGGCGGACCAGCTCGAGGCAGAAGGAGAAGCCGAGTACATGCGGATCCTGTCCGATGCTTACAATGATCCGGACAAGGCGGATTACTATTTGTTTGTGCGGCAGCTCGACGCAGCTAAGAAGAGCTTGGAAAACGGAAATACAACCTTGTTCCTGGATAGCGATTCGCCGCTGGCGAGCATCTTTGAGACGGAGTGATATGGGAAAAGTATTCTTTATTGCGGACCTGCATTTTGGTCACAGGGATGTGATCGCGTTTGACGGGCGCCCTTTTAAAGACGTCGACGAGATGGAAGCGGAGATGATCCGCCGCTGGAACGCACGTGTCAGCGAAGGTGATCACGTCTTTGTCATCGGGGACATGTTCGGCGGCGTCAATACCGCGCACGCCGGTGAGATCGTGCATGCGCTGCATGGCCGAATACACCTGATCCGCGGCAACCACGACCCCAAGGGAGAACTCTTCGAGAGTCTGTTTGAAGAGGTGGTGCCAAGTAAGCAGATCCAGGTGCGGGTGCGCGGTGAGAAGCAGCGCGTCGTCATGCGCCACAGACTGCTGCCAATTTTCAAAGGAAACGACGAGGGCGTCGTGCAGCTGTATGGGCACACGCACAATTCGGCGGTTTCCCATTGGGAAGATAAATACATCTACTTCATGAACTGGCTGGGCGTTCCGCTCCAGGCCTTCAATGTCGGCGCCTGCCGCATGGATTATGAGCCGCGCACGTTGGAGGAAATCCTGGAAAATGCAGGCGTGATCATGCCGCGACCGAAGGGTAACCCTGTGATCACACTGGAAAATGCAGGCGTGATCACGCACAATGGAGGCGGCCATGAATGAAGTAAACAACACCCTGTTTATTCCTCTTTACGGCAAAGCCAAAGTGAGCAGGCAGGGCATTATTCTGAAGGATCCTGCCGCGGAGCGGATCTGGTCGGCAGAATCGTTTCCGATCCGCGGGAAGAGCAGGTCGCGCTGGCTCGCCTACAACATGGCTATGCGCGCCCGCGTCTTTGACGACTGGACGGACGCGATGCTGCGCAAGCATCCGGAGGCGCTGGTCATTCACATCGGGTGCGGGCTCGACAGCCGGTTCGAGCGCGTGCAGAGCTTTTATTCGAATTGGGTTGACTGCGACCTTCCTGAGGTGATCGACATTCGGAAGAAGTATTACGATGAGTCGGACCGTTATCATATGATGGCGCTTGATGCTTCGGATCCAAGGCAGATCGGGAACCTTCCCGAGAGCGACACGGCGATCGTGGCCCTCGAAGGTCTGACTATGTACCTCACCAATGATGAGGTGCGCGAATTATTCCAGGCGCTCGAGACACGCTATCGTAACGTTCGTATTTTGGCAGATTTCTATACGGAATTCGGCGCCAAAGCGTCCAGATTTAAGAATCCTGTCAACGAGGTCGGCGTCACTCAGCTGTACGGGCTCGACGACCCTGCCAAAATACTGCAGGGTTTGAGACTGCACATCCGCAAAGAGCACACTTTCACTCCGGCGAGGCTGATAGGCGAGCTCAGTCCGGCGGAAAGGATTGTCTTCCGGATGCTGTTCACAGGCGGGATGTACCGCAGGATCTATCGACTTTTCTCATTTACGACATGAGATCACAGGGCTACCCTTCGGTCGCCCCCTGGCGGTGTGAATCACAGGGTAACCCTCCGGTTTCACGATAAGGAAATGGAGTGTTATGAGCACCTACGTTTGCAGCGACATTCACGGGCAGTATGATCTGTACGCAAGAATGCTTGAAGAGATACAATTCGCTGATAATGATCACCTGTATATCATCGGCGATATGATCGACCGCGGTCCGGACGGGATCCGGATCCTGCAGGATGCGGCGTCCAGGCCCAACATCACGTGCCTGATCGGCAACCACGAGCATATGATGTGGGACTACATCAACCGCCGCATGTTCCTTCAGGGCAATATCTGGCTGCATCCGGCCAATGGCGGAAGGCAGACGCTGTCAGCACTGCAAAAGCTCACACCCGATGAGAAGAAAAGCATCAAAAAATTCCTCAGTGAGCTCTATCTGCAAGTAGAAATAACAGTGGAGGGAACGACATTTTTGCTATCGCATTCTTCTTTTTTGGCCGGGCGCGGGACCGTGCGATGGCAGGATAGCGGGATCAGCAAAAAAGATGTCTCCTATGTAGTGTGGTATTCGCCCTGGCGTTACTCTGAATATGTCAACCCTCGCAAATATGGGGAAGACGGAAGATACCACGTGATCGGACATGTGCCTGTCCTTATGCTGGACAATGAGTACTGGCCGGACAAGCATATGCCGCCGATGCCATGTTATTACCACGATCCGGTGAACCGGATTGTGAATATAGACCTGGGCTGCGCGATGATGCCTGTGATCAAGGCTAACCCCGCAGACTATCCTGAAGAATTTGCAAAGGCACCGGCGCTTTGCGTACTGAATCTGGAACGTTTCGTAAAAGGGGAAGAAAGCCCGGCAGTCTATATAGCCTGACCGCAGGGTTACCCTTCGGTCGCTGCATGTATGCCTCCATTATGTGAGGAATAATGACGCCAAAAAGACACAAAAATGGTCGAATAACGGTTGAAATCGCTTCTTTTTTGAAAAAGATGCAGGAGGTGGCCTAAAAAGCGACCAACCAACTGAATCATAATCATTCTTTACACACAATGTGACCATAAAGTTATACAATCAATCCCATACAGGGGATTGAAACCGAAAGGGACACGGTTGTGGACAGACTAGAGAAGAGAACGAAAAAAGCAGTAATCGGAAAAGTCATTGATCTGGCCGGCGGCCACTTTAAAGATGATGAGATCAACATACTTTATGATCTGGCCAGGTTTCGGGAACAGCTAAGCGGCCTTTCCAAAACATACGACGGCAATGAGAGTGGAAGAAGTCTGGAAGGAAAGGGCATACAGATCGTATCAACTACGTATACAATCCTTGGAGATGAGAATAGAGCATTTGTAAGAGAGCGCATTGAGTACATCGATAATAATGGTAATACTCGCGGCTGGAACTATGATTATAAAACAGCCAGAGAGATTCTAAGCGTGATAGGTAAAATTTTCCGGTAAAGGAAGACCACAGAGTATCCCCAGCTCTGTGGTCTTCCTTTTTGTATGCATTGATTTTGCCGTTCTGATTTACTAAAATCTGATGTAGGGAGAAAATGAATTCTGGAGGGAGCTGTTATGACACTTGCTGATATTTATTTCAGACACTTTTCGATGATGCAGTATGTTGACTTTGCATTCCGTCTGCTTATCGCTTTCTTCATCGGCGGATCGATCGGCCTTGAGCGCAGCAATCATTTCAAAGAAGCCGGTATCCGCACCCACATTCTGGTGTGTGTTACATCTGCCCTGATCATGATCATTTCCAAATACGGATTTGCAGATCTGGGCACAGCAGAGATCATGACCCAATTTGGTACTAAAGGCGCTGATACCGCGCGAGTTGCCGCACAGGCTGTAAGCGGTATCTCGTTTCTTTGTGCCGGTGTCATCATTAAAGTTGGTACTAACATTAAAGGTCTTACCACAGCAGCCGGCATATGGATGACAGCCGGTGTAGGTCTTGCGATCGGTGCAGGTATGTATTTTGTTGTGGGTGTCACTATGGTACTTCTGTGGATCGTGCAGTTTATTTCCCGCAAAATGCCGTTCGGCGCGGATTCTTACGACAGTTACCACGTAGTAATAAAAGTCCATAACACAAACGATTTTGATCAGAAACTAAGGAACAAACTGGATGAATGGAAAATGCTGATCGCAGAGAGTAATATCACCTGGTCAAGAGAGGGTGAAACCGTGTATGATCTTGTCTTACGCTGCGCGGAGGCGATGGATTACAGTGACATTAAGACGTTTGTCGCTGAAAATGATGAAATCATTTCTTACAGCTACAGTCCACTGACCAGAAGGAATATGATTTAGTGAACTACCCACCGCCTACGCATAGCGCTTAGATATGACCGAAGGGTATCCCTCCGGTCTTATTAAATTCAAAGGAGCAATTAAAATTGGGATTAAGTAATGTTCAAAAAGAAAAAGGCGCGATCTGGGCATGGTTTCCGGTGACGTGTCTCACAGCGATTTTTTGCTGCGTACTGTGGGGCAGCGCCTCTCCCGCGATCAAAATAGCGTATAAGCTGTTTCAGATCGGCCCCGATGACACGGCTTCCAGGATCATGCTGGCAGGCGCCAGATTCATGCTCGCGGGCCTGATGACGATCGTGTTTGGCTCTGTTTTGGCAAGGAAGCTGCTGATTCCGAAAAAAGAGTCCTGGAAAAGTATTCTGACACTGTCGCTGGTGCAGACAGTGGGACAGTACTATTTCTTCTTCATGGCTTTGGCAAACACATCCGGCGTGCGCGGATCGATCATCAACGCGTCAGGCAACTTCATCGCGATCCTGTTTGCCGCCTTCATTTTTCGCTTTGAGAAGATGACTCTGAGGAAAATGGCCGGATGTCTGGTAGGAATGGCCGGCATTCTCCTGATCCTCGGCGGAGGGCAGGCGCTGATGGCTGGCGGCCGTGTGACGCTGGCCGGCGAAGGCGCGATGCTGATGGCGGATTTCTTCTACGCAGCTTCCGGCTGCCTTATCAAAATATTCTCCAGATCCGAAAATCCGGTAACCCTGAGCGGGTACCAGTTCATGATCGGCGGACTGATCCTGTTCGCCGTCGGGGCGCTCATGGGCGGGCACCTGATTTTCTACACTTCGGGATGCGTGCTGAATATGCTTTACATGGGATTCATTTCGGCCGGTGCATACACGCTCTGGGGCGTGCTTCTCAAGTACAACCCGGTGAGCCGCGTGTCGATCCTCGGCTTTATCAATCCGGTCATGGGCGTCCTTCTGTCAGCACTGTTTCTGGGAGAGGGCAAGGAAGCGTTCTCGCTCACAGGATTGCTGGCATTACTGCTGGTGAGCGCAGGAATCATAATAGTCAATACATCCAAAAAGACCACAGGATAACCCCTGTGGTCTTTCTGATTACGTAATTATTATACTAGCACTGGCTGTCCGGCTTCTGTGACTCCTCAAAGAATCGTTTCATTCTCAGATCAGGTATGATCCAGGGGGCAACTGCCACCACTAAAAGCGGGCAGGACAAATAGTGTACGCGGGGAATAAACGAGAGGATCAATGCGATGAGCTCAACAAAGACTGTCCAATTCTCTTTTCTGCTCTCGCTTACGGTAATCTTCAGGATTTCACAGTCATGCGCGGTGATGATGAAATGCTGCAGAAGGATATAGCTCATTGTCCCCAGAAAATTCATCAAAACATAGACCCTGACCGGCAGCATGGCAAAATTGGATTTGCCAACCCAGCCGGTTGTTACGGGTTGGAATGACAGAATGAACAGATAAAGCAGGTTGGCCCACAGTATTTTGCCATCTACGGAGCCGGCTACCTGCAGAAGATGGTGGTGGTTGGCCCAGTTCGTACCCACCATGATGAAACTGATCAGATAGCAGATCACAAGCGGCATGATCTCGAGGAGCGCACGCATATCATTTCCGTTGGGAAGGCCGATTTCCAGAATTGTTATCGTAATGATGATGGCGATCACGCCATCGCTGAATGCTTCCAGACGTCCTTTTGTCATATTTACCTCCACGAAGATCACAGGGTGAAGATCACAGGGTTACCCTGTGATCACAGAAGTATTATAGAGCCCGGAGGACCGAGGGGTCAAGAAACCGCAAAGGACTCCCGGAATATCGAACAGCGAGATCACAGGGTTACCCTTCGGTCACAGTCACTAGTGAATTCACAGGCGCCAGCTAGTATAATGAAAGCAGAAAGTAATGCGACCGAAGGGTAACCCTGCGGTCACGGCAACGATAGTACAGGGAGGAAATCCATGATCAAAGTTTATTGCTACAGCAGGTGCGGCACCTGCAAAAAAGCCCTGAAATGGCTGGATGAAAACAACATCGAGCATGAAGACATCGATATCAAAACAAACCATCCCGATAAGGACACGTTGAAGAAATATTATGCGCAGAGCGGACTTCCGCTGAAACGCTTTTTCAATACAAGCGGGATTCCATACCGCGAATTAGGTCTTTCCAAAAAACTGCCCGACATGAGCGAAGAAGAGCAGCTCGCATTACTCGCAACTGACGGAATGCTGGTGAAACGCCCGCTGGTTGTCGGCGACGGATTTGTGCTGACCGGATTCAAGGTCGAGGAGTGGGAAGATAAGCTCAAAAACTAAAGTGTCAAACGGAAACTATTGATGACAAGCGGTTGCGAACATATATGTCCGAACATACCAAGAGCCGGCCTACAGCAAATCACTGCAAGCCGGCTCGCTCAGTCTGGTTCAAACCGATTCAGAGAATGTGAATCTCATCGGTCCTATCTGCACATTGAGATGGTTTCCGGTTTCCTCTTTCGTATACCGCGCGGCGTCGTCCAGAATCGTCATTGCCGCCAGAAAGCACATCGGCCCAAAGACGGGAATGAGGAAGAGGATGACTGTCTGCAGCCCGCAGGGGCTTGCCTGCTCCCAGCTGTTTGCCTTGATCCTTGACTTCAGGACATGCCACTTGACCACGATACACACATACAAAATCACGCTCAGTACCACTTGGAACATTGCCAGGTAAGTCAAAAGCTCTCTCAAGGTCCCTCCTTCCATAACTCAACAGTAACGGCAACAGGTCACCTACGCGCCGCGCTGAGCACGGCACATAGCATGAGATGGATTAATAATATACTATATTTTGAACAGATTGAAAAGCAGATTTTTAGAAATCCCATTATGGTTTCGTGACCACATTACCCGCGTCCATGTAATGCTTTCTCAGATTTCCCGTCTTACTATTAGATACTATTATATCTGCATAAGGAGGACATCATGCGAGTTAATAATCTTGAGAATGCAAACAGACATTTTACCAAAAGAATGGGCAATTTCAGTGTTTTGGAATATGACAAGGATCTGAGCGTCAGTTTATACAATGCGGAGACGGAGTATTTTGGCGCCAAGATGGGCGTCCATCGCAGACAGCTGGTCATCGACATGAACGGCACTAACACTGCAGTCGTTCAGGCCGGTGCGATGCAGTGGATGGCCGGCAATGTCGTTGCAACGAGCGGGATCAAGGGCGTAGGCGATTTCTTCGGTAAAGCGATCCGCGGCGCGGTCACCAAGGAGTCCGCGGTCAAGCCCGAATACAAGGGAAGCGGAATCCTCGTTCTCGAGCCCACTTACAAGCACATCATTCTGGTCGATGTGGAGCAGTGGGGATCCGGGATCACGGTCGAGGACGGAATGTTCTACGCGTGTGACGGCACAGTGCGCCAAAATCTTGTTTCCCGCCGCAATCTTTCCTCAGCCGCGCTCGGCAACGAGGGACTGTTCAATCTCA
This sequence comes from uncultured Lachnospiraceae bacterium, assembly GCA_902801415.1. GTDB lineage: Bacteria > Bacillota > Clostridia > Lachnospirales > Lachnospiraceae > CAG-791. Next base: position 8,919 of record CADCIK010000032.1, read on the forward strand.
GTCTTTCCGGGCACGGAATCGCGGCGCTTGAGAGCAACGTGCCGGAAGATGAGCTGATCGCTATTGAGCTCAACAACGATGAACTGCGGATCGATGGTTCCATGGCGGTCTGCTGGTCTTCCAACCTGCAGTTTACAGTCGAAATGTCAACAAGATCGATCGTCGGCTCGGCCGTGAGCGGCGAAGGTCTGGTCAATGTTTACCGCGGTACCGGCCGTGTCCTGATGAGTCCCGTTGCAAGAACGGACAGCTGGGCCGCCGCAACAACCAAATGATAACAACAACTGCGCTCACAACGAGGAGCGCAGTTGTGGAAGCCCTGTTCAGAACAGGGCTTCCGGGTTTTAGCGCGACCGAAGGGTAACTAACAACTGCGCTCACAACGAGGAGCGCAGTTGTGGAAGCCCTGTTTGGGACAGGGCTTCCGGGTTTTAGCGTGACCGAAGGGTAACCCTGTGGTCACAAGCAACAGTGGTCAAATCCTCGAAAGGAGAGCCCATGGACTATTTGAAGAACCACCGCAATCAGATTTATATCGGTATTACGGTCCTTGCTCTGGTTGTGGCTATCGTGCTGAGCCTTGACTTCAGTGCCCGCAGAAAGGCGGAGAGGGAAGAGGCCGCTCAAACCGTTACGACCATAAAGGAAAAAGAGAAGAAGGACCGGGCTGTGATCACCGTCAACACCAAAACGATCCAGGATGGGCTTGTTAACATGGGTTTCCTTGTCACGCAGGAGTATTACTTCACTCAGATCGAGACATACAGCAAGGACAAAAACATCCTGTTCGTCATCCCCACCACGTCCGGTTTCACATACAGCTATGACGGCGCAGTCATGGCGGGTGTTGATTTTGCCCAAATCAAGATTGAGACGGACGCGGATCGTAAATACATTACTGTGGAAATGCCCGCCTCCGAGATCCAGGCTGTAACGATCGACAAGGACACCTTCAAGATCTATTCAGAGAAGGATTCCCTGTGGAATCCGCTCAAACTGGAAGACTACAATGTCTCGCTTGTCGAGTTCGAGAACGCGGCCAAGGAAAAAGCCCTTGCGAGCGGCATTCTCACGCGATCGGACGAACAGGCCCGCAGCCTTGTGCGCCAGTTCATCAGCAGCTTGCCCGGCACTGCCGCGTACACCGTTGAGTTTAAGTGATGGGAGGTGAGTGTTTTGAACTATAAGAAGATCATGATCGTTGCGCTGATACTGCTCATGGCGGTCATTTCCTTTACCAAAATAGCGCCCGCCGCCGCAGACCCGGCCAACCACAAACACTCCATCGAGAAGACGGAGGATAAGATCACGCAGGTCATGACGCTCTCGGGCGGAGCTGCCGCCACTTCGGCAACGCTTTCCCTGCTCCCGGGCGACATGTGCACGCCTCTGGCGGATCAGCTCGCCGAGCTGGCCAAGTACTTTCTCCTCATTCTGAGCGCGCTGTACCTTGAGAAATTCCTCATCAGCCTGTCAGGGTATATTTCATTCATGGTTCTGATCCCTCTGGCCTGTTTGATCGTTTGTGCCGCAGTGATCACCGGAAAGAAGAACTTCACCCGCACGGCTGCCAAAATAGCGCTGATCGCAATGATCATCTTTGGCATTGTACCGGCGAGCGTCAAGCTCTCGGACATGGTGTACCAGACCCAGGCCGCTAAGGTAAACGACGCGATTGAACAGTACAACGACCTCGAGATCAAGGGTGACTCTGACGACGGACTGTTCGACGAATTTACTTCCATCACAACAGAAACGATCGACAACGTAACTGACTTCCTGGACAACCTCCTCGAATCACTTGCGGTGATGATCGTGACTTCGTGCGTGATCCCGCTTCTTGTATTTTTCTTCCTGGTATGGCTCGTCAGGGTGATCTTCTCAGCCAATATATTGGTGCTCGATACATCATCGCTTGACGCGCTCACCGGAAAACTCAAGTGATAACCTCGGATGTGGGCTCCTCCAGGGCTCCGCGCACAAGTGCTGAAAGTCGCCCTTCCGGACCCATATCCTTAATGCCTGATACATCGAACCGAAGGGTAACCCTGTGGTAACAGCGCTGTTTTAAAGGGGAGATAAGAAATAATGAGCAGTTTTGAGAATAATGTGGCATTTGCCCCGGGTTTTGAAATAGCACCGACGAAAAATCCGATTGGATTTGTATATGGTGAGGATGTTTTTGGCCCTGAGGTCGAGATACGGAGACTTGACGATATAAGGGAATCGCTCTCGGATCCAAATTCGCAGGGACCCGACGAGCTGTACGCGATCGCTATGGACGTGGGCGATAAGGCAGACAGAGAGGAAATTGCTAATCGCAATCTCTTGTTTGGCGTGGTGACCTACGCGGCCGGCATGATCGGCAGGGAGCCGGTGCGCTCTCAGGGGCACAAGCATGCGATCAGCGCCTCCTGCGGCGCTTCGACGCCCGAGGTCTACGAGATCTGGGATGGGGAGGCCGTGATCTATATGCAGGAATCCGGCTCGGACAATCCGGGGAAATGCTATGCGATCTATGCGCGCCCCGGCGATGTCGTCATTGTGCCTCCCGGTTACGTGCATGCCACTGTCAACGCTGATGTGAACCGGAACCTAACCTTTGGTGCATGGTGCGTGCGGGACTACGGGTTTGATTATGAGACAGTAAGGAACCACGGGGGAATCGCGTATTATCCGTTTGTGGAAGACGGTTCCCTCAAATGGAGTCCGAATCCTGCCTACAGCGGAGGTAAACTTATTATTAAGAACGCCCGCACATGGGAAGATTTCTCTCTGGAAGCGGGAGTTCCGGTCTACACACAGTTCCAAAAGGATAAAGAACGCTTTATGTTTGTCGCAGATCCGGCGCGCTGCCCGGAGCTGTGGAAGAATTTCGAACCTTGAAATCACAGGGTAACCCTGCGGTCAAGGCGCAGCATAACAAAAGCCGGCGGCAGTTCCAACACTGCAGCCGGCTTGAATCTTATCCTATGAGATTAATATTACCTGAAATACTTAATTCAACCGATATTCAGTTGTTATTCAGCTTAAGTTAGTCGTCGAGGTCCTTCTCGAACTTCAGGACTTTGCCGCTCTCGGCATCGATATCGTACTCGTAACCGCCCTTGAAGAAGGTGATCTCATAAACCTTTCTTCCGTGCTCATAATCGAGCTCGACCTTCTTGATGTAGTCGACCTGGTCCTTGTCGAGATTGGCGTGATCCAGAGCTTTTTTCAGAGCTTCGTCTTTTGTAAGGGTTCCGCCGGAAACCTGTTCCATCATGTCACAGTGAAATCACATGGTTATCTTTCGGTAACGCATGATAAACTCATACGCGGCCAGAAGAAGTACGCCCACTGCTGATATGAGGATACCCCTCCGCAAGCCGGGAGCCCGGTATACTCTCTCAATGCGGTTTTCACCTTCAACGAGCGGGATAGCTGTGAGGCAGTAGGCAAATTCTTCGGTTTCTATACTTTGACCGTTAAGGGTGGTTTGCCACCCTGATGTGCGTGAAAGGATAAGAAATAGCTTTTCACCCTCGTGCGCGGTTACAGTACAACTCATCGATCCGTTATCCAGTGAGAAATCCCTGACTTGATCTGCGCCTTTGCTGATCTTGTCTGACAGCTCCTTCAGACGATCAAGATCCAGCGCATAGAACAGCTCATACTCCGGATCGAAGTTTTTTTCATAATTCAAGATGACTTTTACCGACTTGGAGTCTTTTTCGTATGGGATCATGAAAATTTCCGGAGAAAGCCATTGCGAATACCCGATCGGTTCCGCGGTCCCTGCCTGAAGTGTCGAGATATTCCGCTGCTTTGTCGGCAGGTCGCCGTACAGGCAGACATTGCCGCCGGGAATCTTCAGGTTCCAGGTGATCGTATTTCCGGACTCAGTTTTCTCCACTTCCAGCGGGATAAAAATGTTTGCCTGCTCCCCTGAAAGAGCGGTCCAGATTTCCTCCAGATACTCAAACGGTTCATGATACTCGTGCTTGGGCAGATGATCGCCGTTATAGACGAAAGCAAGCGGAAGGGAAAACGGATTCTCGTATGTCTCTTTGCTTCTGAAAGATTTCAGCTCGGGAATCTTCACCATTCCGGGGATGTCTGTATCTGAGAGTACATAACGGACACCTAGCATCGAATCGGCTGGAATAAAGGAAGTATTGACGATATTTATGCATAGATTTTCCATCTTGTAGCCGAGCCTGTCCAGAAGATACATCTGATCGTTTTCCGGACTGGATGTATAACCGCCAATTCCCATATAGTTGTAGGCGAGAGCGTCATTATAGTAAGCGGTGAGCCCTGTCTCGGGATCTTTATCTCTCCATCCGATCTGCGAAATACGGTAAATACCGCTGTCATATTTCTTGAGCTTATCAACCTGTTTCCTGGTCCCGCTTACATATGAAGCGTATTTTTTGATCTTGCAGAAATGCTTGTTGCTGAGCGTATATACACCACTTTGATATAACTCGCCGATCGTGATCAGAACCAGCACGGCGGACGCTATTCCTGCCAAAAGTCTGCGGGTGTTTTGTGGATCGGCAGAACGCACTGCAAGGATGATCGTTGTACATGTTCCTGCGCCAAGCATGAATATACAGGTGTTCTTCACGCCTTCCACCTCCAGGGTGGGATGATTGCCGGCTGTGAGGAGAAGCGCGCAGAAGAGAACACTGCATAAAAGAGGCAGCAGACATTCTGTCTTTTTCAAAGATCCATTCTCAGCACTTTCCCGTCCGGCTGCTCCCTTGGACGGAAAAACATGCTGCAGATACATGGCGGCTATAAACAGCAGAACAAGGACTCCTATATAACCATACCTGGAATAATAGCTGTCGACTCTCTTAAACAGAGAGAAGGTGAAATACAGAGGCTGCCAGTAATAGATCAGCATCGTGACGGCGAGCAGTGCAGCCGCAATGAGCTTGCGGCGGATCCGGACCCTGCGCGAGAGAAAGAATGCAAATGTTCCGATCACTGCAAGGCTTCCGCAATAGAGGCAAACGAAAGTTCTGTCGCTTGTGCCGCCGATCCGATATTGGCTGATCGTATCCAGAATATTGCCTCTGAGGATGTTTTGCATATGCGAGCTCAGGTAGAAGCCGGATCCTCTTCCCTCCTGCATAACGGCAACAGTGGGCAGGAAAATTGCTGCGCTGATGAGAATTCCTGACAGCATTGCCGCACCATATCGCAATACTGTTCCCAGAAAACGTTTCATTATTCCAACAGGCCCCGGATTTCCGGCACCCCAGACATTTGATTCCGGGACTTCCGCACCGGTCTCAGGGTCCGCCTCACTCATAAAGAATTCGAAAACAAGCCAGATCATGCAGAACAGGCAGTTGATGCCGGCAGTATACCAGTTTGAGATAACAGAAAGCGCCGTGGGCACCGCCAGCGGTGCGATACTTTTGCGCCTGATCACTTGATACGTTCCCAGAAGCATAAGAGGAAGCAGGATCATACCGTCAAGCCACATCAGATTACTGCCGTTCTCAAACGCATAAAATGACAAGCCATAGCCTGCTGACAGCAGGATCGTAATAAATGGAGAAAGACGGTCATACAGTCTCGACTGCAGAAAATAGGAAAATGCCGCTGCCGATAGTCCCAATTTAATAACGATCAGCAGATCTATGGCCGTATTAGCCTGTGAACCGTCAAAAAACAGCATTATAAGATTAAGCGGCGATGAGAGGTAGTAACTGAACACGCCTATGGCGTTGCTGCCCAGGCCTTTCGTGAGCGTATATTCTATGCTGTTTTTTCCATTCAGCAGGTCCTTGTAATAGTTAAAGAAATCCAGATACTGTATTTTGCAGTCCGCTGCTGCCAGTGAATTGTTACCAAACGGTTGAATTTTGTAGAATGCCATCAAAAGAAGCATCACAAGAAAAGTAAGTCCCATTGACCCTAAGCAAATAAGCAGACGTTTCCGGAATTTAGTTTTAACAGTTTTCATAGATGTGCCTCGATTTGTGTTCAATTTAAAGCAAAACTACTTCTATCTTTTTATTATGTGACAAGTGGAATAAAAAAACCACCTTTTCTGCGGAGGGGAGATCACAGGGTGGGAGATCACAGGGTTACCCTTCGGTCGTGCACAAAAACAGCTGTCATAGCTTGACAGCTGCGGAATCCTGAGGATATGCTATCTTATTCGCATTGGCAAATTACTGTGCACGGCGGTAAGCATTCAGTGAAACGAGGTACATTTATGCGTGCTTTGAAAGAAGAAAAGATCATACATCCGATTCCTCCCCTATACAGGGAAGATGCCCGAATACTGATCCTGGGAAGTTTTCCGTCTGTAAAGTCGAGGGAGGCAGCCTTTTTCTATGGGCACCCGCAGAACAGATTCTGGAAAGTGATGGCAGCGGTGTTCGACGATGAAGTGCCCGCCGATGTGCCGCAGAAGAGGGAGTTCCTGCTTCGCCATCAGGTCGCAGTTTGGGACGTTATTCACTCGTGTACGATCCGCGGTTCTTCGGACGCAAGCATCAAAGACGTCGTGCCCAACGACCTGACCCGGATCCTCGATCACGCGCAGATCCGCCAGATCTATGTCAATGGCAAAACAGCGGAGAAAATGTACAAAAAGTACATCGAACCGACCCTGGGCAGGACTGCTGTATGTCTGCCTTCGACCAGCCCCGCTAATGCCGCCTGGAGCCTGGAGCGCCTGACAGAGGCATGGAGTGTGATCAAAGGGTCGTGACCACAGGGTAACCCTGCGGTATTATTGTTCACTAGAGTGCAGAATCTCCGAGACCGGAGGGTTACCCTTCGGTCTCGATGAACGCATTTTTCAGCTGCGCAAGGAACCGTTCTGCAATGGGAGAGAAGGTCTGGTATTTCTTCCAGACGATATACAGCTTCGTTTCCATCCGGGGATAGAGCGCGCGGAACACCAACCCGCTTCCGGGAGAAGTGTTGATCAGCTTGTCGAAAGTCAGGAGATATCCCAGATGCTCCTTTGTGAAAATGGATGCGTTGTAAGACAGACGGAAGGATCCTTCCAGATGAAGCGCGTCCATTTTTGACCCGGCCCAGTGGGGGAGGTCGCCCTCCCAGCTCTGCTCAGAACAGAATAGAGGAAGCCCGATCAGGTCATCCACCCGGATGGCCTCTTTTTGTGCAAGCGGATCGTTCTCCGGCATGACAAGGCCCCATGTATCCGACTCCGGGAAGAGGAGCGATTCATACTTGACCGTGTCCGGCGCCTCTGCCAGAACAACGAAATCCAGCAATCCTTTGTCCAGCTTCTCCAGGACCTGCTCCGTGTCGCCACTGGTGATGTGGTAGCGCAGCCCCGGATAATCCTGCTTGAATGCATGGATCTCCCTGGCCAGATAGCTGATCTGGTACGATTCCGCCAGGCCAAAATACAGATCCCCTGCAGTAATATCATCCAGAGTAATAAACTCACGTTCAATCTTATCCGCCATACTGACCAGATCCTCAGCGCGGTTGCGCAGAAGGATTCCCTCGTTCGTCAGTTTAATACTGAAGCTGTGCCTGGTGTACAGCTTCTTACCGAGCTCGTCTTCCAGAGCCTTCAGGGCTTTGGACAATGTGGGCTGCGTCACATGGAGCGTCTCCGCTGCCCGCGTCATGTTTTCTTCTCTCGCCACTGCAAGAAAGTATCTCAGTGTTCGTATTTCCATATCAACTGCACCTCTGAAATAGTCTTGATCTAAAGCCGCCAGTCGATTTGATCAAGCAGTGTTTTGGCATGATCTCGTAAATGATCGCACAAATGTTATTCCTAGATAGAATAGCATGATATTCATTATAACCATTAGTGCGAAGCGCGTAAAGCCAATATAATAAAGGCGAAAAGGACAACGGAGAGGAGACATCAACTGTGAAATACGAAAATGCAGTGAAGAGCAATCTTAAGGACGCAGGATGCAGTGACCAGTCTGCCGCTTTTGTAAATCAGTTGGTGCAGGCGGGCCGATTCGCAGATGCGATCCATGAGATGAAAGTGATCCGATGCGACCTGATGGAAGAGGTGCATCAGTGTCAGCGCAAGGTGGACTGCCTTGACTACCTGATCCGGCAGACAGAGAAAGAAATCAGATCAAACACAAAAAGGAGATAAATAACATGATGAAGACAGAAGCGTTGAAACTGGTACAGGAATGGGACAAAACATTCCCCAAGAGCGACAAAGTAGACCACAGCAAAGTAACCTTTGTGAATCATTTCGGCATCACACTTGCAGCCGATATGTACGTTCCGAAGGGAGTAGAAGGTAAGCTTCCCGCAATCGCAGTGTCCGGACCTTTTGGAGCTTGCAAAGAGCAGTCCTCCGGTCTGTATGCGCAGGAGATGGCAGAGCGCGGATTCCTCACAATTGCTTTTGACCCTTCTTTCACCGGCGAATCCGGCGGCTTCCCTCGCGCAATGCATTCCCCCGACATCGACGTCGAGGATTTCCAGGCAGCAGTAGATTTCCTGGCTTGCAATGATTTGGTTGACCCGGAGCGCATCGGAATCATCGGCATCTGCGGCTGGGGCGGCATGGCTCTGCAGACAGCATGCATCGATACCAGAATCAAGGCTACTGTGACATCCACCATGTATGATATGTCTCGCGTTGCGGGAAATGGATATTTTGACTCCGCAGACAGTAAAGAAGCGCGCAAAGCAGCCCGTGAGTCCATCAACGCGCAGAGAACCGAGGACTACAGAAACGGCAGCTATGTGAGAGCAGGCGGCGTGGTCGACCCGCTTCCGGAGGACGCGCCTTTCTTCGTGAAGGACTACTACGATTACTATAAGACAGAGCGCGGCTATCACGCCCGTTCACTCAACTCCAACGACGGATGGGCGGCTTCCACAGGAACTTCCCTGATGAACATGCGTCTGTTCACATATGCCTCCGAGATCGACAGCGCAGTGCTGATGATCCACGGCGACAAGGCGCACTCCTGCTACCTGAGCCGCGACACATTCAAGCTCCTCAAGGGCGACAACAAAGAGCTGATGCTCATTCCCGGTGCGGTGCATACTGACCTTTACGACCGCAAGGACATCATTCCCTTTGCCAAAATAGAGAAGTTCTTCGAGGAGAATCTGAAGTAAAGATCATCGTATTGAATTATAAATCGAAAGAATCTGATTGGAGTGAATAGTGATGAAAGTTATTAGCGCTGTTTTGACAATTCTGATTGCAGTGCTGACGGGGTGCGCGTCACAGAGCGCCGCTCCCGCAGAGGTTCAGGCAGATACGACACATGTTGAGAGCGCTGCAGAGGCTGAAGAGACAGTAACGGCGTCAGAAGCTATTACAGTGTCTGAAGTAACGGCGACAGCGGCAGAAGCGATGACGGATATTACTGCTGCGTCCGAAGAGAATAATACAGCTGATGAGGAAGACAACGAAATGGAGGACACAATGAGGTTATTGATCGGTGAAACAGAGGTTCCTGTGACATGGGAAGAAAATGCGTCTGTCGAGGCGCTGAAGGAGCTGAGCCCTATTACGATCCAGATGTCTATGTACGGAGGATTCGAGCAGGTTGGCTCGATCGGGCAGAGTATTGTACGCAATGATAAGCAGACCAAAACAAGCTATGGAGATATCGTTCTCTACTCCGGAGATCAGATCGTAGTTTTCTACGGCTCGAATTCCTGGTCCTATACCAGACTTGGCCACATTGATCTGACTCAGCAGGAAATGAAGGATCTTCTCGGTGGGGGAGACGTAAGTATCACGCTGCAGTGACCGAAGAGAATCCTTCTGGCAGCGAGTAACACCTCGGATATGGGTTCCTTCAGGGCTCCGCGCACAAGAACACCGCGCGGTACCGAAGGGTAACCCTGCGGTCACAATTATGTGATACAATGAATCAACCACTAAAAGGAGATACATCATGAAAAAAGTACTGATCATCTCGAGCAGCCCCAGAAAAAACAGCAATTCAGAAGCATTATGCAAGGCTTTTGCGGAAGGTGCTAAGGAATCCGGTCATGAAGTGGAACTTGTTTCACTTCGCGATAAGACCATCAATTTCTGCCGAGGATGTTTTGCATGTCAGAAGACGCAGAAGTGCGTGATCAGAGACGACGCAATTGAAATCTGTCAGAAGGCACTGGAAGCCAACGTACTCGTTTTTGCAACACCGATCTACTATTACGAGATGTCCGGCCAGTTGAAAACAATGCTGGACCGCCTGAACCCGCTGTATCCGAGCGACTACGCCTTTACGGACGTGTATTTCCTTTCCTCCGCCGCCGAAGATGAGGAAGAAGTTCCGGAAAGAGCGGTGAATGGAGTAGAAGGGTGGATTGAATGTTTTGAAAGAGCACACCTTGCAGGAGCAGTTTTCATGGGCGGTGTTACTGCTGCAGGTGAGAAGCCTGAACACCCTGCGTTGGAAGAGGCACGTGCATTGGGAAGGAAGTGCTGAACGGTATCAGAGACCGTGAATAATAACACCTCGGATATGGGCTCCTTCAGGTCTCCGCGCACAAGTGCTGAAAGTTGCCATTCCGGCCCATATCCTTGCTTTTTTATGGCATCGAGAATTATGAAAAAAAGAGCTCACAGGGTAACCCTGTGAGCTCTTTTCATTGTGTCACAGTAAAAATAAACCACCTGCTATGCAGGTGGAGGGAAGATCTTTAGATTAAAGCAAACTCCCGTGTTAGATTAATTGTAGGTCTGCAAA
>CADCIK010000033.1 GCA_902801415.1 uncultured Lachnospiraceae bacterium
GGTATGAGACCATACCGGAACGTCCTCTTTTCTTTTGCATTTGTACTTCACACGTCAATGTGGTAAAGTAACTATATTATGCGGATTTATGCCGCATCAATGACATGAAGAAGGAATGGGAAAAAATATGCACAAGGAATTTCTAATGGGAAACGAGGCGATCGCCCTCGGCGCGCTGGCAGCCGGCGTAAATCTGGTCGCGGGCTATCCCGGAACACCGTCGACGGAAGTTCTGGAGACGATCGCTAAGCGAAATCCCGGCAATGTATATGTAGAGTGGTCGATCAATGAGAAAGCCGGCATGGAAGTAGCAGCCGGCGCGGCTTATACAGGAGCCCGCGCGCTCGTGACCATGAAGCAGGTCGGCCTGAATGTGGCGTCCGACCCGCTCATGAGCCTGGAGTATATCGGCGTAAAGGGCGGCATGGTCGTTCTGGTGGCGGATGATCCGGGACCGATCTCCTCGCAGACGGAGCAGGACACGAGGACCTTTGGAATGTTTTCCAAAGTGCCGGTATTTGATCCTTCTTCTGTGGCGGAAGCTTATGAAATGATCCAGGAAGCCTTCGCTTTTTCGGAAGAATATAAGACTCCTGTCTTCTTCCGCGCGACGACCCGCGTGGATCACGGATATGAGGCGATTGACGTCAAGGATGTGGATGAATACTATGTCAACCCGGTCGAGGGCTTTATCAAGGACGCCTCCCGGTGGGTTATTTTCCCCCGCCTGTCTGTAAAAAACCATGCGCTGATCGAGAAGAGAAACGCGGATCTCAAGGACGTGTTCTCGGATTATCATAGAAATCAGATCGTTGCGGAGCCCGGCACGGATGCGCTCTGCCGCAAAGGCATTGCGACACAGGGCGTCAACTTCATGTATACTCTGGATTCTCTGCGCGGCAGAAACGCGCGTGTTATGAGAGTCGCGACTCCCTTCCCTTTCCCGGAGAAGCTGGCGCTCTCATTTCTCGAGGGACTCGACGAAGTTCTGTGTGTGGAGGAACTCGATCCCGTGATCGAGCGCGCGCTCACTTATATATGCGGCAAATACGGACTTTCCGTGAAGATCCGCGGCAAACTCACCGGCGACATCCCGCCCTCAGGCGAGAACTCCATGGAGATCGTCGGCAGCGCTCTGACCGCCTTCCTGGGAGAGGCGGAGACACCGGCCTGCAGTGCGGGCGATGCGCTTCCCAAGCCTCCGGCACTGCCCGTCAGGCCGCCCGTATTATGTGCGGGATGTCCCCACAGGGCCTCCTTCTACGCGGTCAAGATCGCAATGCGGGGCCAAAAGACTATTTACTGCGGCGATATCGGCTGCTATACACTTGGAAATGCAATGCCTCTGGATATGTGCGATACCTGTCTCTGCATGGGCGCGGGCATCGGCATCGCGCAGGGTGTCGGACATATGGAACCGGATACGAAGTGCTTCGCCTTTGTAGGTGATTCCACCTTCTTTGCGTCCGGCATCACAGGCACAGTCAACGCGTTCTACAACCAGGCGGACATGACGCTGATCGTTCTGGATAACTCCACAACTGCCATGACCGGCCACCAGCCCCACCCCGGCACAGGCCGCACAGTTATGGGACAGGTCGTGGAAAAGGTCAGCATTGAGCGCGTGCTCAGAGCGATCGGCCTGACTGTAGTCGAGACCGTAGATCCTCTGGACTTTGACCTCTCTGTGGAGACCGTAAAGCGCGTAGCAGCGGAGCCCGGCGTCAAGGCGATCATTTTCCGCTCCCCCTGCATCGCGATCTCCAAGCCCAAGGGGCGCTCCTCGGTAGATCCCGATAAATGTATCGGCTGCCGCAAATGCATCCGCGAGCTCGGATGTCCCGCGATCATCCTGGCCGGGGACGGCAAAAAGGCTGTGATCGATCCGTCTCTTTGCACAGGATGCACGCTCTGCGAACAGATCTGCCCCGTGAAAGCGATCTCGGGCGGCGCTAAGAATGATACAGCGCAGAAGGGAGGCCGCCATGAATAAGAACATCATTTTGTGCGGCGTCGGCGGACAGGGAACGATCCTGGCGTCCAGACTGATCGCGACAGCGGCAATGGACAGGGATATTCCGATCAAGACCGCGGAGACCATCGGCATGGCGCAGCGCGGCGGCAGCGTATTCAGCCACCTGCGGTTGGGCGAGGGGACCAACTCCCCGCTGATCGGCAGGGGAGAAGTGGACCTGATCATCGGATTTGAGCCTGGCGAGACCGTAAGGCAGCTTCCGTTTCTGAAAAAGGGAGGCACTGTCGTTGTCAGCAGCAGGCCGGTCATGCCGGTCAGCGCGATGATCGGACAGTCTTCGTACGACGCGCCGCAGATGATCGAATATCTGAAAGCGAATGTAGAGAACCTTGTGATCGTGGACGCGGACAAGGCCGCGGAGGACCTGGGCTCTGCCAAAACACTGAACGTCGTCCTTCTTGGCGCGGCGCTCCGGAGCGGAGAACTGGGACTCAGCGAAGAGGACCTGATCGGCGCGATCCGGGAAAAGGTTCCGGAGAAATTCTTTGATCTAAACAAAAAAGCACTGGCATGGAGCCGGGGTTAAGGAGGATATAAAAATGCAGATTAATGAAAAACAGCTGGCACAGGTAAACCATCAGATCCAGCGTCTGATCGCCGCTGACAATTTCTATGGAAAGCGCCTCAAGGAGGCCGGCGTCGATCACGTCAGCACTGTGGAAGAATTCCTGCAGCTTCCTTTTTCCGAGAAGCAGGATCTTCGCGAGGCGTATCCGCTGGGACTCATGACCTGCAAAGAGGATGAAGTGGTCCGTATCCACTCTTCCTCCGGCACGACCGGCATGCCCGTGATCATCCCTTATACCGCCAAGGACGTAGATGACTGGGGCGAGATGTTCAAGCGCTGTTACGAGTTCGCGGGCATCACCTCAAAGGACCGCATCCATATCACGCCCGGCTACGGTCTCTGGACAGCAGGAATCGGTTTCCAGAACGGCTGCGAGAAACTTGGCGCAATGGCAATTCCTATGGGACCCGGCAACACTGACAAGCAGCTGCAGATGATGATGGATCTCAAATCTACCGTTCTGTGCGCCACTTCCTCTTATGCGCTCCTTCTCGCGGAGGAGATCGAGAAGCGCGGCATCGCGGACAAGATCCATCTCAAAAAGGGCGTCATCGGCTCCGAGCGCTGGGGCGAGAAGATGCGCAAGCGCATCTCCACGGAGCTCGGCATTGAACTGTATGATATTTACGGACTGACAGAGATCTATGGACCCGGTATCGGCATCAACTGCAAGTACGACACAGGCATGCATTACTGGGACGACTATCTGTATCTGGAGATCATCGATCCCGCGACCGGCCAAAACGTGCCCGACGGCGAGTGGGGCGAGATCGTCATCACGACACTTGTAAAGGAAGGCGCGCCGCTCATCCGCTTCCGCACACACGACCTCTCCAGGATCATCCCGGGCGAGTGCCCCTGCGGCAGCAAGTTCCCCCGCATCGACGTGATCACCGGCCGAAGCGACGACATGATGAAGATCAAGGGCGTCAATGTATTCCCCAAGCAGATCGAGGAGATCCTCGCGACCTTCCCCGAGCTCTCCAGCGAATACCAGATCCGCATCTCCCATCTGGACGGCAAGGACAGCATGCGTATTTATGTCGAGGCGAGCGGCAGCAACGATTTCAAGGCCTTGCAGCAGAAGATCGCGGCGGCGGTCAAGAGCAAGATCGGATTCACGCCGATCGTCTATGTTGTGGAGCTTGGCTTCCTGCCCAGAAGCGAGAAGAAGTCCAAGAGAGTCATCGACGAGCGTTTTAATTGAAAAAAACAGCGCTTCTGACAAGGAGCGCTGTTTTTTTTGCTATAATCTAATAAGCTACAGGAGGTGATAGCATGAAAATATGCCTTTTAAATGAATCGTTTCCGCCGGTCATCGACGGAGTCGTCAATGTACTGATGAACTATGCCGACTATATGATGCGGGATTTTGGCGCAAGTATTGAAGTCGGAACGCCGGAATATCCGGACGGCAAATATGATGAGTATCCCTATAAGGTGGTCGCTTATCCCAGTTTTGATACGACCGAGCAGACCAACGGCTACCGCACGGGTAATCCGCTGGTCGGAAAAGCGGTCACGGCACTGGCGGATTTTCAGCCGGATATCATCCACTCCCACGGACCCGCGTCCGCGACAGTCGTTGCGAGACTGGTAAGGGAGATGACCGGCGCGCCGATCATCTACACGTATCACACCAAATATGATATTGATATCAAGCGCGCCATGAAGATCGACCTGATCGCCGATGAGACCATCAAGGCCATGGTCGGCAATATCGAGGCCTGCGACGACATCTGGGTTGTCAGTGACGGAGCAGGAAAGTCCCTCAAGGCGCTCGGTTTCCAGGGTGATTACCGCGTCATGAACAATGGCGTTGATTTTGCCAAGGGCAGAGTGGACAAGGAGACAGTCGCAAAAGTGACGGCCGGTTATGACCTGCCGGAAGGCGTGCCGCTGTTTTTGTTTGTCGGACGCCTGATCAATTACAAGAATCTTCCTCTGATCCTGGACGCGCTCAAGATCCTGGCCGACAGCGGCAGGGATTTCCGGATGGTATTTGTGGGCAAGGGACCCGATCGGGAAACACTGGAAGAAAAAGCGAGAGAACTCGGTCTCATGGGCGAGAGCGGAGCCGGAAGCGAAGGACTCAACGGACAGGGGCACGGCGTTCAGACGACGCCCGGAGCCAAGGTCTTCTTCACGGGACCGATCTACGACCGCGATGAACTGCGCGCGTGGAACACAAGAGCGGATCTGTTCTTATTCCCTTCCACTTTCGACACCAATGGCCTTGTCGTGCGCGAGGCGGCAGCCTGCGGACTGGCAAGCGTCCTGATCAAAGATTCCTGTGCGGCCGAGGGGATCACAGATGACCGCAACGGATTTATCATCGGGGAGTCCGCGCAGGATATGGCGGAACTTCTGATGAAGGTCTGCGGAGACCTCGATCATGCGCATGATGTCGGCCAGCACGCCATGGATGAGATCTATATGTCCTGGTCCGACTGCGTGGCGAAGGCATATGAGCGGTACCAGTATATTTTGGCAAGGAATAAGGTCGGCGCAATGCCCCACCGAAAGAAGCAGGTGACCGATCAGATGGTCAGATTTGTCGCCAGGACTATGGAAGAAGAGGACAAGGTCCGCAAAAAGGTGCAGGAAGCAGCCGGTGACATGCGAAGCAGAGCGCTCGGCATGATGGGCCTTATGGATTACGCAAGGGTGTCGCGCGACTCGGCGAACCTGAAGTGGAACGACATTATTGAGGATCTGTGGACAGAGGCGGAGGACCTTTTTAAGAAGTGAAAAAGCAGTTCGATTTCAGAAAGATGTCCTTTTACCAGATCTGGATCCGGAGCTTCTGCGACGGAAACGGGGACGGGATCGGCGACCTGTACGGCGTCTATGACAAGCTCGAATACATAAAGAGCCTGGGCGTGGACGGCATCTGGTTCAGCCCCATCTATCCATCGCCCAACGCCGATTACGGATATGACATTTCCGATTACAAAGACATACATCCCGACTACGGAACGCTGGACCAGTTCAAAAAAGTGCTGGACCGCGCACACGAGCTCGGGCTCAAGGTGCTGCTGGATCTGGTGATCAACCACACCTCGGATGAGCACAAATGGTTCATCGAGAGCTGCAAGGGCAAGGACAACCCTTACAGCGATTACTACATCTGGCGGGATCCGCGCTTTAAAGGGGAGGAGAAGCTCCCGCCCAACAACTGGTACAGTCAGTTCGAGGGCCTCGCGTGGGAGTACAACGAGCAGAGAGGACAGTATTATCTGCACGTTTTTGCCAAAAAACAGCCCGACCTCAACATGGACAACCCTAAGGTCCGCGAAGAGGTCAAGAGTATTATGCGCTTCTGGCTGGATATGGGCGTGGACGGCTTCCGCGAGGACGTGATCAATTTCATCTCCAAGGTGCCGGAGCTGCCCAACGGCTGGTCCTTCGTGCCGGCGATCAACGGCCTTCCCTTCTACAAGGATGGGCCCAACCTGCATAAGTACCTGGAAGAATTCCGCGAAGTCGCGAAGGAATACGGAGCCGTGCAGATCGGCGAGGCGCCATTTACCTCGGTAAAGACCGCGCTAACCTATATAAGCGGGAAGAACCGTGTGCTGGATATGCTGATCGAGTTCGACACCATGTTCGCGGACTGCTTCATGACCGAATACGTTCACCACGGATTCTGGCTGCGCAAGCTCAAGCGGGCGTTCCGCAGATGGCAGTACGGCCTGCAGGGCAAGGCCTGGTTCGCGCTCTATCTGGAGAACCATGATCATCCCCGCGTCGTCAGCCGCTACGGAAGTCTCAGCCACTGGCGGGCGTCCGGCTCCATGCTGGCAGCCTGCTACATCCTGCAGCGTGGCACGCCTTTCCTCTATCAGGGACAGGAGCTGGGCATGACCAATATCGCGCTCAACTCTATCGACAAGTACATTGACGTGGCAGCCAAGAACGCCTACAATACTTTTTTCCTCAAGGACTCTGTGGAGCGCCGTCTCGAGCGCATCCATGTGTCGACGCGCGATTCGGCGAGAACGCCGGTCCAGTGGACAGACGGACCCAATGCGGGATTTACCACAGGAAAGCCCTGGTTCTACGTCAATCCCAACTACACGTCGGTAAACGCGGAGAGAGAAGACAGGGATCCACTCAGTATCCTGAACTTTTACCGGCGGTGTCTGGCGCTTCGAAAGAGCAGCGAGACACTTCTGTGGGGCACATACAGGGAGTATTTCCAGGGAAGCAGGAAGGTCTTCATGTATGAGAGAAAGTATAAGTCCGAGCGGATCCTGGTGATCTGTTCGTTTAACAAAGAGTCCATGTCTTATCGGCTGCCCAAAGGGTATGATCCGTCCAAAGGACAGCTCCTTCTCGACAACTATATCGCGGAGAAGGATATGGACAGTGCCGCACAAGGGAGCGCCTCTGCAAAAGAAAAGGGAGGCGCAGCGGAGAAGCGGCCGCATAAGAGCTTAACGGCAGGCGTCATGAAACGCCTTCAGCCTTACGAAGTGCAGGTGTGGAAATTCTGATAATAAACAATAAAGGCGAAGGGCCGCCCGGATCGCGATCGATCCGGGCGGCTCTTTTTTTGCAGTGTGATCATATGCAAGAGAAAGCGCCCCGCAGGTTAGTAAAGAACCTGCGGGGCGCTTGAATTCAGTTGTTATTACGCTGCGGTCATGCAGCCGTTTTTTCTGTCAGGCTGTAATTACAGTCTCTCGGTGTACTCTTTGAAGATGAAAGCATAGCAGGTGCCGCCGCGAGGATCGTTGATCAGCAGTCTGTACCAGAGACCGTCAGCGGTGATACCGTCGACTTTCAGCTTGTGGCCATACTCATAGGTCTTAGCGATCGGGCCGTTGGGGGTGTATCTGCAGTTCAGGCTGGAAGCGGTAACCTTTACCCAACGGGGGGTAATTGCCTTTACTCTGATTTCCTGTCTGCCTACGCCGCCAGTTACCTGCTCAAGATCTTCAACATTCAGTTTGTTTTCTATTTCGCTCATTTCATTTCTCCTTTTTTGCTCAGTGATGAGTGTTTCAGGTTTATATAAATGCGGCACTGGAAATGGCGGCCGCACCTATGTCCTGTTCATTTTGTTCTTATGTCATTATATACTCCATCCACGGTCAATATCCACGCAAAAACTGAAAATAATTTTAAATGCCCGAACGGAGCACCGAATGAATACGCGATCCAGGGCGTCTCACATAATTTATGCCATCAGATATTTGTCGATGACTTCAGCGATTCCGTCATGATCATTATCGCCGACTACGACGTCCGCGGCGCGGATCGCCTCCTCATTGGAATTGCCCATCGCGGCGCCAAGCCCGGCCGCTTTCAGCATCGGGACATCGTTGAAGGCGTCGCCAACGCCAATGGCCTCTTCAATCGGAATGCCCAGGACATCGCACAGATCCGCGAGCCCGGTCCCTTTGGAGACGCCTTGCGGTGTAGTCTCCAGAGACGTCGTCTCCGCAAAAGTGAAATCAAGCGGGAGTCCTGAGAGTATCTCAAGCGTCCGCGCCCTGCTCTCAGGGCTCGTGTGATACATATTGATCTTATTGATCCGGTCCGCGTTTTCAAGGGCGAAAGCCCGGATGTCTTCCGCAAAGGAACTCGTGGCTCTGTAGAGGGGCTGATACACGCCCATCCGGAAGTGGTCCATACGCTCCACGTCAGCGGCCTCCACATAGCCGATCCCGTCGATCATAGCCTGGAACATCAGGTCCTCTTTTCTTGAAGCCTCGACCAGAATGGGGATCAGCTCTTTGGGAATCGTGCGCGTAGCCAAAACCCTGCGGGCTTCGAAGTCATAGATCACAGTTCCGCAGGCGCAGGCGCCGTAACGGATACCCATCTCCGAGAAAGGGTAGAGCGAGAGCTCGGACACAGCTCGTCCCGTATCCAGGGCCAGTATTTTGCCGGCTTTCCATGCGCGGCGGCATGCTTCGATGGCGGATGCGGGGATCTCTTTGTCTGAATTTAAAAGTGTGCCGTCCATGTCGAAGGCGGCGAGCCGATAGTGGGGCATTGTTGTATCCTCCATAACCTATTGAAAAAGTGTTGTTAAGCTGCGCGGTTTCTCAGGCGGGAACGAATGCTTATCGCTGCCAATAATAGCAGGGTGAGCAGGGAAACAGCAGCACCTTCCCGCAGATAGGGAGTTCTGTATTGCAGAACGATATCGTGGCGGCCTTCCGGGATGACCAGTGCCATATATAACAGATCTGAATTCATAACATCTGCCTTTTGCCCATCGATCCTTGCGGACCAGCCAATACTATATGGAATAGCAATCTGGAGGATTCTGCTTTCGGAAAAGTCAACTGTTCCGGAGATCTGCTTTCCGTTCACATTTATATTTGTTAAAGAATTGTTTCGCAGCTGCGTGACTTGGGATTCATAGCTGTCCATAGGGACAGCCCAGAGAATTATTGAGTCATAGGTAAATTGGCTTTTCATCGTATCGCGGAGCAGAAAACGGGTCCTGCCGCTGCGTCCGATACCCAGATCAAAGGTGATTCCATTGCGCTCCACGGGCCACTTACTGGAAAGGTTCGATATTTTGCCGATCCTGGATTCGCGGGCTTTGGGATCATCGGTGAAACGTACGACATTGAGCGAACAGGCGTCAGGATCCACAAGGCGGATCCCCTCTATCTGAAGATAGATTTCCGCATTCTCCGGAATATCTGCATAAAACTCCATACTGGCGTCTTCGGACTCTGCAGTCATGGTGTCGTCAGTCAGCGTAAGGTCATGGAGCTCTGTGATCTCATAGTCCAGTTCATACGCGCCGGCATGGACAGCAGTCTCCTTGATCTGAGCCGGAAGCTCTTCACATGCGCCCGGATCCAGCACTACTCCCTGAAGAAGCGCCTCCTGTTTCTGAACCGGGCCGAGCGCGTCAAATGTATCTCTGCGGATAAAGCTGTCGAATGAGTAACCAACGGGCAGGGCCAGTTTATTCTCATATACATTATAAAGGCTGTCAGAGAGTGACGGAGAGTGTTCAAATCCATATGGAGTCAGAGAGAAAACCTTAACAGGTGACGTATAGTACCGGACGGCGGCCAGTTCCAGCAGTGCGGTACGGTTGCCAATCCCGAAGAAATTACAGTTCTGCAAAATGGCGTTGGATTCAAAGGCGTTCAGATAGTCGTACATTGTGTGGGGATACATGCTCCACCAGGCGTCGGTACTGAAGACGCCGTTCAGACCATCGACATTGGTTGTGATCTCTTTGCTTTCCACCCGGAAAAAGTCCTGTTCCGACGAGAGTCCGGACAAAGGTCTCGAAGAGTCTGAAGTGTTGTAATCGTGTTCTTCCGCCTTCTCAAATTCCGATATGTAATTACCGCTTTGCGGCGAGAAAATATGGAAGATCTGAAAGAACATGCACAGCACTGTGAGCAGCGATAAAACACAGGTGGTTATGCGTTTGCTGGTACTGCGCCTGTCTGCAGCTCCGCTGAGCAGGTACAGAACCAGCACAAGCAGAAGCGCGATCACAGAGACATGTATATATTTCCGGCCGGGAACATCCTTTATGAACCAACATAGAACAGCGTAGGGAAGGCTTAAAAAAACAATCACTAACCGCTTCTTCATTTCGCACTTTACAAGCCCGTCAAAGGATTCCGTGAACATATATGAGGCAGTAAAAGCGATGGCATACGTCCATCGATTGGACGCATAGCTCATTCCGTTCATGATCCGCCCGGCCAGCGGGATTCCCAGCATGAGGAGCTGCATCACTCCGTATAGGCGGATTGAACGGATGAAGCCTGAACGTTCCTCAGTATGCATCAGAAAGAAATATATAACTGCAGGAAGCGCAATGACGAACAGGCCGATTACGGTCGTGTAATCTCCCTGGATATTTGTACAGAAGAACGCGGCGAGAGCTTGTTGATAGAAGGCCTTACTGTAGTGAAACAAAGAAGCTGTATAACCGTTGAGACCACCGACGCGAGGATTTTGCGTATACGCATATATGGTGGGCAAAAGGGAAAAAGCGCAGAGAAGGGCGCCGGTGAGGCAGACGCCCGCAGCACGGAGATCTGTGCGAAATTCGTCGGCAAGCGTCTTCAGGCTTCTATCTCCTGATAATGCTGCAAGACTCCGGCATACCACATAGAGGACAAGCAGGATCGCATTGATATAAAAGGTGTAGAAGCTTACGAGAAGATTGAAAAAGACAGTGAGCAGCAAAAGCCATTTTTTGCCATTCTGCCTGTAATGCTCGTAACCGCCCAGTATCAGGGGAAGAAAATAGGCCCAGTTGATAAAATTAGGGTGCATGGCGAACATGAGCAGTATGCTGCTCGAAAAGGTATAGGTCAGCGCACCGCAAAGGATGGCAGGCCTGTTCCTCTGCCCGCAAATGAAGCAGTATACAGAGAAAGCGATTCCTGTAAACCAGAGCTTTCCGAAGACCATAAGAGAATAGCGATGGACCCGCGTCATAAATAGGAGGGCAGCGCAAAGCCAGCTGATCGGATCCGCGAAGTCATAGCTGTTAAGAACCATGAACAGATCTGTGCCCTGTCCGATCGTATAATTGAAAGGAAGGATTCCAGTCAGATTTCCGCTGCCGCGCAGTACGGATTCTGTGATGTCGCATACATAGCTGAAGGACGGAAAATGCTGGTAAAGGCCATCGAGAACCCACAGCATATCTCTGCCCTGTGCGCGGTAAAAAAGATACAGGAAGACCGATCCTGCAAACCAGAGCAGCGAATAGATCAACAAGCAGGCGGGATAATGATAATGCGGACGCGGTTCTTTCGTAGAAGTAGTGGGCATTTTAGAGGTCTCCGGTGATTGACAGTGTTTCAAAATACAGAAATCATTATAGCATGCTCAAAAGTACATTACGATTTGGCGCGATAGATCGCGGCCAATCCTCCGTGGGAAGTCTCCCTGTACTTTTCATCCATATCGAGGCCGGTGCGGTACATGGTGGCCACGACATCGTCGAAGGAGATCTTCCTTGTTGTGTAGAGGAAGCGCGAGAGCGTGACGGAACTGATCGCACGCATGGCGGCGACGGCGTTCCGCTCGATGCAGGGAATCTGCACAAGACCGCCGACCGGGTCACAGGTCAGGCCCAGATTGTGCTCCATGGCGATCTCCGCAGCGTACTCGATTTGATCGATGTTGAGCTTTAAAAGCGCGGCGACAGCAGCAGCCGTCATGGAGCAGGCGCTTCCGATCTCCGCCTGGCATCCGCATTCCGCACCGGAGATGCTGGCGTTGGTGCGGATCACGTTGCCCACAAGTCCGGCGACAGCCAGAGCATCCAGGATCTCCTCTTCCGGAAAGCCTCTGTCGACGTGCATGTAATAGAGCACAGAGGGCAAAACACCGCAGCTTCCGCATGTAGGCGCCGTCACGACAATGTTCTCATCGGCATTTTCCTCACTCACCGCATAGGCGTAGGCAGCCAGAAGGCGGTTCATGGTCACATCGGCGCTCTCGTTGTAGCATCGCTTTTCATAGAGAAGCTTGGCCTTTCTGTTGACGCCGAGACCGCCTGGAAGGATTCCCTCTGTGGCAAGGCCGCGCCTGACAGCTTCTTTCATGGCCTCCCAGATCGTTTTCAGATAATCGCGCAGGGAGGGGTCCTCCATTTCTCCGATGAACTCAAGGAGCGTTATGTTCCGGTCCCGGCAGACCTGCAGCATCCGGGAGAAGTTTTCCTGGGGGTAGATCTCGATCTCTTCCTCGGAGGTCTCATTCTCGATGCGGATGGAGCCGCCACCGATACTGAAGATCCGGTTCTTGCCCAGGAGCTGTCCTTCTTTATATGCCTCGAAGAGCATTGTGTTGGGATGGGGGAGATTCTTTTCTGTCCGGTTGATGAGGATTTTGGCGCCGGGAAGGCCGGACTGGATCGCTTTGCCTGTGCCGTGCCCCTCGCCGGTAAAAGCCAGTGAGCCGTAAAGCGTGACAATAAAGCGGTCCGCCTCGGGATACCGCGCGCCGAAGATCTGCGCGGCGTGATAGGGGCCGACTGTATGGGAACTGGAGGGGCCGTGGCCGATCTTGTAGACACTTTTGATACTTTTCATGAGACGTCACCTCGTTTGGCATCTGCAGCAAAAAATACATATACATTATAGCATGTTGTGAATGGTCGTACTCAATTTGGTTAGTTATGTTGAGAAGCAATGACGCAGCCGTTTGCACAGGAAGAGAGAATTGCGTGTGCAGAAGAAAATAAGGTTGTATAATAGGGCTCAGGACTCACGCGCGATGTTCGCGGCTGCACTGGTCCTGCTATGACGTGATGACATTAATATTTCATATGAAAAATAAGGAACTTTTCTTATGTGAGGACACAGGCGCTGAAGGGCGACTTTCAGCACTTGTGCGCGGAGCCCTGAAGCGCTTGTGTCGGATCTGTGAATGATTGGTATTATTATGAAGAAGCAGAGTCTCGACAGCATATTGACCAGACAGGAAGTGAGCCAGGCGGACAAAGTCCGTCTGGTTCTTAGTTTGAGCCTTCCGGCGATCCTGGCGCAGCTGACATCGATCGCCATGCAGTATATTGACGCCGGAATGGTCGGCAGCCTGGGCGCCGGAGCGACGGCGTCCATCGGTCTGGTATCCTCTTCGACCTGGCTGATCGGCGGAAGCTGTATCGGAATATCGGCCGGCTTTTATGTGCAGGTGGCGCAGCTGATCGGTGCAAGAAGGGACCGGGAAGCGGAGGACGTTCTGCGTCAGGGCCTCATTACGGTACTGCTGATCGGAGCGCTGATCAGCATGGCCGGACTTGCGGTCAGCGGATCAGTGCCGCGGTGGCTGGGGGGAGAGAAGGAGATCCTTGCGAATTCGACAGCCTATTTCCGCATCTACTGCATGTCCATTCCTTTTATTCTGATCCGGCAGCTATCGGCCGGTATGATGCAGAGCACCGGCGATATGAAGACGCCGAGCATGCTTTCGGCGCTCGTGTGTCTTCTGGATGTCGTGCTCAATATGCTGCTGATCTTCCCTGCAAGGACCGTGCACATAGCTGGTCTTGCAGTCACGCTTCCCGGTGCCGGACTTGGCGTAGTCGGTGCAGCGCTTGGCACAGCGCTTTCGGAAGTCATTATTTCGCTTGCAGCGCTCTACCTGATCAGTACCCGGAACAGGAGAATCTCCCTTCGTAACAAAGGCAGCTGGCGCTGGAGAAAGCATACAATGGCCAACGCTGCGAGGATCGCGATCCCGCTCTCTTTTGACCAGATCTTCATGTGCAGCGCCTATGTGGCCGGCACCAAAATAGTGGCCGGACTGGGGACAGTGGCGGTCGCGGCCAACTCTCTGGCGATCACAGCGGAAAGTCTCTGCTATATGCCCGGCTATGGAATCGGTGCCGCGGCAACCGCGATCATCGGACAGACCATCGGCGCGGGAAGGAGCGACCTGACAAAGAGCTTCTCCCGGGTATCGGTCTATCTGGGTATGGTCCTGATGGGATTTACAGCGGTGCTCATGTACCTTGGCGCGCCGTTCGTCTGCTCCATGCTCACCAGCAGCGCGGAAGTCGCTGCGCTCGGGACGGAGGTCCTCAGACTGGAGCTGATCGCGGAACCGCTCTACGGCGCGTCCATATGCTGCGCAGGCGTGTTCAGAGGCGCGGGCGATACGCTCAGACCAAGCGTGATGAATCTCGTGAGTATGTGGTGCGTGCGCATTATGCTGGCATTGGTACTGGTTCCCCGCCTGGGGCTGCGCGGGTATTGGACCGCGATGGCGCTTGAACTGTGCTTCCGCGGACTGATCTTCCTGATCCGTCTCTACAGAGGAAAATGGATGAAGAAAGCCATTGTATGAACGATCGGCAGGCTATTTCAATACAGGAACATAAGGGTGGATCATACTAAAAAAGAAGGTGCTGTAGAACAGCACCTTCTTTCTCTTACTGCGGAAGATGGGACTTGAACCCACACGGTGTACCCACCACAAGATCCTTAGTCTTGCTCGTCTGCCAGTTCCGACACTTCCGCGTATGATCTGCAAAGAGTTAAATAATGCAGATGCAGGAGATGGGACTTGAACCCACACTATGTTGCCATAACAGGCACCTGAAGCCTGCGCGTCTGCCATTCCGCCACTCCTGCGAACGAATGATAGTATACCTCGAAAAAAACAGGTTGTCAACGGGATTCTATCCCGATCTACCATATAATCTGTTCGAAATTGTGATATAGTATAAATTGGACATTTATATTGAGAAAGCATTAGTTCTGAAACAAATGTTGGAATGATAACAATTAACGGAGGTTTGGGGAAATGAGAAATAAACTTCTGGTCACCTGTATGTGTGCCTTCACGGCTGCTGCGGTTATTGCCGGCTGCGGGTCATCCACAGCAGGCAGTAAAACAGAGGATGTACAGACAGCAGAAACAGCGGAAGCAGCAGAGACGGAAGAAGCCGCAGAGGGGGAAACTGCGGAAGAATTCGCGGAAGAGGAATACGCGCCGCAGTTCATAAACACTGCAGTGGCCGCCAACTTTACCGGAGAAAAGTATGAGAGTGAAGACGGATGGTCTGCCCGATATGACAGCGAGCTGGTTGAAGTTAACGAGCGCAGCGACGCTGTGGAATTTGTATACACGGGAGAGAGCAGCGGCACCAACAAGCTGGTCGTCCGCTATATCCCCAACACTTCGACGGACCTTGCGCTTGCGGATGCGCTGATCCAGTACGACAGTGAGAGGATCCAGCGGGGCGAGGGATATTTTGGCGGAAGGACCGATATATGGGCCTTTTACGCGGATGTGATCCGCGAAGGATGGAAATCCAAGGTCGGCTTTACGGCCGTCGAATACAACGAAGGCGTGCTCTTTATTGAGAGAGACCGCTACACAGAGGATGACGAAGAAACCGAGCAGCAGATCGAGGATGCAATGGCCAACACTATGGGCAGCTTCGAATTCGAGGACTTTGAGCCGCAGGAGGAGTATGACTATGTTCCCGGCAAGTATGTGCTGAATGAGGAGTCCCTGCAAGGCGATCCCGAGAATTATGCCACCTTTGTGCTTCTGAACGCGGATCATACGGGTAAGATCAGTATTCAGGACACCGTTCCGATCATCTGGCTTGCCAGAGACGGCCTGATCAAAGAGGACTATGTGGGCGGCGAATCTTATTACTACACCATTGAAGGCGATTATCTGTATCTGCAGCAGAGCGGCGAGTGGATCGAATACATCAAGAGCTCCGGGGTGAGCACCGGCATTGCCAATATTGACGCGTCAGGCAGGGATCCGCTGGCGTTCGTGACCTATGAGAACGAGGACGGATGGCTGGTCTATTATGACAAAAGACTGTTTTACGTCAACGAAGGCCGCAATACAGTCGACTTTGTGTACGGGGAATCGGAAGCAGGCACCAACATGCTGGAGTTCTCCTATATATGGGACGAGACTACGGACGAAGTGCTTGGAGATATAGAGGGCAACTATGACCACTCACAGATCGAGCGCAGCGAGGGATACTTCGGCGGAGGCCGCGAGGCGTGGGGCTTCACGACGGCGATCAAAGACGACAGCGGATCAGGACTGAAAACGATCTATACGGCAATGGAGCATAACGGAGGCACTCTGCTCGTCCAGAGAATTGCGCACGAGGGCAGCTCTGATGAAGAACAGGCCAGGATGGATGCTGCTTTTGAGGAGATCACATCCACATTCCTGTTCACCAAACACGACAGACCGCAGGAATATGACTATGTTCCCGGCAAGTACCTGCTCAATGACAAGATCCTGCAGAATGACGCGAGCAATTATCCGCCCGCGATCGTCCTTCGGGAGAACCATACCGGTTCCATGGGAGATGCGGATATTGTCTGGTACAGCAGGGACCAGATCCTGAAGGAGGATCATGTCGGAGGCGAGACTTACGACTACCATTTTGAGGGAGATACACTCTTTGTCGATATGGACGGCGAGTGGGTCCAGTTCGAAAGGGAAGACGAGGACGACTAAACGGCTGCGGGAACCCGCAGTGTCAAAACAGGAAAGGGACTTTTTATGTACGCATTAGTAACAGGCGCCAGTGCCGGCATCGGCATGGAGATCACCAAATATCTGGCGGTAAAAGGCTATGACCTGATCCTGACGGCCCGCAGGGAGGACCGTCTGCAGAAGCTGCGCAGTCAGATCCTTAATAAGTATCCGGACCGGGATGTGATCGTGATCCCGGCGGACCTGTCTTCCAGAGAGGAGTGTATGCGCCTTTTCAATGAAGCCTGCGGGAAGGCAGGGGCTGAAAATATCGACTTTGTTGTCAACAACGCGGGAATGGGCGTTTACGGGCGCTTTCTGGAGACGGACCTGGACAAGGAACTGACGCTGATCGACCTGAACGTGACGTCGGTCCATATTTTGTCCAAGCTGTTCTTACGCGAGATGGTAAAAAACGGGCACGGCATCCTTCTCAACGTGGGATCCTGCGCGGGATTCACATCGGGACCCACCTTCTCCAGCTACTACGCGTCCAAGAACTACGTGGTGCGGCTCACAGAGGCGATCCACGAGGAGCTTCGGCAGGCCGGGAGTCCTGTAAAAGTATCCTGCCTGTGCCCGGGACCGGTTGACACGGCGTTCAATGACAATTCGGGCGTACTGGTCTCCGGTAAACAGATCACGGCCAGACAAGCCGCGCGGGAGGGCGTGGATGGCGCGCTCAAGGGAAGGATGATCGTCATTCCCGGGACCAAGATGAAGATGGTCACGATCGGATCCCATCTTCTGGGAGAGCATCTCTCAACCCGCATCAACTATATGATCCAGAAGAAAAAGGCCGGGGAATAAGCCGCAGAGAGGCATAGCGGCACAGGACAGAAAAGCAGGCAGAGACATAAAGCAGGGGACAGGTATAAAACAGGGTGATCAGGGGATGAGCAAGGAAGGTATTCGCAACAAGCAGCGGCCGTTCAGACTGCTGAGGTATTTATTTGAAAACACGGATGAGGAACATCCTGTCACAACATCGGAACTGGTGGAGATCTTTCAGGCGGAGGACGCGCACGCGTCGCGCAAGACGGTGAAAGATGATATTGATATTCTGGTCAAAGAGGGCTTTGACATTATCACGGTCCGCAGTACGCAGAATTCGTTTTTCTTTGGAAGCCGAAGCCTGGAAGTTCCCGAGCTCAAGCTGCTGATCGATGCAGTATCCTCCTGCCGTTTTATCTCTAAGGAAAAGAGCGCCGTGCTGATCGACAAGCTCAAGAAGATGACCAGCAGGGGACAGGCGGACAAGCTGACCCGGCACATGTATGTGGCGGACCGGCTCAAGGCGGACAACCACCAGCTTCTGTATATCGTTGATACGATCACAGATGCGATCAACGCGGGAACCAAGATCCGGTTTCAGTATTTTGACTACAACGCGTCCAAGGAGCGGTTTCTGCGGCATGGCGGAGCGGAGTATATTGTGAGTCCCTATGCACTTTTATGGGACGACAATAATTACTATATGTGCGCCTATTCGGACGCCAGGGAAGGGATCACCAATTACCGGGTGGACCGCATGTGCAACAC
>CADCIK010000034.1 GCA_902801415.1 uncultured Lachnospiraceae bacterium
TCACGGTGGACACCCTTGCCTTCGGCTGTATCCTTCCCACTACCGGGCGGATTCGGGACTTTCACCCGTTAGAAACGTGCGCCGCCGGGCGCACAAAATTAAAACGGACATCAAACGGGAGCTGCCTCCCCGCTGATGTCCGTTTTTTTTGTGTCTGTGTCATCTGTGCATCATCTGCCAGCAAGTGCCGGCCCCCGCCCTCAGCGTACTGCGCCTGATCACAAACAATTACAACAAAAAAGGAACTGATCTCTCAGTTCCCTTAGAGCGATAGACGAGGCTCGAACTCGCGACCTCCACCTTGGCAAGGTGGCGTACTACCAACTGTACTACTATCGCATTTATGTAGTTGTAATGGAAACTCAGTTCCATCAGAGCGATAGACGAGGCTCGAACTCGCGACCTCCACCTTGGCAAGGTGGCGTACTACCAACTGTACTACTATCGCATATCTCACCGTTTCTCGCGGTGGACGATAATTAATATACCTCAGCGCCCACCGCGTGTCAACAGTTTTTTCATAATTTCTGATCCGGTTTTCAATCTGCCGGCTCAGAACGCCTGGTCGCCCGCTGCGTATTTTCTGACCATCCTGATCGCAAGGATATCCATCACGATCACAAATCCAATCCACACATACAGGTACACATCCGCTTCCATGGAGGCGGCAAAATCATAGAAGCCATGGATCAGGACAGGGATCCAAAGGCTGAGGAAACGGCTCTTTCGGGCTGCATCCGCATATCCGTAGCGGGTATACGCCTTCTCAAGTCCGTAGAAATGGCCCATGAACAATCCGCAGATCGCATGCAGAGGGATCGCCGCCAGGCCGCGGATCGGAGCCACTTCCAGGCCAAATCCCATGATATAGCCGATGTTCTCAAGACCCGCGAAGCCCAGCGCCACAAACACGCCGTATACGACGCCGTCGAACAGGTAATTGAAAGCAGGGTCATTCCAGCTTCCGATCCTTAGCATAAATCGTTTGCTGAACTCTTCAGCAACTCCCACCACCAGGAAATTCTCGATCACAACGAGCAGTGTTCCCGTCAGGCCGATCGCCCCCAGGATGTACATGCCGATCGACTCCAATATGACTGCCGGGATCGTCGAAAGGCAGCCGAGAAGGAACAGCTTTACCAGAAGGCCTGAAGGCTCACTCTCAACAGAGTCCTTTCTGAAAATATAATAACCCAGTAAAACACAGGGAAGCAGTGCCGCGATCAAAACAATTCTCATTTTTTCCTCTTTTCCGGCTATGCGCCTTACAAATCACCCAACTACTATTTCTCCATCTTCCAGTATGCGGCACTGTAGGCGGGGAGTCTGCTTCCTCCGCCAAAATCGTGCGCTTTTCCGGTGATCAGATCTACCGCCGTGCCGCATCCCGCGTCAAAATGCGCCACATATTCCTGATCGTCCGCGTTGATCGCGACGAGCACTCTCTCACCTTCCGTCTTCATCTCGAAGATGCACTGCTTGTTGGTAAGGACGACGCTCCTGAAATTGCCGTAGCAGAGCGCCGGCGACGATTTTTTGGCAGCGGCGAGTTTGCTGATCCAGGTAGTGAGTTCGTTCCACTCCGGCTTCTCAATGCGGGGACGCAGTGCGGGATCCCCCTGTTTCTTGTCCCCTTCGATCCCCCACTCGCTTCCGTAATAGATGCAGGGAATACCGGGCATTCCGAAGGCCAGTGCGTAGATGAGCGGCAGGTGCTTTTTGTTGGTGAGAACACTCGCGACTCTCGTCACGTCATGGTTGTCTACAAAGGACAGCAGGTGATATCCGCGATAGAGACACCAGGGATCCGATCCGAACTGGCGCATGAGCGAATGGTTGACCTCAAACATGTTCATGCTGTTAAAGCTGGAGAACAGGCCTTTATAGCACTCATAGTTGGTCGCGCTGTGGAGCTTTCCTTCTCCCATGACGGTCTTGTAGTCGCCGCCCAGGATCTCGCCGATCAGGTAGAAATCCTGCTTGAGCGTATCCGTAAATCCGCGCAGCCTTCTGATGAAATCTCTGTCCAGACAGTACGCGACGTCAAGGCGCAGTCCGTCGATGTCAAAATATTCCACCCAGTAACGGATCGCGTCAAAGATATGCCCGATCACAGCTTCGTTTCTCAGGTTGAGCTTGACCAGGTCGTAATGACCCTCCCAGCCCTCATACCAGAGGCCGTCGTTGTAGGGGGAATTGCCGTCAAAACTCACATTGAACCAGTCTCTGTAGGGAGAATCCCATTTTCTGTTCAAAACGTCAACAAACTGTGTGAAGCCGCGGCCGACATGATTGAACACGCCGTCCAGGATCACGCGGATCCCTTCCCTGTGCAGCGCATCGCAGACTTCTTTGAAGTCCTCATTGGTGCCGAGCCTGCAGTCGATCTTCTTGTAATCTCTCGTGTTGTAGCCATGTGTATCCGATTCAAAGACCGGGCAGAAATAGACTGCCGTGATCCCCAGCTTTTTCAGGTGGGGGATCCAGTCCTTCACTTCCAGGATCCTGTGCGCCTGCACTCCGTCATTTTCATAAGGTGCGCCGCACATACCCAGGGGATAGATCTGATAAATCACGCTTTCTTCAGCCCACATAGTTGTCATTCCTCCTTAATCTTGCAGGGGTCTTTCCAAATACCATATTTCTATCAATTTTGCAATAGAAAAAGTGCAATTTCCGAAAAGAAATCCCCATTGTCCACAAAGTTATCCACAATCACAGCCATTCGTCCCAAAACCTCGAAACTTTATCCCCAATTCCGAAGCTGTCGGTCAGACGGCTCACTCTCCACTCCGCCGGAAACAGCCGCTGATACTGGCTTGTGCGGAACCGGTCGTCCATGAGCACCACTACTCCGACGTCCTTCGCCGTCCGGATGACGCGCCCTGCTGCCTGCAGGACCTTATTCATGCCGGGAAAACGGTATGCATAGTCAAATCCGTTTTCTCCGTCGCTGTCAAAAAACTGCTTAAG
Source organism: uncultured Lachnospiraceae bacterium (assembly GCA_902801415.1). Lineage (GTDB taxonomy): Bacteria > Bacillota > Clostridia > Lachnospirales > Lachnospiraceae > CAG-791. Next base: position 2,974 of record CADCIK010000034.1, read on the forward strand.
GATCTCCCTCTCCGCGCAGACCTGAGGGAACCCGGTTCCCACGATCAGCGCGCCGATCAGGCGGTCCTGCCGCAGGTCTATCCCCTCGCTGAAAATGCCGCCCAGGACACAGAATCCGATCAGGCTCCTGTCATCCCGTGCCTCTTCAAAGCGCTCCAGAAAGGCCTCCCGTTCCACTTCCGTCATCATCGGACTCTGCACGGCGAAAGCGGTCTCATCGTCCTCCGGATACATTTCTCCATATCGCTCAAGGACCTTATCCAGGAACTTATAGGAGGGGAAAAACACCATATAGTTGCCGTGCCTTTGCGATACAGTGCTGTGAATACACGCCGCGATCCTCTCATATTGCTCTGTGCCCCGCATGCGGAAACGGCTTGTCACGTCGCCCGCGATGAAAAGGCCCAGCTTTTCCGGGTCGAAAGAGGATCTTGCATAAACTTCATAATCCTCGTCCGTGCCGCCCAGCAGCCGCTTGTAGTAGCGGATAGGCAGCAGCGTCGCCGAAAAGAGTACGCTCGCCTCTCCTTTCTGCAGGCACTCCGATAGTTTACCAGATGGATCCACGCAGAACAACCGGATCGTGAGGTCTTCCCTGCCTCCTTTGTCGATATAGATCTGATATCCTTCCTCCATCCCCTCGTAGATCATCAGAAAATGGGACAGGTCGAAATACGCCGTCAGGAAGTTCTCCTGCACCTGTGCGGCCGCTTCCCGGTCCGCTGTATCATTCCCCTTCCTCTGTTCACCCAGGATGGATCGCATCTCCTCCAGGACTTTATACGCAGCATCTGCTGCCGCCTCGATCTCTTCCGCCAGAAGGACCTTTTCCCTGCCGCCCATCACTTCCAGAAAGCGGGTTCCCGGCGGCAGAGCGCCTTCATCTTCAAACGCCTCTTTGTAAGGCTTAAAGGCTGTCAGAAGCTTTCCGAGTTTCTTCCACAGAGCCGGATAAACATCCCGGATCACGCTGCGGAAGACGCGCACCTCTTCTCTGGACAGGGACGCGCTGTACATATCCCTGCCTCTGTCCACCAGGTTGTGAGCCTCGTCCACAAGGAACAGATACTTGTCTCTGCTCTTTCCCTCCGCGAAGAACCGCCGCAGCCTTGCGTGCGGGTCAAAGAGATAATTATAATCCCCGATCATCGCGTCGGTGAACAGGGAGACATCCAACCCCAGTTCAAAGGGGCATACCTGATACTTTTCTCCATACGCGAGCAGGACTTCCCTGCTCACATTTTCCTCTTTGGTCAAAAGATCGAACAGCGCCTCATTGACCCTGTCATAGTGCCCCTTTGCCCGCGGACAAGCCTCGGGCGTACAGAGCCTTGTCTCCATGGGGCAGATCTTGTCTTTGGCCGTGAGCTGCACACTCTTGAGCCGCATTCCCTGTTCTCTCAGGATCGAAAAGGTCTCCATGGCGACCTGCCCGGTCACTGTTTTGGCAGTGAAATAGAAAAGCCTGTCTGCCTTCCCTTCTCCCATAGCTTTGAGTGCCGGAAATACCGCGGAGATCGTCTTGCCGGTTCCTGTAGGCGCCTCCAGAAACAGCTTTTTGCCGTGACAGATCGTGTGATATACGTGGACGGCAAGATCCCGCTGACCGGGCCTGTAGGAAAACGGGAACTCCAGGTCCCGAAGGGACGTGTCACGGATCCTCCGCCAGCGGATCTCCAGTCCTGCCCAGCGGGAATACTCCCTCATGAGGTCATCGAACCATGCCCCGATCTCCGCTGCCGTGTACTCCTCGGTAAACCGCTTGACCTGTTCCGTCGCCAGACTGCAATATGTCATACGCACCCTGACCACATCGAGATCATTCTGTACGGTGTATATATATGCATAGCACTTTGCCTGTGCCAGATGCACCGGCTCAGGTTCCGTAAGCCCCGAAATCTTTTTGTATGTAGTCTTGATCTCATCAATGGTCCAGGCATCGCCGAAAATCGGCCGCTCCGGGTCGCTGCCGTAAAAGATGCCGTCTGCCCTTCCCTCCAGAAGAACTGCGGCCTGCTCCGCCGCCTCCTCCTCCGCAGGGCTTTCCGCGCTATTCTCCTCCTCTGCGGAGCATTTCGCGCTGTTTTCCTCCTCCGCAGAGCCTTCCACGCCCTTTTCCTGCGGCAGAAAAACGGGATAATAGATGGACAGCGGCACTTCCGCCGTATATTCAGGTCCTGCTTCCCGCTGCAGTTTCCTGTGCATCCTGGCGCCTTCCAGCATGGCCTCCTCCGTAACGCCGGACGAGCCCTCATCCAGATCGCCGGACCGCAGCACGAATTCCACCAGATCCCGGACCGAGATTTTAATTTCTTCACCCATACTTAGCAGTATAGCAGACCTTTCACAATCCGTTGTTGCATTTTTCTGCGAATTGCGTTTAAATAATGAATAATTTTGAACCCACTTTTATGGATTGCCGGGCACGATGGATTCTGTGTCCGACGGAAAGGCCGCTATGGAAAGATTGATCATCCCCGAGCACTATGAATCAGCGCTGGATCTGCATGAGACCCAGATCGCCATTAAGACCGTAAAGGACTTCTTCCAGAATCTTCTGGCCGAGCGCCTGAATCTGCGCCGCGTATCCGCGCCGCTTTTTCTCCGTCCCGAGTCCGGACTTAATGACAACTTAAATGGTGTGGAGCGCCCCGTAGCCTTTGATATCAAGGAATCGGGCGAGATGGCGGAGGTCATTCATTCCCTCGCCAAATGGAAGCGCTACGCGCTCGGCAAATACGGCTTCAGCGTCGGTGAAGGCCTCTACACGGATATGGTCGCCATCCGCCGCGATGAAGACACAGACAACATCCACTCGATCTACGTCGACCAGTGGGACTGGGAAAAGATCATCACCAAAGAGGACCGCACTATGGAGACCCTCCGCACAGTCGTGCAGAATGTCTACAGGGTTCTCCGCAAGACTGAGAAGTATATGGCGATCCGCTACGACTATATCGAAGAGATCCTTCCCCACGACATCTTTTTCATCACAACTGCTGAGCTGGAAGCTCTGTATCCCGGAAAGACAGCCAAGGAACGCGAATACCTGATCTGCCGCGAAAAAGGAGCCGTCTGCCTGATGCAGATCGGAGACAAGCTCGCGTCCGGCGAGCCTCACGACGGCCGCGCGCCCGACTACGACGACTGGAAGCTCAACGCGGACATTCTGGTCTACTACCCTGTTCTCGACATCGCTCTGGAGCTCTCCTCCATGGGAATCCGCGTCGACGCGCAGGCGCTCCGCGAGCAGCTTGAAAAAGCGGGCTGCCCTGAGAGAGCAGAACTTCCCTTCCAGAAAGCTGTTCTCGAAGAGACGCTTCCCTTCACCATCGGCGGCGGAATCGGCCAGTCCCGTATCTGTATGTTCTTTCTCAGGAAGGCGCACATCGGTGAAGTGCACAGCTCCATCTGGCCCGAAGAAGTCATCGCAGCCTGCGAAGAAGCACATATCGCGCTTCTGTAAAACCGGTAAACTGAATACAGTGACGATTACAGGTACATTTTCTCCTTCGGATCCCCGCGGGTCCGGAGGAGTTTTTTGTTTCTAACAATTTGCCCATTTAAAGCGTCAAATTGCACAAAAACCAGTTTATTGTACACATGTATACAATTATTATTGTAAAATATACACAAATTATACAGTTCTATACGCCCGTGGTTTTATATTTTGCCATATTGCATAACATAATTGGGCGTTTTATAATATCAAAAAACAGAAAGCAATGTTCGCTTTGTTGATTATGCCCAAAGGCATTTTTCGGCGAAGCATTCATTTAGACGCAGGATTGTATACAATAATACTCAAATCCCATTATTGGATCGATCTGCGTACTGCTGCAAGAAACAAATCTGAAGGAGGAAACGAAAATGTCATATGTTGATGAAATCCTGGAGAGAGTGATCGCACAGAACCCCGCACAGCCCGAGTTCCATCAGGCAGTGAAAGAAGTTCTCGAGTCCCTGCGCGTCGTGATCGAGGCAGACGAGGACAAGTACAGAAAAGAAGCGCTTCTTGAGCGTCTGACAACTCCCGAGCGCCAGATCCTGTTCCGTGTACCGTGGGTAGACGACAAGGGTCAGGTCCAGGTCAATAACGGTTACCGCATCCAGTTTAACAGCGCCATCGGCCCTTACAAGGGAGGTCTTCGCTTCCATCCTTCCGTAAACCTCGGTATCATCAAGTTCCTCGGCTTCGAGCAGGTCTTCAAGAACTCCCTGACCGGCCTTCCCATCGGCGGCGGCAAGGGCGGTTCCGACTTCGATCCCAAGGGCAAATCCGACAGAGAAGTTATGGCTTTCTGCCAGAGCTTCATGACTGAGCTCTACAGACACATCGGCGCTGACACAGACGTACCCGCAGGCGACATCGGTGTAGGCGGACGTGAGATCGGATTCCTTTATGGCCAGTACAAGAGAATCCGCAACATCTATGAAGGCGTTCTGACCGGCAAGGGTCTCACATACGGCGGCTCCCTGGCAAGAACCCAGGCTACAGGCTACGGCCTTGTTTACCTCACTGAGGAGCTCCTCAAGTGCCACGACATGAGCCTGGAAGGCAAGACTGTCGCTGTTTCCGGTGCCGGCAATGTCGCGATCTATGCGATCGAGAAGGCTCAGCAGCTCGGCGCCAAGGTTGTCACCTGCTCCGATTCCACCGGCTGGATCTATGATCCCGAAGGAATCGACGTTGCTCTTCTGAAGGAAGTCAAAGAAGTCAAGCGCGCAAGACTGACTGAGTACAAGGCTGCAAGACCTTCCGCAGAGTATCACGAAGGCCGCGGCGTTTGGTCCATCAAAGTGGATGTCGCTCTGCCTTGCGCAACCCAGAACGAGCTGCATCTCGAAGACGCTAAGGCTCTGGTCGCTAACGGCGTTACCGCAGTCTGCGAAGGCGCTAACATGCCCACTACTCTTGAGGCAACTCAGTACCTGCAGGACAGCGGCGTTCTCTTCGTTCCCGGCAAGGCTTCCAACGCAGGCGGCGTAGCTACCTCCGCTCTGGAAATGAGCCAGAACTCCGAGAGACTGAGCTGGACATTCGAAGAAGTCGACGCCAAGCTCAAGACCATCATGGTCAACATCTATCACAACATCGACGAAGCTTCCAAGAAGTACGGCATGGAAGGCAACTATGTCGCAGGCGCTAACATCGCCGGCTTCCTGAAAGTCCTCAATGCTATGGAAGCTCAGGGAATAGTCTGATCGGAATAATTCTTACGCAATAACATGAGGAGCTGCCCTTACGGGCAGCTCCTTTTTTATACTAGGATGTGAACCCCGCAGAGTTATTGCGGTGAAGAATAATTACAGTGCGTGCGGCATACCCCGAAAAATTACTTTGAATGAGCGGAAATGATGAACCGGATTCTTCCCGAACGAAGGAGGGAATGAGGGCTGCAGCTCCTGCAGCCCGAAAGCCCAACCTGTCTGAGCCGGCCGGTCATCAGAGCGGCCGGCGAGTTTTGGAAAAGCGGTTCCCTCCGCAGCGAGAGGAAGAATCTATGTGAATCCCGCGAATTCAACGTAATTTTGCAGGGGTATGCCTCACATTTCTGTTTTTTATTTCCCGGATATCCCCTGCTCTTGCGCAAACCTGCCATCCCAGTTATGATGTTTACTGACAAAAAAGAATCAGCAAATAAACGGAGAAATACAGATGTCCCAATACGAACTGATCGTTCCCTGCCACTTCGGCATGGAGAGCGTCCTGAAAAATGAGATCTATGACATCGGCTATGAGATCACCGAAGTCACGGACGGCCGCGTGACCTTCCTGGGCGACGAGGAGGCGATCGCAAGGGCCAATATCTGCCTGCGCACAGGTGAACGCGTCCTGCTCAAGGTAGGTTCTTTCCATGCGGAGACATTTGAAGAGCTCTTCCAGGGCACGCTTTCACTTCCCTGGGAGGACTTTCTTCCCTCTGACGCGCGGTTCTGGGTCACCAAGGCAGCCAGCGTCAAGAGTAAGCTCTTCTCTCCTTCAGACATACAGTCCATTATGAAGAAGGCAATGGTCGAGAGGATGAAGAAGGTATACAAGCTGGAACGATTCCCTGAGACAGGGGATTCTTATCCGGTCCGCGTCTTTTTGATGAAAGATGAAGTCACCGCCGCTCTGGACACGACCGGCGAATCTCTGCATAAGAGAGGCTACCGCAAATATAAAGTCACAGCGCCGATCGCCGAGAACCTGGCAGCCGGACTCCTCGCGCTCACGCCCTGGAGACCCGGAAGAATCCTTGTGGATCCCTTCTGCGGAAGCGGTACATTCCCGATCGAAGCCGCAATGATCGCAGCCAACATCGCGCCCGGTGTCAACCGCACCTTTACGGCAGAGACCTGGAAGCACCTGGTCTCCCCTTCCTTATGGAAAGACAGCCGGGATGAGGCGCTGGATCTTGAGACGCCCGACATAGAGACAGACCTGCAGGGTTATGATATCGATCCCGAAGCCATCGCTGCCGCGAGGGCCAACGCAAAGCTGGCCGGCGTGGATCATCTGATCCATTTCCAGACGCGGCCTGTCTCCAAGCTCTCCCACCCCCGCAAGTACGGTTTTATAGTGACAAATCCGCCTTACGGTGAGCGGCTGACGGGATCCGAGGAGGATTCGATCAAAAGGCTCTACAAAGAGCTCGGTGACGCCTACCGGAAGCTGGATACCTGGTCCATGTACCTGATCACGTCCTTCAGCGGCTGTGAAGAGGCGCTGGGTGTCAAAGCGGCCAAAAACCGCAAGATCTACAACGGTATGCTCAAGACCTATTTTTACATGTTCCCGGGGCCCAAACCTCCGAGAAAGTCCGGAAACTGACGTCATCATATGCAGGAGGAACGGGCGGAAATAGATCTGTATATTTTGGCCCGAGATCACTTTAACTATGGAGGTCACAGGTTTCCGCCTATGACAAGCGAAAGGTTATAAACATGAAACAGCTGATCATATTCGCAACAGGCAACAAGGGAAAGATCCGTGAGATCCGCGATATCATCACCGATCCCGACACAGAAGTACTCTCCATGCGGGAGGCAGGCGTGGAAGCCGATCCCGATGAGAACGGCACTTCTTTCGAGGAGAACGCTCTGATCAAGGCGAGAGCTGTCGCAGATCTGATCCGGAAAAAGAAAGCGGAAGGCACTCTGTCTCTGGACACCGAGAACACGCAGATCACGGTCATGTCTGATGACTCCGGACTTGTGATCGACGCGCTCGGCGGCGAGCCCGGTATCTATTCCGCCCGCTATCTGGGTTATGACACGGATTACAACTACAAGATGGAACAGATCATGAAGCGCATGGAGAATGTGCCCGATGAAAAGCGCACAGCGCGTTTCGTGGCAGCTGTCGGCGCTGTCTTTCCTGACGGATCCGAACACGTGGTTCTCGGAGCCATGGAAGGCGTGATCGCCCGTGGGATATTCGGGCTCAACGGCTTCGGATACGATCCCTTCTTCTATCTTCCCGAATACGGCAAGACAAGCGCAGAGATCACCGAGGAAGAGAAAAACGCGATCAGCCATCGCGGCAAAGCTCTTCGCGCTATGCTCTCCCTGTTTGATACATGGAAACAGTCCGGCGCAACAGCCAAGGATGCAGACACCGCTTCTGTATTGAACTCTGCTTCAGCCTGCGCAGAAGCTTGCGGTGACAACAAATGAAGATCCTGATCATCAGCGACACTCATGCACAGGACGATGTATTCCTGCGGATCCTGGCCAAAGAGCGGGATTTTGACGTGCTCCTGCATGCCGGCGACTTCGAGGGAAGTGAGCTGGTCTATCAGGAACTCACGGACGTCCCCTTCTACTATGTGGCAGGCAACAATGATTTCTTTACAGACGCGCCGTATGAGCGGGTCATTGAGCTGTGCGGGATCCGGATCTTCATGACCCACGGCCATCGGAGAAGCCTTTTCAAGGGATATGACGAAGTCAGACAGGAGGCAGTGCGCCATCACGCACAGATCGCGGTATTCGGCCACTCCCATATGCCCGTCGCTGAAATGGACGGCGGGATCCTGCTCCTCAATCCAGGCAGTCTCTCATGGCCCAGGCAGGAGCCCCGCAAGCCCAGCTTTATAATCCTGACGCTTTCCGAAGGCCGGATCGAATCCTATGATCTCCGATACCTGTAATGGCCCCGGGAAAAATGCGCAAAAAAAAATCCGGAAACAGTGTTGACAATATTCCCCGTTCAACTTATAATTACTCTTGCATTTGAGATTGGTCTCCGGGGTGTAGCTCAGCTTGGCTAGAGCGCCTGGTTTGGGACCAGGAGGTCGCAGGTTCGAATCCTGTCACCCCGATTCAAATTGCAAGTTCATAATCCTTCATTAATTTGCGGGTGTAGTTCAGTGGTAGAACACTAGCCTTCCAAGCTAGATATGTGGGTTCGATTCCCATCACCCGCTTTAACAATTGCCTTTTTTAGGCAGTTGTGAACGGCTTGATCTTCTGCCGGAGTTATGTGTCCGTAGCTCAGCTGGATAGAGCACCGGCCTTCTAAGCCGGGTGTCGGGGGTTCGAGTCCCTTCGGGCATATTACCGATATTGATCGGTTTTATATTTTGCATGGTGGGTATGGCGTAGTTGGCTAACGCGCCAGATTGTGGTTCTGGAGACCGTGGGTTCGAGTCCCATTACCCACCTTTTTTTAATGCTTTTTTCCATTGGGCTATCGCCAAGTGGTAAGGCACAGCACTTTGACTGCTGCATTCGTTGGTTCGAATCCGACTAGCCCAGCTCCGGGACATTAGCTCAGTTGGTAGAGCACTTGACTTTTAATCAAGTTGTCGGGGGTTCGAATCCCCCATGTCTCATCTGTCCCTGATCAGCCGCTATTCGATGCTCGGCTGTTTTTTATTATCCGGAACTTTTCGGCTATTTAATACTTCTCTATTATCTGATCCTTTATGTAAACGGACATGCGGATATGGCGGAATTGGCAGACGCGCCAGATTTAGGTTCTGGTGGGATCCCCCGTGCAGGTTCAAGTCCTGTTATCCGCACTATTTTGACAATTATCACCGGCAGCAGACGCGAGGCAGCGCCTGCTGCTTTTTTCTGTTTTCAGCACATCCCGCACAGCAGCGCAAAGCAGACAGTTCAAAGCAGCAGCGCTTCTCTTCTTCATGTAATCTCCACCTGCTTTCACAATATCGATTTTTCGTTGATACACTGCAATACTTTATGGATCCCGTCGCTTGATTCAGCGGATTATACACCGTTTTAAGTCGGTTTTCGTATTTACTCAACTTTTTCGAGTGTATTTCGCACCAGATCCGCAACTGTTTCGCCGGTGTTCAGTTCTCCGCTCACAAGGATCCTCTCCCCGCTGTCCGTCTCCGGATGTTCCGTGATCCCGATCAGCCTTCGGACCGCCTCTCTGCCGATCGCGGCGGGATCTGTCCGCACACATGCGATCCGGGCGCCCATCTCCCGCCCCAAGCCGTCATAAACCCCTTCCAGGGCCGCCGCGGAAATATCCCCGGGCACATTCCATCCCGCCTTCTCCCACCTCCTGACGGCCTGCTCCGCCTCTTCACAGGTTCTGAAGACCACACAGGAAGCCTCCAGATCTTCCGGACGTCCAACAGCCTCTGTCATCACGAGAACGCTCTCCTCGACCTCTCTGACGCCCATAGCGAGCTTTTCCGCCTCTGAACGGAAGATCGCTCCTGTCCTCTTGGATTCAGGACTCCGGCAGGCTGTCAAGGCCACGGAGCAATGCCCCATGCTTTTCAGCCAGGTAAGCATCATTCGGATATTCTTCCGCTGCCCGCTGCAGATCGCAATATGTCCAGCCGCCTCGTGTTCAATACTCACCACGGGGAAATTGTTTTCCAGGATCTGCGCGAATCTGCCCCGGTAGAAGTCCTCCCCGCGCGCAAGAATACAAAGGCCGTCGACCCGTCTGGCAATACTCCGCACGCTCCAGCTCATGCCTCCTGCGGCTGATTCCTCCCCCATGATCACCAGGTCGCGCTTCTCCCGCGCCGCCTCTTCGGCCATTCCGAGCAGCATCCGCCTGTAATAGCCTGATTCCAGCATTTGCGCCAGAGCAGGCGCTATGAGCCCTACAGCGCCTGAAATATGCACACTGCCTTGAACACTGTCTTCTCTTTGAAACCGGTAGTCCAGATCCTCCGCGGTCCTTAATACTCTCTGCCGCGTCTCTTCGCTGATGTCAGAATAGCCTTTGAGCGCTTTGCTCACTGTAGAAATGGATAATCCGAGAATTGCAGATATGTCTTTCTGATATGCCATGGCAAAACCTCCGCGTTTTTTCCACGCTTTTTATCGTATAGCCCGGAAGCCGCCCAAGACAAGCACGATTGCGCCATGATCTCAATCACCAGGGCATGATCGAAACAGAATTTCGAAGATGTGCTATTATTGAGGATTATTTTCGGAATACTGCCCGTTTTTTTGCCAGATAATCAGTAAACCATTTGTCACATGATCATATTCCGTCAAAACTCTTCCGAAATTTTCGAATCCGATATGCAGCGAACGCAAAACAGCCGAAATACTGATCATTTGCTCTTCATTCCCGCCTTTTTTCCATCAAAATCCTTAAAAATTTATGTTGACAAATACCCTCCCATTTTATAAAATACTTGTGTTGTGTAAGTGTAGCTCAGCTGGATAGAGCGTCTGGCTACGGACCAGAAGGTCGCGAGTTCGAATCTTGTCACTTACATCTCTAAGCTTCGCAGAAATGCGAAGCTTTTTTAGTTAATTCATGGCAGCACAAAGGGAGGCCTTCTGATCACTCAGAAGGCCTCCCTTATCTTATACCGTATTTATTTTCGTCCGCCTTGCGGATCTTCCGCAGTTCAGTCTCTCTCTACGATAGCCGCGCAGCCCATGCCGCCGCCTACGCAAAGTGTAGCAAGACCCTTCTTGGCATCTCTTCTCTCCATCTCATAGAGCAGAGTGACAAGGATACGGGCACCGGAGCATCCTACGGGATGGCCGAGCGCGATCGCGCCGCCGTTGACATTGAGCTTGGAAAGATCAAATCCGAGATCATGTCCGACTGCTACAGACTGTGCCGCAAACGCCTCGTTTGCTTCGATCAGATCGAAATCGTCAACTGTGTAGCCGCATCTTGCCATAGTCTTGCGGGTTGCTGCTACAGGGCCGATACCCATAATGCGGGGCTCTACGCCTGCCAGCTCGCCTGCAATCCATCTTGCCATGGGCTTAACGCCGAGTTCCTTTGCTTTCTCTTCGCTCATAACGATGATCGCTGCTGCCGCATCATTGATACCGGAGGAGTTAGCGGCTGTAACGACGCCGTCTTTCTTGAAGGCAGGGCGAAGCTTCGCGATGGACTCCTTGGTCGTGCCGGGACGAGGGCCTTCGTCTGTGTCGACGACCACGGTCTTTTTCTTCATTTTCACTTCTACAGGGAAAATCTCATCCTTGAACTTGCCTTCCTCGATCGCCTTGGAAGCCTTCTGCTGGGACCATGCAGCAAACTCATCGAGCTGCTCTCTTGTAAGTCCCCACTCCTCAGCGATGTTCTCAGCAGTGATACCCATGTGATAGCCGCCAAAAGCGTCTGTAAGGGCGTCACGGATCATGGAATCCTCCAGTGCTGCATTGCCCATACGATAGCCGAAACGGCCCTGCTGTACAAGATAAGGAGCTCTGGACATGCTCTCCATACCGCCTGCTACGACGATATCGGCATCACCGTTCTCGATCAGCTTAGCTGCGAGGTTTACACAGTGAAGGCCGGAGCCGCAGAGAACGTTGATGGTGATAGCCGGAACTTCTACAGGAATGCCTGCATTGATAGCAGCCTGCCTTGCAGGGTTCTGTCCAAGGCCTGCCTGGATAACGTTGCCCATATAGACTTCGTCAACCTGCTCGGGCTTAACGCCTGCTCTCTTGAGAGCTTCCTTGATCGCCATCGCGCCAAGATCGGGAGCGGGGATGGAACTAAGCTGGCCGCCCATGGTTCCGATCGCTGTTCTGCAGGCACCTGCCAATACTACTCTTCTCTTGCTCATTTGATTTCCTCCTGGTTTGTCATTTACCAAATTGCCCCCGGAAGATCATCCGGGGGCAATATGACTATCTGATTAAGCTATGATCTTTATTACGGGGTTGATTCCGGATCAGCCTTTCCGTTTTCTATCAGTCTCTCTCAACGATAGTAGCGCAGCCCATACCGCCGCCGATGCAAAGAGTAGCAAGGCCTCTCTTAGCATCTCTCTTCACCATCTCGTGAAGCAGAGTTACAAGGATACGGCATCCGGAAGCTCCTACGGGATGTCCGAGAGCGATCGCACCGCCGTTTACGTTGAGCTTGGAAAGATCGAAGCCGAGGTCTTTTCCTACTGCGACAGACTGTGCAGCGAACGCCTCATTTGCCTCGTACAGATCAAACTGGTCGATCGTAAGGCCGGTTCTTGCAAGAACCTTTCTGGTTGCAGCAACAGGTCCTACACCCATGATGGAGGGATCTACGCCGCCGAGAGCGCCTGCTACCCATGTTGCCATAGGAGTTACGCCGAGCTCTTTAGCCTTCTCTTCGCTCATAACGATGACGCAAGCTGCACCGTCATTGATACCGGAAGCATTACCTGCAGTTGTCACGCCGCCTGCATTGATGGCGCGAAGCTTTGCAAGACCTTCAGGTGTTGTGCCGGGACGAGGGCCCTCGTCTGTGTCAACGATGACAGTCTGCTTTTTCATCTTCACTTCTACAGGGACGATCTCATCTTTGAATCTGCCGGCTTCCTGAGCTGCAACTGCCTTGTTCTGGCTGTTTGCTGCGAAGACGTCGAGCTCTTCTCTTGTGAGACCCCACTGCTCTGCTACGTTGTCAGCAGTCTTGATCATGTGATAGTCATTGAATGCATCCCAAAGAGCGTCCTTGATCATGGTGTCAACCAGAACGCCATTGTTCATTCTGTAACCATAACGGCCCTGCATAACAGCATAAGGAGCAAGAGACATGTTCTCCGTACCGCCTGCTACGACGATATCAGCTGTGCCTGCAAGGATCTTCTCTGCTGCCATATTGACGCAGTTGAGGCCGGAGCCGCATACTACGTTGATGGTAACTGCAGGAACTTCTACGGGAAGTCCGGCTTTGATCGAAGCCTGTCTGGCTACGTTCTGGCCCTGACCAGCCTGGATAACACAACCCATGAGAACTTCATCAACCTGATCACCGGCGATGCCTGTACGATTCAGGGCTTCCTTGATTACGAGTGCACCCATATCGACTGCTTTTACTGTGCTGAGCTGTCCGCCCATCTTACCGATGGCTGTACGGCAAGCGCCTGCCAAAACAATTTTCTTTGCCATTTCTTTCCTCCATTTGTGTTCTGTTGATAATATGGTTTACTCCTTGATCAGCCAGAAGCCCAAATACTCCGATGCCTCTTTCAGAGGATCTGCTTCTGTACTTAACGAGTCTATTATATCACGCTAATCCCATATTGTGAATAAAATATCAATCTAAAAACACTGTATATTTTCGCCAATTTTCCATAATTCTGCACAACCGACCCGAATTATTGTCGAGTAAAGGCCGCACGGACCATACGGTCCATGCGGCCTCTGATTATTGCAAGTATATTATGCCTCTTTCAGCTTCTTGATCTCAGCGGTCAGAGCGGGAACTACCTCATAGAGGTCGCCAATTACGCCGTAGTCTGCGATATTGAAGATGTTAGCGTCAGCATCCTTGTTGATGGCAACGATGCAGTCAGAGCTGCTCATGCCGGCAACGTGCTGGATAGCGCCGGAGATACCGCAAGCGATGTAAAGCTTAGGTCCAACGGTCTTGCCGGTCTGGCCAACCTGGTGAGCGTGTGCGATCCAGCCGCTGTCAACAGCTGCACGGGAAGCGCCTACTACGCCGCCAAGCAGATCAGCGAGGGGCTTAAGGGTGGTGTTGAATCCCTCAGGGCCGCCCATTCCGCGTCCGCCGGATACGATGATGTCAGCGCCTTCGAGATCGACCATCTCGCCAGCTGCATCTTCGATGGTCTCAAGGATGCATGTGCGGATGTCTTCGGGAGCGACATGATAATCTTCTTTTATGATTTCTGCCTTGTTCTCGCCGGCTTCAGGTTTCTTGAAGACGCCGGGACGAACAGTACCGCACTGAGGGCGGTGGTCAGGGCACATGATGGTAGCCATCAGGTTGCCGCCGAATGCAGGACGTGTC
>CADCIK010000035.1 GCA_902801415.1 uncultured Lachnospiraceae bacterium
TTCTCACAGATATCCGTGATGATATGGCCCATGCGTCCGCTGCAGCCATGTAAGATGATCTTTACCATAGTTGTTTCTCCTTATGTCTGTCCTGAAGGATCCGTTTCTCAGATCAGGCCAAAATTCTGCATAGCCTTGCGCAGCTTCTCAGTGTTGGCAGGTGTCATTTCTGTCAGAGGCATGCGGAGAGGACCCGCGTTCAGGCCCATCAGATTAACGGCCTTCTTGACAGGGATCGGATTGACTTCACAGAACAGAGTCTCAAAGAGCTCGTGGGTATCCATCTGCAGTCTCGCGGCGCCCTTGACGTCTCCGTCAAAGAACTTCTGGCACAGATCGTGCATTGCCTTGGGTGCTACGTTGGCCACAACGGAGATCACGCCGATCCCGCCCATGGAAAGGAGCGGTACGACCTGGTCGTCGTTGCCGGAATAAAGGTCGATATTGCCGTCGCACAGAGTCATCAGCTTGACGATCTGGCTGATATCTCCGCTTGCCTCCTTGATGCCGACGATATTGGGGACATCCTTGACAAGGCGTGCAACGGTCTGGGGCAGCACATTGCCGCCGGTCCGGCTGGGTACATTGTAGAGAATGACAGGTGTTCCGTTTACCGCATCGGCAGTCATCTTGAAATGTCCGTAAACGCCCTCCTGCGTGCCCTTGTTGTAATAAGGGGAGATCAGAAGAAGGCCGTCCGCACCGTATCCTGCTACTTCTCTGGAGAGATCGATCGCGGTCTGGGTCCTGTTGGAGCCTGTGCCGGCGATCACGGGAACTCTTCCCTTTGTGTGCTCGATACAGAATTTGCAGACGTCAAGATGCTCCTGCTCAGACATCGTCGCGGCTTCACCGGTGGAACCGCAGACAACAATGGCATCTGTGCCGTTGTCGATCTGGTAATCGATGATGTCTGCAAACGCCTCGTAATTGACAGACTCGTCTGTCTCCTTGAAAGGCGTTACGATTGCTACTGCTGAACCTTTAAATACTGCCATGTTTCCATCCTTCCTGCGTCAGGGCAATGATGCCATGCGGCTCAGAAGTTTCTGAACTGCACGTTGCCGATCTCCGAGATCCGGTCGGCAAATTTGCATACTTCCACATTCATCTCACTGCCGGTTATTATGATATCTGTGTCCATGCCCGATTCAACAAGCTCCTTGAGATCGTCCACGCTGATGATCCCCTTGTTGACGACTTCAAGCACTTCGTCGAGGATCAGGAGATTGCACTCTCCCGTGGTAAGAACTTTGCGGGCATAGTTGAGGCCGTTGCGGATATTGACCGCAGCTTCCTTCTGCTCCTCCGGAGTACGCTCCAGATAATCGATCTCCGATTTTTCAAAACGGAAGATCTTGATCTCAGGTTCCAGTCTTTTTGTAAATTCGCTGTCAGTAATCCCCTTCCCCTTAAGAAACTGAATGATGACGACGCGGTCGTGTTCGGATGCTCTCTTCATGGCGATCCCGAGCGCTGCCGCGCTCTTTCCGTATCCGTCACCCATAAAGATCGTAACTTTTCCAGAAGTCATAACGAATCTCCATATGTTTCTTTTTGATTAACAGTGATTTCCTTATCAAAATATCACTTTTTATTAACGATGTAAATCAGTGATTCACTAAAGCGGACTGTCCTTACATCCTTTCAGGTGCTGAGAATCCGAGAACATCAATACAGGTATTGAGAATTCCCAGAGCCAGAGCCAGCAGCGCGATCCAGCTCTCCTTCTTCGCGGGATCCTCCTCAGAGAGGATCTTGGTGGAATGGTAGAAGCTGTTGAAATCGTTGGACAGCTGATAGATATAGGCGCAGATCTTGTGCGGCGCGATCTCCGTATAAGCGGTATCCATCATCGCGTTAAATCCTGCCAGGTCGCTCATCAGGTCCTTCTCCGCCTTGCTCTGCGCGTTTCCGAGCACGCACTCGCTGACGGGCTTTGCGCCATCTGCGGCTGAATACTTGGCCAGAATGGACTTGATGCGGACAATGGTATACAGGATATAGGGACCTGTATCTCCTTCGAAGGAAGTGAACCGCTCGATGTCAAAGATATAATCCTTGGAGGCCTGGTTGGAGAGGTCGCCGTACTTGAGCGCTGCGAGCGCAACCTGCCTTGCGGTCTTCTCTGCTTCCTCGGGGCCGATCTCCGGGTTGGAGGCGATCTTGGAGCGCATCTCCTCGTTGATATCCGAGATCAGCGTGGAAAGCTTCATGACGCCGCCGTCTCTTGTCTTGAAAGGCTTTCCGTCCCTGCCGTTCATCGTGCCGAATCCGATATGGCGCAGCTGTGTTCCTTCAGAAACAAGGCCGCATTTCCTCGCGGTGCGGAAGACCTGCTGGAAATGGAGCTCCTGGCGCTTATCCGTGATATAGACGATCTGGTCGGGATGATAGAGCCGCTCTCTCTCCTTGATGGTCGCAAGGTCTGTCGTTGTATAGAGCGCCGCGCCGTCTGACTTTAAGATGATGCAGGGCGGGATCTCCTTGGAGTCTGTCTCCTCCGCGACGTCCACGACCAGCGCGCCGTTGGATTCATAGGCAAATCCGCCGGCTTTCATATCCTCGACCATGCCGGGGATCGCGTCGTGCACGGTGGATTCGCCCCACCAGAGGTCAAAGTCCACGTCGAGATTGGCGTAGTTTTTCTTCATATCCGCGACGGATACTTCGATGATCTTGTTCCAGAGAGCGCGGAGTCCCCTGTCGCCTTCCTGCAGGCGGTGCGTGTTGGCCATGGCTTCCGCGTAATAGTCGGGGTCCTCTTTGGAGCGCCTGCTGGCAGTGGGATAGATCTCCTCCAGTTCAGAGACGGTAAAAGGCGCTTCCGCGGGATACTCTCCGGTAAATCCGGGGTCAAAATAGCACAGATCCGGCTGTCTTTTGGAAACTTCCGTGATGACAAGGCCCATCTGCAGCCCCCAGTCGCCGAGGTGAATGTCTCCGATGACGTTCTCGCCGTGATAGCGCGCGATGCGCTTTACAGCTTCGCCGATGACGGCGCTGCGGAGGTGTCCCACATGGAGAGGCTTGGCCACATTGGGTCCGCCGTAGTCCAGGATGATCGATGCGGGCTTTTCAGGGAGCTGCAGTCCGAACTTCTCTTCCTTTCCCATCTGTGTGAGGTAGGAAGTCAGAAACTCCTCCCGGATCCTGAGATTCAGAAAGCCGGGCTTTACAGCTTCCACGGAAGAAAAGACCGCGGACTCCGCGAGCTTCGCTGCTACGTCCGACGCGATCATGATCGGTGCTTTATGGTATCTTTTGGCGCCGGCCATCGCCCCGTTGCACTGGTATTCGCACAGATCGGGACGGTTCGAGACCGTGACCTTGCCGAGTTCCCTGTCATAGCCTGCGGCTTCAAAAGCCTTCGCCATTTCTTCGGAAATCTGATTGAGAAATTTTTCCACTGTTACCTCCAAGTCTGCGTAGTGATTGAAAATGATTATATTGTAAAGGATGCGGATCACGCAAGTGCGGATCCCTCTTCTGTCTTCTGTTCTCTGCGCTCCGCGTCCCTTCTCGAGAAGGCGCACCCGCAGAAATTCTGTCTGTAGAGATCAAACTGCCTCGAGAGCTCGATGGAGCGCTTATAGCCGTTCTTCTTCTTAAAGTCAGAGGGAAGGAATCTGACGCCGTATTCATGGCCGACCGACTCGCCGATCCGGTTGAGCCTCGGCGCGTTTTTCAGGGGGCTGATCGTCAATGTGGTCGTAAAGAGATCAAAGCCGCCCGCCCTGGCCGCTTCAGCGGTCGCCCGCAGACGCATCTCAAAGCAGATGCCGCAGCGGTCTCCGCCCTCCGGGCAGTCCTCATATCCCTTTACAAGGGACAGGTACCGCTCAGGGTCATAAGGCGCCTCCAGGATTTCGATCCTTCGAGCGCGCTCCGTTGAATGCATCCCTTCGAAGTTCTGCTCGTCCACCTGCCTGTTGTAGGCCTCGATCAGGCGCTTCTCCTCGGCGAGTCTGTACCGGTATTCCTCGCCCGCTGTGATATTGGGATTGTAATAGAACACTGTTATTGCAAAGTGCTCCCGCAGGTACTCCATGACATAACTGGAGCAGGGAGCGCAGCAGCTGTGGAGCAGAAGCTTCGGGACAGTGCCGCTCTTTTCTAGCTGTTCTATTTCCTTTTCCAGCATTTTGCTGTAGTTGGGGTTCATTGTAATGTCTTTCCAAACTCAAAATGCGGAGTATGCACGTGTTTGGGGTGCATACTCCTCATTGATCAGCAGTTATTTGAAATAGCGGACGCCGCTCTCAAAGAGCTTGAGATCCTGTTCGCCGTAAATATTGAGGTTTACGCCCCTGCCTTTACGCTCGCAGTGCGCCATCTTTCCGAGGATCCTGCCGTCCGGTGAAGTAATGCCTTCGATCGCGGCAAAGGAACCGTTGATGTTCCACTCCTCATCCATGGAGATATTGCCCTCGGGATCGCAATACTGTGTTGCCACCTGTCCGTTCTCGAACAGCTTGTCGATCCACTCGCGGGGCGCTACGAAGCGTCCTTCGCCGTGGGAGGCGGGATTGGTATACACGCCGCCGAGCTGTGCGCCCTGCAGCCAGGGAGACTTGTTGGTCACGACCTTGGTATAGGCCATCTTGGAAATATGGCGTCCGATCGTGTTGAAGGTAAGGGTCGGTGAATCTTCCTTCTGACCGACGATCTCACCGTGCGGAACAAGTCCCAGCTTGATCAGTGCCTGGAAGCCGTTGCAGATACCCAGGATCAGGCCGTCTCTCTTGTTAAGGAGATCTCCGACCGCGTCTTCGATCACCGCGTTTCTGAAAGCGGTAGCGAAGAACTTGGCGCTTCCGTCGGGCTCGTCGCCCGCGGAGAAGCCGCCGGGGAACATGATGATCTGGGACTGCTCAATAGCTTTTGCGTATGCCTCTACGCTCTCTCTGATATCGGAAGCGGAAAGGTTGGTGAATACTTTGGTAATGGTCTTCGCGCCGGCCGCTTCAAAAGCAGCTGCCGTGTCATACTCGCAGTTTGTTCCGGGGAATACCGGGATAAATACGGTAGGCTGCGCGATCTTGTGGCTGCATACCGCGATGCTTCCCTTGTCATAAACAGGGGTGTCCAGAACAGTCTTGTCCTTGGAAGCCTTTGTCGGGAAGACCTTTTCAAGAGGCGCCTTCCAGATGCGGAGCGCGTCTTCTTCCCTGACTTCGCTGCCCTGCCAGCTGAAGGATGCATCCTGATCTGCTTTCGTGACAGTTCCGATGACCCTGTAATTGTCGGGGATCAGCTCCTCCAGGATCTCTTCGCATCCGTCTTCCATCTCCAGGATCAGATCGCCGATCCGGTTGCGGAACAGGTGCTTGACAGGGACCTGCCCGTCAAAGGCCACGCCGAATCCGTTTCCGAAGGCCATCTTGGCGGCAGCGGGAGCTGCGCCGTAGCAGTCCACTGCGTAAGCGGCCCTGACTTTGCCCTCTCTCATAAGAGAAGTTACTTTATCATAGATCGCGCTGACATCGTCATAGACGGGAATATCATACTCGTCGCGCTCGATCTCGATCTGCACGAGCTTGTCTCCCGCCTTCTTGAGTTCGGGCGTAATGACGTCGGAAAGCTTTGCCACATCAACGGCGAAAGAAACCAGCGTCGGAGGAACGTCGATCTCATTGAAGGTTCCGGACATGCTGTCCTTTCCTCCGATGCTGCCGATCCCGAATCCCAGCTGCGCGTCGTAGGAACCAAGAAGTGCCGAGAAGGGCTGGCTCCAGCGCGCGGGGTCCTTGGACATTCTGCCAAAATACTCCTGGAAAGTCAGATGAAGCTTTCTGAAATCACCGCCTGCCGCCACGATCTTGGAAACAGACTGCGTGACTGCGTAAACTGCGCCGTGATAAGGGCTCCAGGAGCTCAGGTAGGGATCAAAGCCGTAGCTCATCATTGTGACCGTATCGGTCTTTCCGCCCAACACGGGAAGCTTGGCGATCATTGTCTGTGTCTCGGTAAGCTGATACTTGCCGCCGTAGGGCATATCGACAGTGCCGGCGCCGATGGAGGCGTCGAACATCTCGACAAGGCCCTTCTGGGAGCAGGTATTGAGGTCCGCGAGCGAAGCGCGCATCGCGTCCGCAAAATCCTCTCCGGTCAGCTCGCTGCTTCTCTTGCCGGCAAGTACGCTGCGAACGCCCTGGCAGGCGAATTTGTTGAGATAATTGTCCTCTTTGGAGGGCATGAGAACTTTTACGTCGGTCTCCTGGTGCGCGCCGTTGGTATCCAGGAAGGCGCGGGAGATATTGACGACCGGCTTGCCTCTCCAGTTGAGTACAAGGCGGGGCTCCTCCGTGACAACCGCGACGGGAGTCGCTTCGAGATTCTCTTCCGCGGCGTAAGCGAGGAACTGATCCTTGTCTTCAGGAGCCACGACAACGGCCATTCTCTCCTGGGATTCGGAGATCGCAAGCTCTGTGCCGTCGAGACCTTCATATTTCTTGGGCACCAGGTCCAGATTGACACGCAGGCCGTCTGCCAGTTCTCCGATCGCGACGGACACGCCGCCCGCGCCGAAGTCGTTGCACTTCTTGATGAGACTGGAGACCTCGGGCCTTCTGAACAGTCTCTGGAGTTTGCGCTCTGTAGGAGCATTTCCCTTCTGGACTTCCGCTCCGCAGTCTGTCAGAGACTGGTCGTTGTGCGCCTTGGAAGATCCTGTAGCGCCGCCCATGCCGTCACGGCCTGTGCGTCCGCCCAGCAGGATGATGATATCGCCGGGATCGCTGTTCTCGCGCTTTACGTTCTTGCGGGCAGCGGCGCCCATGACTGCGCCGATCTCCATGCGCTTGGCCACATAGCCGGGATGATAGATCTCCTTGACGTGGCCGGTGGCCAGACCGATCTGGTTGCCGTAGCTGGAGTAGCCCTTGGCTGCTCCCATGACGAGCTTCTTCTGGGGAAGCTTGTTCTCAAGTGTATCGGATACAGGCACGGTGGGATCGGCGGCGCCGGTCACGCGCATAGCCTGGTATACATATCCTCTTCCGGAGAGCGGGTCGCGGATCGCGCCGCCGAGGCATGTGGCAGCGCCGCCGAAGGGCTCGATCTCTGTGGGATGGTTGTGGGTCTCGTTCTTGAAGAATACGAGCCACTCTTCTGTGACGGGGCCGTTTCCGTAGTCCACTTCCACGGGGACGACAACGGAACAGGCGTTGTTCTCATCAGACTCTTCCTGGTCTGTGAGCTTGCCGTCAGCTTTCAGCTTCTTCATGCCCATGAGCGCCAGATCCATCAGGCAGATGAACTTGTCGTCACGTCCCTTATAGAGTTCCTCTCTGGTGTCGAGATAGCTCAGATAGGTGGGCTCGATAATATCTCTGTAATAGCCGTCCTCGAACTCGATGTCGCGAAGCTCTGTCGAGAAGGTCGTGTGGCGGCAGTGGTCCGACCAATAGGTGTCGAGAACACGGATCTCGGTGATCGTGGGATCCCTGTGCTCTGTCTGAGCAAAATACTCCTGGATGAACAGGAAGTCATTAAAGGTCATGGCAAGCCCCAGGGACTTGTAGAGCTTTGTGAGCTCATCCTCATACATAGATGTCATGCCGGTGAGGACCTGCACGTCATCCGCCTGGGGATACTCGGTCTGCAGCGTCTCGGGTTTGTCCATGCCGGTCTCTCTGGAATCAACCGGGTTGATGCAGTATTTTTTGATCCTGTCGATCTCTTCCTCAGTGAAAGATCCGGTAAGGATATAGGTCTCCGCCGTTCTGATGACGGGATTCTCATTTTCATTCAGGAACTGTACGCACTGCACGGCGCTGTCAGCTCTCTGATCGAACTGTCCGGGAAGGGCCTCCACGCTGAAAACGAAGCCGTCTTCCGGTATATCAATGGTCTCTCTGTAGAGAATGTCTACGGGCGGCTCCGAAAAAACGGTCCTGCAGGCTTTCTCAAAGACCTCGTCTGAAACGTTCTCAACATCGTATCGGATCAGTTTCCGAACACCGGTAAGCCCTTTCACAGCCAAAAAACCGAGGATGTCTTCCTTGAGCTGCCTTGCAGCTACCGCGTAGGGCTCCTTCTTCTCAACATAGATCCGTCTGACTTTACTCATAGATCGCGTTCTCTCCTCCTATGGGTTAGATAAATTGGATATTGTCACAAGGCATTATAACATAGGATTTTGAAATGTACATACTGTCGATATCCAATGATTTCTAAACTATTCTTAAAGTTTTAGTTGAACATCACAAATCATTGTGATATACTTCTCGATGTTGACGGGTGAAAAGCCCGCTGAACTTCATAGGGGAATCATACAATGGCAGTATCACGGTCTCCAAAACCGTTCATGGGGGTTCGAATCCCTCTTCCCCTGCTCAGTAAAGGATCAGATCCATCCCGGATCTGATCTTTTTTTGCTGTATTTTTGTCTGTATTGACAGGCTGATCCGAGGCGGACAAAAAGCACCGGAAGCTAACACTTTCCGGTGCTTTATGCATTTCTTATTCAGATCCTATACTGTATTTCAGATCCCCGCGATCCTCGCGATCACATCCGCGTTTACCGGGAAGGGAGGAAGCTTGCACTTGGCCTCATTTCCAAGGACTTCCTGCACAGTCTCTTCGAGGATCTCGGCAGGAACTTCATCTCTTCCGCACGTCTTTACATAGTAGTTTTCCAGATCATCGATGCTCTCAAATCCGGCCAGTTTCAGGATATAGCGCACCGCCTTGGGGTCCGCCTCTCTCAGATACCCTGCCAGGAAATAGCCGCAGGCCTTTCCGTGAGCCATGTGGGCGCTGTAGGTGAGACGGTAGCTGAGCGCATGAGGAAGGGAGGTCGCCGTGTGGGCGATCGCCATTCCGGCCATGGTGGACGCATTCATCATATTCTGGAAATCTTCCGCGGACGCCGCGCGCTTGCCCAGGATCACGTCCTTGCTGCGGGCCCAGACGCGGATGCCCTGCTCTGCGCACATGCGGCTGTAATCCGTCGCCTTGGAATGGATATAGCTCTCATAGAGATGGCAGAGCGCGTCCATAGTCGTGTTGGCGAGAACGCCGGCCGGCGCGCTGGAGACGTACTTGCCGTCAATAAGAGCCAGCTGCGCGAAGATTTTGTGGGGAATTGAACCCTTCACTTTCTTGTCGTGCCTTGTCAAAACAGAGACTGCCGTCACTTCGGAGCCTGTTCCCGCGGTCGTGGGGATCAGGGCGATCGGAAGTGTGGACGAATCGGCGCTCTTATCATAGAGATAGGGCCAGTCTGAACCCGAATGTTTCATCATCAGCGCGACTGCCTTGGCAGCATCCATAGGGGAGCCGCCGCCGATACCGATGACAAAGTCCGCTTCCACTTTGCAGCCGACCTTTCTGGCGCGCATGACCGTCTCCACAGAGGGGTTCTCTTCCACTTCCGCAAATTCCACCCATGTGACGCCGTGCTTTTCAAGAGCCGCTGTGACGTCGCCGAAGGCGCCGCATCTTCTGGCGCTGTTTTTGCCGGTCACGATCAGCGCCCTTGTTCCGAGCGCCGCGAGCTCGGAACTGTGGTTCATGACACAGTTTGCTTCCGAGTATACTTTGGCAGGCATATAAAAGTTCATGTGATATCCTCCTTACGGTACATGAAAAGGGATCAGGAGCGCTTCTGGGGGACTTCGAAGTTCTTGACGGTTCCGAATTTGGTCGTCTGCACGATGCCTTTGAGATCAAAGCCGGCATCCACAAGGATCTGCGCCATTTCCTCTACAGGGATCGCGCCGGACGCCTTGACGACGATCTCCGCGCCTCTGTCCTTGGTGTGATAGACGGCCAGGGAGTCGAGGTTCGCGTTGTTGTCGCCAAAGAGCTTGGCCATGGGCGCGAATTCGCCGGGCGTATCGGTGGCGCCGAAGATAAATCTGGTGCCCTGCTTCTTAAGGCCCAGAAGCTCTATAAACGCCTGGAAAATATCTTTATCTGTGATGATGCCGATGACTTTGTTGTCCTCATCGACGACAGGAAGACACGAGATCTCGTTGTCGAGCATGGCCTGTGCCGCGACTTCCACGAATACATCCTGGGAGATGGTCTTGACATCTTTGCCCTTGATCATAATGTCGGCCACTTTGGTCTTGCTGAGCAGGTAATTGAGCTCGTAAATGGAGAGAGAAGTGGAATTGGCGCCGCTCTGCTCTTCAACCAGTCCGCCGGTGACCAGGCCGGTCAGTTTTCCCTGCTCGTCCACGATCGGAAGGCGGTGGAAATGATTCTTTCTCATGATCTCAATGGCTTTGGAGATCACGACATCCTTTGTGATCGTGTAAGGATTCGGTGTCATATGGTCCTTAACATACATGCTGCTACCTCCATGCAATGCTGTGTTTTTTTGCTAACCCTTTTAATTGCGGTTTTTATCGATCAGCCGCCGAGATATGCCTTCTGCACTCTCTCGTCATTGGAGAGTTCTTCCCCTGTTCCCTCCAGTGTGATCTTACCTGTTTCCAATACATAAGCTCTGTCCGCGATCGCGAGAGCTCTCTTCGCGTTCTGCTCGACCAGGAGGATCGTCGTTCCCTTGTCGTTGATCTCCTGGATAATGTGGAAGATCTCCGATACAAGAAGGGGCGACAGACCCATCGAGGGCTCGTCGAGAAGAAGGATGGAGGGCTTTGCCATCAGCGCTCTGCCCATTGCCAGCATCTGCTGCTCTCCGCCGGAAAGTGTGCCGGCAAGCTGCGTGCGGCGCTCTTTGAGACGGGGAAAGAGCTGGTAGACTTCTTCCATATCTGTACGGATCGCGTCCTTATCTTTTCTCAGATAAGCGCCAAGGATCAGATTCTCCTCGACAGTCTGCTCGGCAAAAACTCTTCTGCCCTCAGGGACCTGCGCGAGGCCCAATCCGACGATCTTATTGGCGGGCGTCTTTGTCAGCTCGGTGTCATCGAGCATAATGCTGCCCTCCGCAGCCTTTACCAGGCCGGAAATGGCGTGCATAGTTGTCGTCTTGCCGGCGCCGTTGGCGCCGATCATAGTCACGATCTCGCCGTCGCGTACCTCAAAGGAGATGCCCTTGATGGCTTCGATCATGCCGTATTTTACTTTTAAGTCTGTTACTTTCAGCATTGATTAATCTCCTAAATACGCTTTGATGACTTCGGGGTTGGACTGGATCTCCTCCGGAGTACCCTGCGCGAGCATCATACCGTAGTTGAGCACCGTGATCCTCTCGCAGATACCCATGACCAGCTTCATATCGTGCTCGATCAGAAGGATCGCGATCTTGAAGTGATCGCGCACGAAGCGGATCATGTCCATCAGTTCCGAGGTCTCCTGCGGGTTCATGCCTGCAGCGGGCTCGTCCAGAAGAAGGAGCTTGGGATTGGTGGCAAGCGCTCTGGCGATCTCCAGACGTCTCTGCGCGCCGTAAGGAAGATTGCTGGCGGTATAATCCGCGAACTTGTCAAGTTCCATGATCTTTAAGAGATCTCTGGCCTTCTCGTCGATCTCTCTCTCGCTTGTGAAGTACTTGGGCAGGCGGAGGATCGCTGTGATCGGCGAATACGGCGTGACATTGTGGAAACCGGTCTTGACATTGTCGAGTACAGACAGATTGCCGAACAGACGGATATTCTGGAATGTTCTGGCAATGCCGGCTTTGTTGATATCGACAACGCTCTTTCCGGCGGTATCCTTGCCGTCGAAGATTATCCGGCCCCTCGAGGGCTTATAGACCTTGGTCAAAAGATTGAACACAGTCGTCTTGCCGGCGCCGTTGGGGCCGATCAGTCCCACGATCTCGCCGTCATAGACCTGCATGTTCAGGTCGTTTACAGCTGTCAGTCCGCCGAAGTCAATACCGAGTTCCTGCACGTCCAGGACGGGTGTCTTCACGTTGTTATCTGTATGGTCAGCCATTGGAAGCACCTCCTTTCGCCTTGCGGCTTGTCAGACTCTTCCATTTCGTCTTGAGCCAGTCATTGTTGGTGACGAGCATGATCAGGATCAGGACGACCGCGTAGATCAGCATTCTGTAATCCTGCAGGGAACGAAGAAGCTCCGGAAGGAGGATCAGGACGACGGTCGAAATGATCGTGCCGGTCATGTTGCCGAGTCCGCCGAGGACAACGTAGACAAGGATCAGGATCGAGGTGTTGAAATCAAATTTGTTGGGGACCAGCGTCGCGTAATTGAGGCCGTAGAGGCCGCCTGCGGCTCCCGCGAGAGACGCGGAGACCACAAAGGCCAGCATCTTGGTCCTGGAGATCGGAATGCCGACGGATTCCGCGGCAATGCGGTTATCTCTCGCTGCCATGATGGCCCTTCCGCTTCTCGAGAACATCAGGTTGTAGACGATGAGGAGGGCAATGAGGACCAGGATGATACCAACTGTGAAATTGGCGATCTTCTGTGTGCCGGTTGCGCCCATAGGTCCGTTCAGGAGCATCTTGCCGCCGGGCTGCAGCTTGAATTTGCTGTCCACGAAGCTGAAATGAAGACCGTCGGAGTCGAATCCGATGTAGGTGTTCATGAAGATACTCTTGATGATCTGGCCGAATGCAAGCGTGACGATAGCCAGATAGTCGCCCTGCAGTTTGAGGACAGGAATACCGATCACAAAGCCGAAGATACCTGCAAGCACAGCGCCGCAGATGATCGCGATGATCAGTCTGGGGATGCCTGCCGTGACGGTTCCCGCGAGAATGCCTGAGACGCAGATCGCGCAGAAGGCGCCGACGCTCATGAATCCTGCCTGGCCCAGGTTGAGCTCGCCGGAAATACCAACATTGAGGTTGAGTCCGATGGAGGCCACTACATAACAGGTGATCGGGACCAGGAGGCTCTTGAACAGACTGGAGAGACTGCCGGATTTAAGAAGGATCTCAATGATGATATAGGCCGCGATCACGATCGCGAAGGAAACAAAGCGTCCTCTCTTCTTTTTGTCTCCGAACAGGGAGAATAAAGCTGTCTTTTCTTTCATGTCTTCTCCCTCCTTAAACCTTGACGTTGATCTTCTTGCCGAGAAGGCCTGTGGGCTTGATCAAGAGGATCACGATCAGAACGCCGAATACGATCGCGTCGGAAAGCTGGGTCGAAATATAGGCTTTCGCGAAGATCTCGATGATACCGAGGATCAGTCCGCCGACGAAAGCGCCGGGAACGGAACCGATGCCGCCGAAAACAGCCGCGGTGAAGGCCTTGATGCCGGGCATGGATCCCATTGTCGGATAGACGGAAGGATACGTGGAGGCAAGCAGTACGGAAGCGATTGCAGCAAGTCCGGAACCGATCGCGAACGTGATGGAGATGATCTGGTTTACATTGATGCCCATCAGCATCGATGCGCCTTTGTCCTCGGAACATGCTCTCATAGCGCTG
The DNA here is from genome assembly GCA_902801415.1 of uncultured Lachnospiraceae bacterium. Taxonomy (GTDB): domain Bacteria; phylum Bacillota; class Clostridia; order Lachnospirales; family Lachnospiraceae; genus CAG-791. Next base: position 13,327 of record CADCIK010000035.1, read on the forward strand.
CCGGTCTTGGTCTTATTGATGAACAGAGTAAGGCATATCATGACAACGATGCAGGTGGCGATCGTAAGAAGTGTCAGATAGGATACGGAAGCGGCGCCGATGGAAATACTTCCCGCAGAGATGACGGAGGGAAATACTTTACTGGATGAGGACCAGAGGATCTGCGCTCCGTTCTGAAGAAAATAACTGACGCCGATCGCTGTGATCAGAACCGCAAGGCTGGGAGCCTGTCTGAGAGGCTTATAGGCAAGTCTCTCGATCACAACGCCGAGTACCGTGCACACCAAAATGGCTGTCAGGACAGCCAGGGGAAAAGGAAGCCCGAATTTGGTGAGGGCAAAGAAGGCGATATAGGATCCGACCATGATAACATCGCCGTGGGCAAAATTGAGCATCTTGGCTATGCCGTAGACCATCGTATATCCGAGCGCGATGATCGCGTACACACTGCCGAGCCCCAATCCGTTGATCAAATAGGATAGAAACTGCATGTCTGTCTTCCTCTCTTAAATAAAACAGGAAGCCCGCACGGATGCGGGCTTATGCCTGTTAGTAGAAAATATCATTTTCAAGTATCGATCAGTCTTCTACACCTACATATACGCCGTTCTGGATCACAACAGCTTTAGGAGACTTTGTAACTTCGCCGTTCTCATTCCAGGTCATGCTCTCACCGGTCAGACCGCTGAATGTCATGGATGTGAACTGCTCAACGAGCTTTGCGCAGATCTCATCGCTGCTCATGTCAGCGGTGACGCCTGCTGCCTCGCAAGCCTGTGCGATCGCGTAAACGCAGTCATATGCATCTGCTGCGAACTGGTTGGGGATCTCTCCGCCGCATTTCTCTTTATAAGCATTTACGAAGTTTACGGTCAGCTCATCCTCTGCGTCTGCGGAGAAAGGAGTCAGGAGGTAAACGCCTTCTGCCAGAGAAGTATCGAATCCTTCCAGAGTCAGGATACCGTCCATACCGTCAACGCCGAAGAAGGTAGGCTTGTAGCCCATCTGGTTGGCCTGTGTGAGGATCAGGGACGCGGGATCATAGTAGATCGGAAGGAAAACGATGTCAGCGCCGGCATCCTGTGCCTGGCCTAGCTGTACGGAGAAGTCCTGTGCGTTGGAATCATCAAAGGTTCCCTCGTAAACAACTTCTACGTTCTTGACAGCCGCTTCTGCTACGAATGTATCGTGGATTCCCTTGGAGTAGTTGTCATCGTTCTTGTAGATGATCGCAACCTTGGAACCAAGATCGGTGTGTGCTGAGATATAGTCCGCACTTGCGCTTCCCTGGTTGGGGTCTGTGAAGCACATCTGGAATACGTTTCCGTAAGCGCCGGACAGGTTATCGGGATCCGCAAAGACGACTGCCGGGGAAGATCCGGAAGGCGTGATCGCGAAGATCTGGTCCTCTGCGTAAGAAGGAGAAACGGCCGCGCCGGGAGCGGATGTTACGGTTGCAAGAGAAACCTGCATGCCCCAGTCCTTGAGTACGCCGTAAGCTGTAACAGCTTTCTCGGGATCGTGTGCGTCGTCTTCCATATCCAGTTCGAACTGCAGTCCGCCCTTCGCGTTGACTTCCTCAACAGCGATCTCAGCTGCGTTCTTAACAGCCTGTCCATAAACGGCTGCGGGGCCTGTCAGAGGGCCGGAACCGCCGATCTTGATCTTGGCGCCTGTGTCAGCGGTCTCTTCCGCTGCATCTGCCGCCTCGGTCGCTTCTGCTGCCGGTTCGCTGCTTGCGCTTGAGCCGGAGCCGCCGCATGCGGTCAGCGCTGCTGCCATGCATACAGACAGAGCAACTGCCATACTGGTCTTAAAAATCTTTCTCATTGTTATTCGTCCTCCCATATTTTATTTGGCTTTTGAATCACCAACGAATTCATTATAGTTTTTTCACCACTTTATTGCAATAGAGTTTCACAGCACAAAACATAAATTTTATCAAATTTAGCGCAAACGCCGTAATCAGGGACCGGTGCGTTCGTCATTATGATTGAGACATGTATGTTTTGGCCTGGGCAATATAAAAGTCAGCGTCGACGCGAATTGCATCGAGATCCTTCTGCGTGACCTGTCTGACAACCTTGGCGGGGCGTCCCAGCGCGAGGCTGTTATCCGGAATGATCGTGCCGCCCGTGACAAGGGAGCCCGCGCCGATGATGCAGTTTTTGCCGATCACGGCGCCGTTCATGACTGTGGAATGCATGCCGATCAGCGTGTTGTCGCCGATGGTGCAGCCGTGCAGGAGCGCCAGATGGCCCACGGTCACATATTTGCCTACAGTTGTGGAATAGCCCTGGCCGCAGTGGATCACACAGTTGTCCTGGATATTGGAGCCCTCTCCGACGATGATCTGGTCCTCGTCGCCGCGAAGAACCGCGTTGAACCATACGCTGCTGTTCTTCTCGAGGACTACGTCCCGGATCACCTTGGCGCCCTCTGCGATGAAGGCGGTTTCATCTATTTTTCTCATGTACTTCATCCTCCGGAAATGTTCATCAAAGACAATGGTCCAGATTATTATAACAGCATTTTCATTTTTTGCCTGTTGAACTCATTATGTATTGTAAATTGTCTTATGGTAATATATCCATAGATAAGGGCAGACAGGATCTGCCTCATACCGGCGGCCGCAGGCCGGCAAATACCCACTCTTCTACGGAATGTGTCACCTTGGTCCTGAGGTGGGAATCCATCACTGCGGCAGAAAGTGTGTGCCTATGTACAATTGCCCCAATTGCAGCGGTAATCTGAGCTTTGACATTGCATCGCAAACGCTCATGTGCGATTACTGTAAGACACAGCTCGACCCCTATGAATATGAGAAGACGCAGGACGCGGAGGAAAACGACGTGTACGGCGTGCAGGTCTTTACGTGTCCGCAGTGCGGCGGCGAGATCATGACGACCAATGTGACGGCGGCGGGTTTCTGCACCTATTGCGGCGCCTCCACGATCCTGGACAGCCGCATGCGGGAGGAAAAACGGCCGACGCATATCATTCCCTTCTCCCG
>CADCIK010000036.1 GCA_902801415.1 uncultured Lachnospiraceae bacterium
TCAATTATCAAAAATCAGAAATCTGACAAATCCTGATAGAAGTGAATTGTTTTATCCGATTCCAAGATCATAAAACCAGCGGGGTATTGGCTGATATATGTTATATCAACATAACCGTTTACATTTTCGGTGACCGGGCGCCCGTTCAGAATATAATCAACGGAAGACCATTCTAGTAGGACATCGTGTATTCCAGGCCAGTGCGTGAAAGAATCGACATTTGCCATCTTGCCATCTTCAAGGGTTAATGTACATTCCTTGAGTTCCCTGTTCTTAACATCAAGAACAAGGTCCAGCGATTGAAGACCTTCATAAGGAGTACTCCCTTCTGACAGAGCACCTTTTAGAATTAAGTCACCATTCTCGTTCATGGAGCCACGTAATTGTTCATAAGTATTATCATTAGGTTTGTTAATTATAATTACATAATTGTCAGCTCTAACCGCGTAAGTAAGGTTTTCCATCAATGGCGCACAGTCTTGTGTAAAGGAACCGGCACTGCCTCCGGGAGAGACAGTAAGTACGCCATCTTCTACAGTATAAGTTCCATAAAAGTAGAAATCCGCACCGAATTTATCAATGAAACCAAGTATGATGCTGTTTTGATCATCATAAGAGGAGATAGTCATAAAAGGTAGGCTTGAAACTGTATATGTATCACCGTTATAGTCCAAATTCTGCTGCGATTTAAATGTGGAACTACCGGGAAGGTGAGCGATAAGGATACCCGCAAACAAAGTACCCTCTTGACTGCTGACAACTCCATTTGAATATGCGGTTAAGGCCTTAGCTAAATAATCGGATTCAGTACTTTCCTCAATTACAGAATCATTACTTGAAGCTGTAGCATCTTCCGCATTGCTATCCACAGCTGCAGAATCACTATCTGCGTCGGCCGTATCTTCTGAATTATTGTCCGAAGGAACATCCTCCTTAGAAGTGTTTTCCGCCTTCACTTCCTGCGTCGACGTCACAGCATTGTTAGCTGGACTGGGATTCCAGGATCTCAGAGCCAAAAAAACGATCACGAGAACGACAACACCGATTCCAACAAAAGGGAGGGGGCTCTTTTTTGGCGCGGATGCCTTGGCGGGGGCAGCTGATTTCGCCGGTGCAACTGTTTTGACAGGCGCAGCCTTTTCGGGCTCTTGGGCAGGCACTTCTGCTACCGAAGGCGGGGCAGCGGGTTCTTCATGCGGAGGTTCAACAGGCACCACGGGTTCTTTGCACACATTTACGCCGGGTGACTGCATGAATTTCTTATATGCCTTCTTTTCCCCATCCCGGTTCCAATAGATGGCTTGCAGGCGGCCAAGGCGCATCTGCAATTCATCTGGCAGAACAACTTCCTCCAGGTAGATCAAAACGCGGTTTTTACCGAGTTCCCGGACAAAAGACAGCTCATCCTTGCAGTTCTCGCTCTCCAGATAGTTCCTGGAAATGAAAGCAGCAAAAAAAGCGCATTTCCGGATATGGGTGGCAATATTCAAGTCCCATTCGGTTCCGGGAGAAATGCCGTCATCGTACCAGATCCGGAAACCTTCGGCCTGCAGCTTGAGTATGATAGGCCAGACTCGCTCACAGTCCTTGTGTGAATAGCTGACAAAAATGTAAGGCTGATCGCCCATATATGCTATCGGTCTATCCATAATGTCCTCCTATGCTGCGCCGCAGATATGTCCCTTACCTATTCACTTTACGACGCAAGCCTCTTCTAATATTATATTATTAGTCTAAAACGCAAGCAATCTAAAAGCCTTAACCACAGGGTAACCCTTCGGTCACGATTAACACCGCGCGGTACCGAAGGGTAACCCTGCGGTCACGACCAACACCGCGCGGTACCGAAGGGTAACCCTCTGGTCGCGAATGGCAAACTGAAATGGTACAAGGAGATTCTTATGATCCGCAAGAGATTTGTGTTTAATGGGCGCGTGCAAGGCGTCGGCTTCCGATATCTCACGCGCCGCGCAGCCGACCTGATCGGAGTTACAGGCTGGGTCAGAAATGAGGCGGACGGATCTGTGACTTTGGAGATTCAAGGCACTGAGGAGCAGGTCGACGGAGTGATGTTGGCGCTAAAACATATGATCATCAAGCGCGGGCGATATGTCAGAATTGAGAGCATTGATGAGGAAGAAGTTCCGCTTGTCGCCGATGAAACAGGATTTAAGACGAGGTTTTGATAAAAGCCTATTGATCGAAACAAAAATAAACTGAGTGAGGGCCTTAATGGAAATGAATCAGATCATTCAATCGAACCATATCATAGAATCACTGTTTGCCAGAAAGTCCGTGCGCGCCTTTACGGAGCAGGAAATCCCGGAAGAGATCGTACAAGTGATCCTGGAAGCTTCAGCACAGGCACCAACGGCAGGGAACCAGCAGCTGTACACAATTCTGCGGATCACCGATCCGGTCAAAAAACACAGGCTGAGTATTTCCTGCGACAATCAACCGTTTATCGAAAAAGCTAAGCTGGTGCTTGTGTACTGTGCAGACTGCCTGAAATGGTATACGGCATTCCAAGAAGCAGGGTGCGATCCGAGAAAACCGGGAGAAGGAGACCTTCTTCTCGCTGTATGTGACGCGGTGATCGCGGCACAGAACGCGGTTGTGGCTGCCGAGTCCTTTGGAATCGGGTCATGCTATATCGGAGACATCATGGAGAATATTGAGGAGCAGAGAGATATACTGGGGCTTCCGCCCTATGTATTTCCTGCGGCGATGCTCGTTTTTGGCTATCCGACAGAACAACAGATGAAGCGTCTCAAGCCAAAGCGGGTTAATATGAAGTACATCGTGCATGAAAACAGTTATCACGAACTGGAAGCAGAAGAGCTGGGGGACATGCTCACGTCGCACGCGGGAAACAAAGGCTACAACGCGTGGATAAAAGCATTCTGCGACAGAAAATATAATTCGGATTTTTCCAGAGAGATGACAAGGTCAGTCCGCAAGTATCTGGAGGACTTCTCGGATCAAGACTGATCGGATCAGGGCTACCCTTCGGTCAACGAGAACACCGCGCGGTACCGAAGGGTAACCCTCCGGTCTGATTAATGAAATTATGAACTTACAAACTGTTAAACAAGCTTTTTATAAATCTATTCCTGTTATGGCGGGGTATGTAGTTCTGGGAACAGGATTTGGAATTCTGTTACGGAACGCCGGTTACGGGGTACTGTGGGCAGCGGCTATGAGTCTTCTGATCTATGCCGGATCGATGCAGTATGTGGGCGTCAGTCTTTTGACAGGAGGGGCGTCCGTCCTGACGACACTGCTCACAACATTTATGGTGAATGCGAGGCATTTGTTCTACAGCATATCCATGGTCGATACGTACAAGGACGCAGGCAGGTACAAGCCCTACATGATATTCGCGCTGACGGATGAGACCTATTCGCTTCTGTGCGACGGAAAAGCGCCTGAGGGGGCGGACCCGAACACGTACCGGTTTCTGGTGTCCCTGTTCAACCAATCCTACTGGGTGGCGGGCAGCGTCATCGGCAGTTTGCTCGGCGGCGTGCTTCCGTTTTCTACAGCGGGAATCGAGTTTTCCATGACGGCGCTCTTCATTGCGTCATTTACGGAGCAGTGGCTCACAACGAGGGATCACATCCCGGCGCTCACGGGACTCTTGAGCACGCTCTTGTGTCTTGTTATCTTCGGAAAGGACCGTTTCCTGATCCCGGCCATGCTGCTGATCACGCTGGTGCTGACCCTTCTTCGCAGACGAGAGGAGGGTGAGACAGTATGAATTCTATGCATGCGGCCGCTCTTGTCGCGGCCATGTCGGTCATGACGATCCTGACAAGATTCCTGCCCTTTATTGTGTTCAGGAAGAATACGCCCCGATATATAACATATCTCGGGAAGGTGCTCCCGCCAGCGATCATCGGAATGCTTGTGATCTACTGCCTGAAAGATGTCAGTATTCTGTCGAAGCCGTTCGGAATTCCGGAATTGATCGCTGCAATCTGTGTTGTGGGACTGCAGGTTTGGAAGAGGAATTCGTTGATCAGTATTTTGACAGGAACTGTGGTGTATATGGTGATGGTGCAGATGGTGTTTGGGTGATCTGAGCGCAGTACAGCTGTAGATTGTAAAGCGGCGAAACGGAGAACAACATGAATGAGAAAAGAACACAGGATCAGCGCCTGGATTATCTGGTGGAGGAATTTAAGACGGATTCTGTTGAGTACAAAAATCTGAGAACACCGAAAGATACTATAGGAAAAAGGCGCATTCTGCGATCACTTATGAATATCCGTATGCCCGGGAAAATGAATCCGGCAGTTCTTGCAGTGCAGGATGCTTATCTGCAGGAGCGCATCCGGGAAAACGGGATCGTTGAGCTAACCGATATTCCTGAGATCAAGGATGGGATTTCCATCTGGCAGGGTGACATCACAAGGCTGGCGGTGGACGCTATTGTCAATGCAGCCAATTCGCAGATGCTGGGCTGTTTTGTGCCGATGCATACCTGCATTGATAACTGCATTCATACCTTTGCGGGCGTTCAGCTCCGTGCTGAGTGCAATCGGCAGATGAACAAGCTTCGCGCCCGTTATGGCAGAGATTATGAGCAACCGACTGCGATTCCGATGCTGACAGACGCCTACAACCTCCCTGCCAAAAAAGTGATCCACATCGTCGGTCCTATCGTGGAATATGGTCTGACGAAGGATCTGGAAGAGAAGCTGGCGGACTGTTATCGGAATACGCTGGATATGTGTTTGGAGAATGGGCTCAGGACGGTCGCTTTCTGCTGTATTTCGACAGGTGTGTTTCGCTTTCCGAATAAGCGGGCGGCGGAGATTGCGGTGCAGACTGTGACAGAATGGCTGTCCGATCATGAAGGGCAGATGGATCGGGTGATTTTCAATGTTTTTAAAGACGAGGATAAAGAGTATTATGAGCGGCTTTTATAGGAAAAGTGTGAATAATTCTGATAAGAAATTGAGCGGGGAATCGGCTAAGGAATTGAATAAGAAAATCCCTAACGGATATCTTGAGACGATCGAGAAAGGGATTTCCGCTGTTCGGACTTTTCGTTCCGGTTTTTCCTTTGGAGACGGCAGCAGGGAAGAGCAGATTGAGCGCTTGAAGAAAGAGATTGAGGGTGCAGACGCTATTGTGATCGGCGCAGGTGCCGGTTTGTCTACGGCGGCAGGCTTTACTTACTCCGGAGAGCGGTTTAAGAAATACTTTGGGGATTTCGCCGAGCGTTTTGGAATTCAGGACATGTATTCCGGTGGGTTTTATCCTTTTCCGGATGAGGAGACACGCTGGGCCTGGTGGGCCAGGCACATTTACTATAATCGATATATCGATGCTCCTAAGCCGATTTATCGGCAGTTGTTGGAACTTGTTCGGGATAAGGACTATTTTGTCATCACAACAAATGTGGACCATCAGTTCCAGAGAGCGGGCTTTGACAAGAAGCGGTTGTTCTATACGCAGGGCGACTACGGATTGTTCCAAAGCGTGAATCCTGTGATTCAGAAAACATATGACAACGAGGAGTGGGTCATGAAAGCGATGGAGGCGCAGGGTTTTGGCAAGGATGCAGACGGCGTCTGGCAGGTGCCGGAAGACGGGCAGCTTGCAATGCGGATTCCTTCGAGCCTGATCCCCAGGTGCCCGGATGACGGGTCGGATGTGACCATGAACCTTCGCGCGGACGACTCCTTCGTGGAAGATGAGGGGTGGCACAGAGCGTCGGCAGCCTACTCAGACTTCCTGCGGAGGCGCGAGGGACTTCGCGTGCTTTATCTGGAAATCGGCGTCGGGGCTAATACGCCGGTCATCATCAAGTATCCGTTCTGGGCAATGACGCTGGAAAACCCGAAGGCGACCTACGCCTGCGTCAATTACAATGAGGCGTTCTGCCCCAGGCAGATCGAGAAGCAGTCCGTCTGCATTGATGGAGACGCTGGGGAGATCTTTGCATGAAGGGGGTCAGACCCCATTACGGATTTGTTGCTATTGTAACAACTCTGTAATGGGGTCAGACCCCTTATCTGATTCTTCACAATTCAAGTCTGATCTGGTCGTCGATCCACGACTTCTGCGGAACGTCATGGATTTTGTCACCATCCATATAACTGCCGATCAGAAACGGCGAAGCCGGATCGTGAAGCTTACTGTGAGCAAGAACTTTTGCCGGCTCCGCATTTGCGTAGCAGTATTTGCAGAAATGTCTGCAGGTATTGTACGCGCCGATATCGCAAGACAGATAGCAGGCGCAGTCCGCCCTTGCGGTTTTCTTCCGCGGCGCGTTCAGATGCCGCCCGATTGCTTTCTCATAATCGCTGATCCGCATACACCCGCCGCAGTCAGCGCCGAAGGCGGCCAGCTCGTCCCCTTCCGCGCAAGGCTTTACAGTCATACCGTGCGAAGCGGCAATCTTGATGATCTCTTTGCCGAGTGCCAGGCGCTGCTCCTTCGAGACTTCCCTGGCCTCCGGGAAGTTCTGCCTGACTTTGGGATACAGATCAATGAAGCTGATGACAACGGTCCGTGTATATCCGTCGAGGGCGGCAGCAATCTTGTCAAAAGCCCGAATCTGGTAATCCATTGTGTACCGCTCGGAAAGAAAGATCGGATCGAAACGCCAGCCGAAGGAGTCGATACCGACCTTGTCGGACAATCTTTTGACATCATCCAGTAAGCGGTGCTTGTCAGGGACATTCGGCTCAATGTCCCTTCCGTAAGGCGTGATGGAGACATACCAATATTGGCCGTAGTCTGCGAGAAGATCCATGTAGGGGAACATCGGAGCTGGATTCTTGGTGCAGAAACCGATGACGTCTACCACGGACGGGTCGAGGCGGTAGCGGCTGACCTGATGCGAGTCATAGGGGTTGCGGACGCAGACAAAGCCTTCCCTCAGCCTGTTCGCAAACCACTCGGCATAAAATGCCGGAATATCTGTTCTTTGTCCGGTGTTGGTGATCATATTGCTTTACCTGCTGACTTTAGGGGTCTTGCTCTATTACTGGTTTGTTGCTTCTGCAACACCTCTGTAATGGGAGTCAGATCTCTTTTTTGAATTTTCATTTTCTTCAACACATCTTTCTTTGGCGTCATAAGGTGTGCCATAATGTAGGGTAACATTGATGTGAAGATGTATCAATCATCAGATGGGGTCTGACCCCATTACGGATTTATTGCATTGTTAACAACTCTGTAATGGGGTCAGACCCCTTGTTCAAATAGAAAGGACAAGTTATGGAAATAACTGACAACCGGATTGACGCCGGCAAAGCGTTCGACTGGGGCAGGACTTCAGAGGAGTACGCCAGGTACAGAGACATCTATCCGCAGGAGTTCTATCAAAAGATCGTAGACAGAGGCCTTTGCGTAGAAGGCCAGAATGTCCTTGACATCGGGACCGGCACGGGCGTGCTGCCGCGGAATATGTACAGATACGGAGCACGTTGGACCGGAACCGATATCTCTCCGGAGCAGATCGAACAGGCCCAGACACTGTCTGCTGAAGCAGGAATGATCATTGATTATAAAGCAGTTTCAACAGAAGAAATTGATTTTCCTGCCGGCTCATTTGACGTGATCACAGCCTGCCAGTGTTTCTGGTATTTTGACCATGAGCGGGTGATGCCCAAACTCGCTGAATTGCTGAAACCGAACGGAAAGCTGCTGATCCTCTATATGGCGTGGCTGCCGTACGAAGACAGAATTGCAGGCGCAAGCGAGGAATTGGTCCTTAAGTACAGCCCGAAATGGTCGGGCGCCGGCGAAACCAGACATCCGATTTGGATTCCTGATGTGGCGTATGAGTATTTTGACCTGGAAGACCATGAGGAATACGATCTGCTGGTTCTGTTCACCAAAGAATCGTGGCATGGAAGGATGAAAGCGTGCAGGGGCGTTGGCGCGTCACTATCTGCAGAAGAGCTGAGGCAGTGGGATGCGGAGCACAGACTGCTGCTCGATGAGATCGCGCCGGAGGAATTCGAGGTGCTGCATTACGCGGCGCTTGCAGTACTGTGGAAGCGAGAAAGCTAAGCGAGGCGTCATAGCGAGGGGTCTGACCCCATTACGAAATTGTTGCGTCGCTGTAATGGGGTCAGACCCCATTACAAGGAGATTACAAAATGAACGATCACATTCAAATCAGCCCAAACATTCCACCCTATATCCAGGAAAGGATCAATGAGCGCTGCCTGAATAATGCATTTGACGATTACCAGGCGACGATCAATCTGTATGACAGAAACGGCCATTTCACAATAGCTCACGAGATCACAACGAAAGGTATCGCCCAGCAGGAGGACATCCTGAATTACCTTGAGAAGAAAGGGGCACTTTCTCCTATGGCGGATTACTATTTTATGAACTGGCCGAAGTCACTGCGGCTTCTTCTGTGTGAACTGTCGGAAGATCACAACGTAATACTTGAACTGCAGGAAGCACAACTCTGCAGCTGTCCGGAGTGAGTCAAAAAAGGAGCAACAAATCATGCGGATTTTTAAAAATATAATAGTAAAGCGTCCTTGCAGAGCAATGGCGGATGGGATCACGTCGGGACTGTATCCCGGACGTCCGGACTATGAGCTCGCGCTCGCGCAGCACGACGCTTACATAGAAGCCTTGAAGAAGTGCAGCGTCGATGTGACGATTCTGCCCGCGGATGAAAACTATCCTGATTCATGCTTTGTCGAGGATCCGGCTGTCCTCACGGAGAGATGTGCCATTATCACGAATCCGGGCGCTGCTTCCCGGAACGGCGAAACGACGTCGATCGAAGAAGCGGTTCGAAAATTCTACCCCGACGACAGGATCAAGCACATAGTTTTCCCCGGCACTCTCGAAGGAGGGGACGTCATGATGTGCGGCGAGCACTTTTTTGTCGGAAAATCAGAAAGAACAAATGCGGAGGGAATCCGCCAATTCGCTGAAATCCTGTCAAAATACGGCTACACCTGCTCTGAAGTCAAACTCAGCGAGGTCCTGCACCTCAAGACAGGCGTGAATTATCTCGAGAACAACAATATGTTGGTGTCCGGAGAATTCATTGATAAGGCGGAATTCGCCCAATACAATAAATTCATAGTTCCCGAAGAAGAGGCATATGCAGCCAACTGTATCTGGGTGAACGGTACGGTGATCGTGCCGGCCGGCTACCCGACAGTGCTCGCGGTTGTGGAGTCAATGGGATACAACGTGATCACAGTTGACACGTCTGAATACCGTAAACTTGATGGAGGCCTCAGCTGTCTGTCGCTGAGATTCTAAGGGGTCTGACCCCATTACAGAATTGTTAATAACGTAAAGAAACTGTAATGGGGTCAGACCCCATTACAAAAGAATTACAGAGAGCCGAGAGAAAAACTCATAGCTGCAGCATGGAGAAAAGAATGAAAATCGGATTAATACAAATCGGTGCAAACGAAGAAAAAGAGAAGAGCCTCGCTCTTGCAGAAGAATACATCACGAACGCCGCGAAAAGCGGCGCGGACGTCATCATGCTTCCTGAGATGTTCAACTGCCCTTATAATACCAAGAATTTTCCGGTTTACGCGGAGCCTGAGGGCGGCCCCAGCTGGAAAAGGATGTCGGAATCGGCCAGGACCTGCGGCAAATACCTGATCGCCGGCAGTATGCCTGAACGTGATCCGGAGGGAAAAGTGTACAATACTTCGTATGTTTTTGGCCCCGATGGCAAACAGCTGTCAAAACATAGAAAGATGCACTTATTTGACATCGCGGTGAAGGGCGGACAGCACTTTCGCGAATCGGAAACATTGACGGCGGGGGATGATGTGACCGTATTCGACACAGAATTCGGACGGTTTGGCGTCATGATCTGCTACGATATCCGATTCCCGGAGCTCTCAAGGCTGATGGCCTTGCGAGGAGCGAAAATGATCTTCGTCCCGGCGTGCTTTAACATGACGACAGGCCCCGCGCACTGGGAATTGGCGTTCCGCTCCAGAGCACTGGACAACCAGGTCTTCATGGCCGGCTGCTCGCAGGCGCGCCAAAACAGCGGATACATTTCCTACGGACACTCCATTATCACGTCACCATGGGGGGATGTAGTGGGGCAGATGGATGAGCGGGAAGGATACATGATCCGGGAAATCGACCTGGATCAGGTGGAAAAGGTCAGAGAAGAACTGCCTCTGCTGAAGCAAAGAAGAGAAGATGTGTATACACGAGTGCAAGGGGTCTGACCCCATTACAGAAATGTTGCACATGAAACAAAATTGTAATGGGGTCAGACCCCTTTTCTGTGAGTCAGGGGGGACTGCCCCTGACTCAGGCTTTCTCTTGTCACTATTTTGACCAATCGCATTTGGCGAAAAATAAATTACTTCGAACCTCTCCAAAAAAGTATTAGAATAATACCAGCAACTCATCTATTACACCAAAAAAGGAGAGAAAGTTATGGCATTAGTAACAACTACTGAAATGTTCAAAAAGGCTTATGACGGCGGCTATGCCATCGGCGCGTTCAACGTGAACAACATGGAGATCGTCCAGGGTATCACAGAAGCGGCAGGCGAGCTGAACAGCCCTGTAATCCTTCAGGTTTCCAAAGGCGCTCGTGCTTATGCAAACCATACTTACCTGGTTAAGCTGGTTGAAGCAGCAGTCATCGAGAATCCCGATATCCCGATCGCTCTTCACCTTGACCACGGTGACAGCTTTGAACTTTGCAAGAACTGTATCGATGGCGGATTTACTTCCGTTATGATCGATGCTTCCTCCAAATCTTTTGAAGACAACATCGCACTGACCAAGCAGGTCGTAGAGTACGCACACGCTCACGGTGTAGTCGTTGAGGCTGAGCTGGGAACACTTGAAGGCGTGGAAGATGAAGTCGTTGTCGAGGCAGGAAAAGCCAGCTACACTCGTCCCGAAGAGGTCGAGGAATTTGTTTCCAGAACAGGCTGCGATTCTCTCGCGATCGCGATCGGTACTTCCCACGGCGCATATAAGTTCAGACCTGAGCAGTGCACACGCAATGCGGACGGCATCCTTGTTCCTCCGCCGCTGCGCTTCGACGTTCTTGAAGAAGTCTCCAAGAGACTGCCCGGCTTCCCGATCGTTCTTCACGGTTCTTCCTCCGTTCCGCAGGAATTCGTCAAGATGGTCAACACCTATGGCGGCAACATGCCCGACGCAATCGGCATCCCGGAGAACGAGCTGCGTCACGCTGCAGAGCTTTCCGTCTGCAAGATCAACATCGATTCCGATATCCGCCTGGCTATGACCGGCAACATCCGCAAGTACTTCGCAGAGCATCCGGAGCACTTCGATCCCAGACAGTATCTCAAGCCCGCCAGACAGGCTGTCAAGGATATGGTCGCTCACAAGATCGTCAACGTCCTCGGCTCCAACGGCAAAGCATAAGATTGTCTGACAGGCGCGCTGCCTGATGTAGAAATTAAGGGGTCTGACCCCATTACAGAAATATTAAAAGCTGTAATGAGAAATTAAGGGGTCTGACCCCATTACAGAAATATTAAAAGCTGTAATGGGGTCAGACCCCATTACTATATATTGACAATATTCCGCACACTATGTAATATAAATTTAATAATATCTTAATAAAATTAACTGATTAAGATGACCACAGCGACACATAGGAAGAGGGGCAGCCTATGCGTGAGATCAACGACCAGTACCCGGAGTATGCCGAGCCGTATGAACCGGTAAAGGGTGGAAAACATCATAAAGGACTCTATGGGACAAGTGGACCGGACCGAAGAAGAAAGAGACCGGGCCTGTTCCTGTTTTTTGCGCTTATAGGATTATTGATCATACTTGGCCCCGCCCGCCGCGTCGAGAAAAAGCCGGGGGATGAACCCAATGCAACAAACCCTGATACTACCGTCGTTGCGCAGGCAGTGCCCGGAAATCCGGACACACCGGAGCCGGAGCCGGAGATCCTGATCAACCCGGAGGAGCATAAGGAAATTCCCGAAACGCCGGAAGAAAAGCCGCAAGACCTGCCGGAAGAGCCTGACGACCCCGACATCCCTGACGACCCCGACATCCCTGACGATCCGGACGACCCCGACATTCCAGACATACCTGACGATCCTGATGATCCCGACGACCCTGACGATCCCGACGACCCTGATGATCCCGACGATCCCGATCCGGTCTACAAGGATCCCAAGGTAACTATTACACACGTATATTACTGGCTCTGCCTGAACCATATTGAAGTGGAGTACAAGATCACAGCCAATGACGGCAAAGAGATCACATCCTCCACCACGGTCACGTCCGTGGCAGATCCTTCCATGAAAATCACTATGCCGGCAAATACCGGCGCGGGAACGAAATCCCCGAACGCGGACAGCACCGGCAAGCTGACATATAAAAGCAGCGACAAATGGAAGACGCAAGTCACGCTCAAATACACGCTTGACGGCAAAGCCAGGACTCTCAGAACGAGCACAACAGCCAAGCCCGAGCTCAAGGGATATCTGACACTGAGCCCGCAGAATCTCTACGGAAGCAGCTCAGTCATCAATAAGACTGTCAGCGACACGATCGAATTCAGATATCCCAAGGACGACCGCCACACCTATGACGTCTCGTTTGACCGAATCGAGATGGGCTGGATGATCGAGCAGCCTCTGAGCGGAGGCGGCTACACATATAAGGAAGTGCCCGGCGCAAAGAGAACTGTCTGGGACGGCACCGGCACCTGCCCGATCACGGGTCCGACGGGGCCGACGACTAAGGGGAACAACAAGGTTTTGACATTCAAGTATGACGATGTCCTGAATGTCACACCTCCGGACGGAACGGAAGCCACGCATTTCTATCTCAACTATTACATGAAGGGCACCGGCACCGATCAGGACGGAACTGTGTACACGATCCACACCCCGACCTACGCGCAGTCCACGCCCTGCGATATCGAGAAGATTCCGGAGGTTGAGATCACCAACATCTATCTGTGGGACGAACTCAACCACATTGAAGTCGAATATACTGTCAAGGGCTATGACGCTGAGAACATCAGGACAACTGCGACCGTATCTTCTGATATAGATCCTGCCAAAAGAGTGACCATGCCGGAAGTAACCGGCTCCGGCAAGAAGAATGTCAATGCGGACGGCACGGACAAGCTCTGGTGGCACCACAGCGGCGATTCCTGGACGGTCGATGTGGATATTTGGTTCACGGTGGACGGAACGGAGTGGTATAACTCTTTCAGCAAATCCATGCCGCCGACCTTCATGACCAATCTGATGCTCTATGGGCAGGGGGCCTCGGGCAGCGGCGCGGACGTGGACAACCAGTCGGTCACTTCGGATATCATTTTCCGTTATCCGGCTGACGACCGCCACACATACGACCTTACGGTCACCGGCATCGACATAGGCTGGGAGCATCAGGTTTCCACAGGAAGCGGCGCCTACACCTACGAAAAGATCGGAAGCACCAGAACTGTCTGGGACGGCACGGGCACCAGCCCTGTCACCGGTCCTACAGGACCTTCATCCGACGGAAATGCCAAAGAATTGACCTTCCACTACGCCGGAACCCTTGACGCCACGCCTCCCGCGGACGCGGAGGTAGCGACGCACTATTACCTGATCTTCTACACAGAAGGAACAGGAACTGACACAAATGGAGACGTTTACCATATCCATCGCCCGACTTCCGCGCAATCGACGCCTATCCCGCTTCCGGGCACCGCGCCGATCACGCTGACTGAGCCGGAGCTGAGTTTTGACCACTTATACTGGTATCAGGATGTCGATCATCTGGTAGTCGAGTATGAGATCACTGCGAATGACGCGACGGATATCACGTCCCAGGCCAAGATCACCTATGATCCCGGCGAATCTACGCATTTTGAACACACAATGCCCGAGGTAACAGGCGCCGGCAGCAAAAAGGTCGAAGACAATGGCAGCCGCGATCTCTTTATCATGAGCAGCGGACAGTGGGTCACCACGATAACGCTCAATTATAAGCTGGGCGGCGAGTCCAAACAGAAAGAGCTCGTAGTTCCCGGCAATCCGGATTTTATGTATACGTACCTGGAAACAGAGTCAGAATCTGTCAGCGGCAGCGTAGACAATATGAACGTAGGTTACGAATTACAGCTGGTCTATAAGGCAGCTGATCCCCATACTTATAGTCTTGATTTCACAGAGGTTGAAATTGAGTGGTTTTTGGTCGACGCATATGGAGACGATGTAAGCGTTGGTACGAAGACAATCTGGAACAAGGGTGATCAGCAGGTCTTCTGGGGACCTTATCCAAGCGGACCAAATGCAGACGGCAATATGCTTCTCGGATATTCTTTCTGGTACCCGGGACTTGATATGACGCCTCCTGACTCGAGATCCTGGAAATTCCGTCTGATCTTCCACGGAAATATTGACGGTGACGACACATATGATACAAGCGGTGATATGTATTATCAGACGGATATAACACCAATTCCCGGTGTAACGCCGATCATCGGTGAAGAACCTGAGGTCACGATCAACCACGTCTACTGGTGGAGAGAACTTGACCACCTGATGGTGAAGTACACGATCGATGGCAAAGACGGAGATAACATTGTATCCACTGCGGAACTCACAGACGGAAACAAAACCTGCACTATGGAGAGTCTTGGCGGTGAAGGATCCAAAGAAGTGAGTATCAACGCCTATGATTACCGCTCAATGCTGGACAGCGGAACAGTGGATGTCACGATCTACCTGAGATTTTCAATCGGCGGCGCTGTGAAGGAGACTGAATACACAGAAACCTGCAGCGTGGAAGAGAAGACATGCAGACTGACGAACGGCGCTTATTCAGAGAGTGAATCGAGCGGCACTGCTGTAATTGATTACGATCTTGTACTGGATCAGGACGGAGACGATCCGCACGACTACAACCTGGAGTTCCGGGAGATCAGGGTCTTCTGGTATTACGCGGGCGATGATACGCCTGCTGATGAACAGGTGATCTGGGATGGAAGCGGTTCCTATCCGTTCTCGGGATCCGGCACTGATTTCAACTATTCAGATACCATTAACGTCACACCGCCCAATACGGACTATAGGCGCTTCAGCCTTTGGTTCTATGCAACGGCGGCAGGAAATGATCCTTACGACGGCGACGACGAGATCGATCTGTATCACGACACAGATATCTGGCAGCTGTCAAGCAACTATTGATAGGAGGGAATAAGACTATGAAAAACAAAAAGTCTCTGATCGGATCTATAATCGCTGTCATTATGATCATTTTACTGCTCAATCCCCATTGGCTTCCCGTTTCCGTGGAGACAAAGGAAAAACTCAGCGATCTGGAAAAGACTTATTTCCTGATCGAGCGGAGCGGAAGGATCACACTGGCCCACATTCTGACGCTGCTTCTTGCGTTCTCAGTGCTCTGGCTCATCAATGTGGTCGTTAAGTGGATCATTCGGTATTTTGGCAAAAAGGGGATGCGTGCTGAGACGATTGCCAATCTGGTATCGGGAGCTTTCCACTACCTGATCGTGATCATCGGCGTGGTATGGGGCCTTGCGATCCTGGGCGTCAACACCACGGCGGTCCTCGCGGGCATAGGAATTGTGGGATTGATCCTGGGCTTCGGCGCGCAGAGCCTGATCGAGGATATCATCACAGGCGCCTTCATCATCTTTGAGGGGCAGTACGTCAACGGCGATATCATCATCCTGGACGACTTCCGCGGAACGGTGCGCAATATCGGCGTCCGCACGACGACGATCGAGGACGCGGGCGGAAACCTCAAGGTGGTCAACAACTCGGACATCCGCAATTTCCAGAACCGCTCCCGCAACAAATCTGTCGCTGCCTGCGAGGTCAGCGTGGCTTACGACACGGACCTCAAGAAGATGGACAAAGTGATCGCGGAGGGACTTCCCAGGATGTACGAGGACCACAGGGACCTCTACCAGAAAGAACCGGTCTTCCTGGGCGTGACGGCGCTGGCGGACAGCGGCGTCAACCTCAAGTTTATCGTCGACTGCAAGGAGCAGGACGTCTTCAAGGCGCAGCGGCAGCTCACCCGTGACGTCTGGGCG
>CADCIK010000037.1 GCA_902801415.1 uncultured Lachnospiraceae bacterium
GGAAAAGAAGCCCGCAGTCACAGTAGTCCTGGCTGGCAAAACACTGGTCAACGGCAAGGATTATGTGGTTTCCTACAAGAATAACCGCGATCCCGGCACAGCTTCGGCGATTGTGAGGGGCAAGACTGTGGCAGGCACCAAGACTGTGAACTTCACGATCGGGAAGATGGTCCAGAAACCGGTCGCAAGCGTGGACGTTCTCAGTGTCGCGGTCGGCAAGACTCTGACATTCAACGTGAGTGGATGCCATACGCCTCTCACGGCGATTGGCGTGAATGCTGCGATCGCAACGGCGACTGTGTCTGAGCAGACTGTTTCTGTGAAGGGCGTGAAGGTCGGTACTTATGAGCTTGTGCTCAGTGCGGCAGAAAACGACGTTTACGAGTCGGCTGCGGTTAAGAGCGCGAGCGGTAATTCGACCATTGTGATCAAGGTCCTTCCTGCGAAGACAGCTTCGGTCACTACTGAAAACGCCAATAAGGGCATCAAGATCACTTGGAAGAAAGTCGCAGGCGCGACGGGCTACGTCATCAAGACAGATGCTTATGCCAACACAAACGGTACAAAATACACGTACAGAGTTTACGCTAAGGCGGCGACCGGAACCAGCAATCTGTATGTGGCGTCTGTCTGCTACAAGGTCCTGCGGCCTGCCATTAAGTCGGTGACCAATTCGGCTTCTAAGAAGATGACTGTCAAGTGGGCCAAGAATGCGAAGGCGAACGGTTACAAGCTTCAGTACAGCCTCAAGAGCAACTTCTCCGGTGCGAAGACCTGGGACAGCAAAAAGAACAGCGTTATCTCCTGGACGCAAGGAGGTCTCACCAAGGGCAAAAAGTACTATGTAAGAATGAGAACCTACAAGAAAGTCGGCTCCAAGATGTACTACTCAACCTGGAGTCCCACCAAGACTGTGACGATCAAAAAGTAATATAATGAATGGTTGAATAGACCGGGGAGCTTGCGCTCCCCGGTCTATTTGGTATCATTAAAGTAGTGGGGTCTGACCCCATTACGTAATTGTTGCGGTGTTAATGATTCTGTAATGGGGTCAGACCCCATTACAGAAATGTTACGGCAAGGGGCGAGCAGATGAACAACTGGTGGAAGAAGTATCCGCCCTATGAGGGCGGCGAGCCATATCTATACTTTGCTTTCGCGGAGGCGGACGCCGGGAAGGTGTGGGAGGTCATGCGCCTTCTCCTGGAACGCGGCTGTCGGGTCTGGTACTGCCTGGGGCCGGCGAGCAGCCCCGACGAGGTGCTGAGGCGCCAGAACCGCTACAAAGGCGCTGCGCTCACACTGGTCTATCTGTCGGACGCGTCCTGCAAGGACCCCAACACGAAGAGCAACGTGCTCGTCAACCAGAGCACCGGGAGCACCATTCTCTGCCTGGATCCGGACGGCAAAGACCGCCGGCTGGCCATGGGCCTCGCGGAGACCGTCCCTCACATCCCGCTCTACAAGCTGAAAAGCAGCGAGGAGCTGGAGGAAGCGCTCCTTCACGCGGAAGGATTTTCGCAGGACCTGCTCGGAGAACCTGTCAAAATAGCAAACGAAGGCACCATCTATCGCAAACTCACAGCAGTTTTCAGCGCCTTAGCGATCATCTTGCTCATTTTCCTGCTCCTGGGCATCCGCAAAGCCGGCTCCGCGCAGACACAGATCGAGCAAATGGATGAAGTGAAATTCAGCGATCCGGTCATCATGACGGCAGTGCGGGAAGCCGCGGGCGGCGGCGCGCTCACCGAGGAATCGATCAGCGGGATCACGTCGATCAGCCTCACTGAGATGCCCGGAAGCTGGGACGATCTCAGCCTCCTCCCGGCGCTGACAGAGATCTGGCTGCCGCAGGAGTCCCTACTTGGCGACGACCCTCTGCCGGAGGGCGACTACACGATCAGACTACAGGGAGGCGGCTCATGAATCGATTTTTCAAACCTTACGAGGGCACCCGGCCTTTCCTGTTCATAAGTTACGCCCACCGCCAGTCGGAGGAGGTCGTCAGCACGATCCGGATCCTTCACGAGAAGGGCTGGCGCCTCTGGTACGACGAGGGCATCCCCGCGGGAAGCGACTGGCCTGCCAACATCGCCCAGCATATGGACCGCTGCGAGAGAGTCATTTTCTTCCTCTCCGCGCGCGCCATGGAGTCGCCCAACTGCTACAGCGAGATGCGGACGGCTTTCCGCATGAAAAAGCCCGTTTTGGTGGTCCGCCTCGAGGACGCCGAAAAGGACGCGCGCTGGCAGGAGATCCTTGCCGGCGCCAAAACAGAGATCCCCATCACACCATCCCCCGAAGCGAGAGCAGAAGCCATCCTCCGGTCAGGTTTTGTGACGAGGCGCTTTCACAGATCCTGGACAGAGTCCATACCCAAAGGAGCCCTGGGACTCATCGCATCTCTGGCGTTTTTCCTTGCTGCAGCCGGTGCGCTCGGCGCTCTGCGGAGCGGTCTGTGGAATCCCTTCCCCGCTGCGCAGACATCTTCAGCCCTGCAAGAGGAAGCTTCGCCGGAGGAAGAAGAGGAGGCGGAGATTCCCGAAGTTGTGGATCTGGGCGAGGCGGAGCGATATTTTGCCGTCGAGTTCCCGGATGGGGACCAGGAGCGCGCGATCCACGCGGCGCTGGGCATTCCGGCGGGCGAGGACATCTTCCGTGGAGATCTCGCCGAACTGGAAGAGCTGTACCTGTGCGGAAATATGACTGCCAAAAGTCTGTCCAAAGTGACATTTGATGAAGACGGCGTCTGCCGCGTCAACGGCGCGCCAGTGATCGAGGGGAAGGTCAAGAACCTATCGGTTCTGCCATACGCCGTGCGGCTTACGAAGCTCGGCCTGATCTGTCAGCCCCTGGGGAACATATCTGATCTGAATTCGCACGTGCTTCTGCAGGAGCTCAGTCTCGCGGGAAGCACAGTGGAAGACATAGCCGCGTTGGAGGATCTTCCCAGTCTGGAAGTCCTGCATCTCGAGCACACCGGCGTGAGTGACCTGTCGGCACTGGACAGTCTGCCGCGCCTTAAGACCGTGACTGTCAGTCGGAACATGCTTCCGCTCTCCTGGAGCGGGGATGCCGGATTTGCAGTGGTGTTAGTGCCTTAGGGGACGCTGGTTAACGAAGCGGACTGGGGCCGCCGGTTACCCGGTTATACTGTTGCATAAGAGCGGGAACACCGTTTTGTTGTCATACTGCTGCTTAAGAGGAGGACCAAAATCATGAGTAAACAGTCTGTCAGACTTCTGCTGGCCGAAGCCGACCGGGCCGCGCTCACGCCCGTTCTTGACGCGCTAAGGGCAAAGGGGGTCGCCGTTGCCGAGGGAAAAGGTAGTGCGGGGGACACTATTTTGGCAGTGCTCTCGGAGCACTTTTATGCGGACAGTTCGCTTAAGGATGCTCTGCTTGGCGCCATTGGAGGCGGAGCGGAGAATGTGCTGCCGCTGCAGATGGACAGCGCGGAGATTCCGGACGACCTCAAGAACGCCCTCTATGCGCGCAACATCATTTCCATGGGCGAGAGGGATGCGAATCTGATCGCGGACCGTATTATTGATGCTTTGCCGGTTCAGAAGAGCCGGCTGCCGATCATGCTCCTTGCAGGTGGGGCAGTGCTCGTTGCACTGATCGGATTTATGGTCGCGCAGGGCATGAAGGCGCCCGCGCCGGAAAGTGTTGAGGAGACTGTCGCGGAGGCGCCGAAGGAGATTCCCTATCCGCTGCCGGCGGGCCTTACGGAAGAGGACCTGGCCGAGATCCGGTGCGTCGCGATCATGGGCGATCACTTTAAGTACTATACGGAGCGGGATCGTCGGATGCAGACGGGCGAATTGATGGGTATGGTGAGCTGGAACGAGTGGTTCGAGGATCTCTGCAACGAGTCTGCGGATGAAAATTCGACTGACCGGCGCTGGTTCTGGAAGGAAGACGGGAGCGAGCTCAACATGGCTTCGTATGACTTGCGGTTCCTCTCGCTCATGCCTAATCTTGAAGAGCTGCAGCTGGTACAGGTAGAGGTCACGGACGCGCCTGACCTGAGCGGCCTGGAGAAACTGAGTGCTTTGTACGCAATGGATTGCAATATCGGAGATATCTCCTGGATCGTCAATTCGAATGTGCAGAAGGTCAAGCTTCGCTGTGACTCGGCTTATTCCCGGCTCGGGGAGTGTGAACACCTCCAGTTTGCCGAGCTGTGGGCGAGAGGCGGAGCGATGGCGGACTTGTCTTCTTTTGCACCGCCCAGACTCAGAGTGCTGCTGCTGCGCGGAGACGGAGGGGCTGCGCCCGGAAACCTGTCCGGTCTCAGCAGCTGTTCCATGCTGCAGACGCTTACCATGGACGGTATTCCGATCAGGGATCTCTCCTTCCTCGCGGACAAAAGAGTGCTTGAGCATCTTGAGATGAATTGGATGCAGGAGCTCTCGGACATCTCCGCGATCAGAAATCTCTCCGGGCTCAAAATACTGAGAATTGACCAGTGCCGCAATATCCAGGACTACAGCCCGATCGGCGGATGCAGTGTCCTCGAGCGCTTAATGATCTCTGCCGGGGATGACAGAAGGCTGCAGGACGCCTCCTTCCTTGGCGGGCTCAAGAAGCTGGATGAAATCAGCCTCTTTGACATTGATCTGCAGAATCTGGATTTCCTCAGGCAGCTCTCTGAGGGCAAATCACTGCTGATGAGGCTGGAACTTGGCGGTAATGTCGCTGATTATTCCGGGCTTGAATCTTTTGACACATATAGTACGCTGCACGTGAATATGTACAACAGAGGCTCCGCGGATCAGATCGCACCCTATCTGGAAGGGAAGAAGATCAATGATCTGAATCTGGCGAATCTGGACCAGGTGGATCTGTCGCAGCTGCCGCAGCCGACGCAGAGGCTCGAGCTCGCGAACTGCGGGATCTCGGATCTGACGAGCGTGCCCGATGAGTGGGCTGTGAAGAGACTGTCGCTGCGCAACTGCATGCTGCTGCGGTCGCTGGAAGGACTCGGGGGTTCGCCTGAGGGCGGGTCCGATGGCTCGTCTGAGGAGTCTGGCGAGGCGGCCGATGGTGAGTCAGGACGCAAGTCCGGCGGCGGGTCCGGTTTCGGAACGGGCGGCACTCTGGAGATCTATAACTGCCCGCGACTGTCTGACTGGGATGCTCTGGAAGGGATGAACCTGAAGGAACTGACTATTACAGGCGGATTTACGATGCCTGATCTGGGGACTTTCCACACGGAGGCCCTCAGGCTGGACAGCGTTGCGGAAGTGAATGACCTGAGTTTCCTCGATGATATGGACACTTCCAGAAAATGCAGTTTCAAGCTGGTCGGCCTGGAAGGGGTGAACAACCTCAAGCCGCTCGAGCGCTTCCACGGCATGGAGCTGACGGTCTCGCCCGAGTTGGAAGAGCAGGCGAGAGACCTCGTCAAGTCCGGCAACTTCAGCCGGTACATGATCGAGTATCCGGAAGGCGGCTGGGATCAGAATAACAACGAATTTTCGCTGTTGAGTCTGGACGAACTGGAGACTTTGCCCGACGCTATGCTGCGCCACGTGGGAACCTTCGGACTGGTGCGGGATACGCTCTTCGATGCCAACAGAAGTGATGTGTGGCGGAATTGGGATGAGAATGGAATGCATTTTGTTGTTCATGATTTTGACACGAATGAAACGACGCCTGTTGAGGGCGGTGAAGGGATCGTTTCTGATATCGATTTCATCGGGAAGCTGACCGGGCTGCGGAGGCTGTCGCTGGTCGATCAGCCAATCGAGAGCGTGGACGGGATTCAGAATTTCGGGGAGCTGGAATTCCTGACTCTGAATAATTGCGAGGATCTGACGGACATTTCGCCGGTCTTTACGCTGCAGAATTTGCGCTATCTGAGCCTCGACAGTTTGCCGATTGACAGCATTCAGGGCGTGCAGAACCTGCCGTATCTGTGGGAACTCAAGATCGGGGAGACCCGCGTGACGGACCTGAGTCCGCTTGCGGAGTGCGATTTCTCGATGGGAATTGCGGAGCAGGGTGGATTTGGCCTGGCTTTGAATGATCTTTCGATTGATGATTATTCGCCGCTTACGTCGATTCCATCGTTCAATTATTTTGAGAGCGGCAATACTGATCCGGCGGAATACATTCCTTATCTGTCAGGATCTAAGGTCCGCTGCTACCGCGCGCATAATTCCTTCACGGAGGAGCGGTGCAGTGCGGATGATATCAACGGGCTGTTCGCGGAGTTCTGTGAGGCGCATCCGGAGCTGGAGGAGATCGCGGTTCCCTGGAACGAAGATCTTACGGACCTGCGTCCGCTGCTTTCGATGGAGAACCTCCGGGAGGTCAGGGTGTCCAACAATATGGAGGAGGCGCTTGCCAGCCTGGATGGAGAGGATGTACGGTTCCACGTTGAAGTTGAAGGGCAATAACGTATAAGGGGTCTGACCCCATTACGTGATTGTTGCGCGGAGCAACAATTCTGTAATGGGGTCAGACCCCTTTATTACTTCATTTAGATAAAGCGGATCGCGGTTCCGTACGCAAGTACTTCCGCGGCGCTCTGCATGACGGAAGAAGATCCGTATCTGATTCCGATGATGGCGTCGGCGCCGAGCGCCTCTGCTTCATCGACCATGCGCTTGGTGGCGATGGCCCGCGCCTCGACGACCATTTCTGTGTAGCCGACGATCTCGCCGCCCACCAGGGTTTTCATTCCTGCCATAAAATCCTTGCCCAGGTTCTTGCTCTGGACGACTGTTCCTTTGACCATGCCCAGGATTTCATAATCCTTGCCGGGCCAGTTTTCAATAGTGACGAGCTTCATCTAATTCTCCTCCTTTTATTTCTTTGATCCTTTCTATGCAGGCATAGATGACGCCTGCGCAAACTGCCAATGCGATCAATGTGAAGATCTGGACGACTCCAAAAGGTGCGGGATCGATCGAATTCAGATACCAGACCAAGGTGGTCAGCGCGATCATCAGCACGACGATCAGTCCTGCGAAAATGATCGGCACCACGATCGAATGCCGTTTGTTTTCCTGTTCCGCGTTCACGAACTGTGTTCCCCCTTTCTCAAGATTCTCGATCTCTTCCAGATAGAACTCCGTATTAATATTGTCAAAACATGCCTGCGTGGAGAGTATTTCCTGACAGACAGCCTGCATTTGTTCAATGTTTTGGCTGGCGGCCCTGAGCTCGTGGACTTTTCGGTAAAGGCAGTCGTCGAGCTGTTCCTCGCCGTTCTCCATCTTGCGGATGGACTCGATCGGGATTCCCAGCTTGCGGAAGAGTTTGATCCGGTTCAGGAGGGCGACGTCGTCCATCGAGTATTCGCGGTAGCCGTTTGACAGATTGCGCTGCGGGCTGACCAGTTTCTGGTCCTCGTAGAAGCGGATGTTCTTCTTGGGAATGCCGGTCAGCTCCTCTACCTGGTTGATCTTCATCGTTTTGTACCTCGTGTTGATTCATTTGTACACCTTCCAGTATGTAGAAGGTCAAGGGGGAGATGGAAAATTCCTGGATTATTTGTCTTTTGGGACTGCTTGGATGGCTGCCTGGCCTTTTAGCGGTTCGGTCTTTGGCTTGACGGAGTGAGTCTGAGGATCCCTCTTCATGGTAACAGACTGCGCGGCCTGACTGCAATTCGTTTGTGGATGCAGGAGAGAAGTGGTTCTGGTATGATGGAAGTAGATGTGGGGCGGCGTGACAGTGTTATAGTGTGAGTAGCACATGCGGCATAGGGGTCTGACCCCATTACGGAGTTGTTAACATGGCGGGCTTGGATGAAATAATTATGAAATGGGGTCTGACCCCATTTCATAATTGTTAAGAAATGGGGGGGAGACCCCTGTTAAGGAGGCAAACTATGCGCGTGTCGTTTTTGATCGTCGGATCCGGTTATCGGGCCAAGTTTTATGGGCGAATTGCGCGAAGGTATCCGGCGCTGTTCTCGGCGATGTTTCTGTGCCGTTCAGAGGAGAAAGCTGCTCTGATGACGCAGGAGACGGGAGTGCCTGCCGTACTGACTGCGGAAGAAGGCGAAGCGTTTAAGCCTGACTTTGTTGTTGTCGCCGTCAATAAGACTTCTATTACGGACATCTGCATCGAGTGGGTGAACCGCGGATATCCGGTCCTCATGGAAACGCCTGCCGGAATGACGAGGGAACAGCTTGTGCACCTGTGGGAGATTCGCCAGAGCGGCACCTTAATCGCAGTCGCGGAACAGTATCGCCGCTATCCGGATATGATCGCCGGCCTGCAGGCTGTTGAGGCAGGCAAGATTGGGACGCCCGGCTCCGCGTATCTATCAGTGGCTCATGATTATCATGGAATGAGTCTTATCAGAAAGATGCTTTTGGCAGAAGGTGAGTCCTATGTGATCCGGGGAGAGCGCACTATGCACCCGGTCACGGAGACGGATTCGAGGACAGGCCCTTTGCCGGGCAATCCTGTGCGGGAGAAGGCGAGAGATACGGTATGGGTATGTTTTGGCTCGGGCAAAACAGCGCTGTATGACTTTTCAGGAGTGCAGTACCACTCGTTCATTCGGACGCGGCATGTCATGGTGCGCGGCGATCGGGGAGAGTGGTGCGACACGGTCTTGTACCGGCTCGACGAGGACGGACGGCCTGTGAAGGAAATGCTGACGCCTGTGATTCCGGAGCGATACAGAGAGCTGGACACGGCAGCGCTCAGGGATGCGCGGCGGATCCCTCGGGGAGACTTGTCCATGGACAATCTGCAGGATGAGTTCGCGATGGCGTCGATACTGTTCGACATGAGAGAGTTCCTGGAGAACGGCGAGGAAGTCTACCCGTTCCGGGAGGCGCTTGAAGACGCGTACTTCCGCATTCTCATGGAAGAGGCGGTAGCTGAGCCATGGAAGGAAGTGCGGGCGGAGAAGATGCCGTGGAATGATGGGCCGTGAGGTGTCATGACAGGGGGTCTGACCCCATTACAGAGTTGTTAACGAAACTGCCGTTAATGAAACAAAAATGAAATGGGGTCAGACCCCTGATTTATATAAAGGAGGAATTATGGCAACAGTAGATGAACTTGTAAAGCAGTATGAAACTGACAAAGCGCTTCAGAAGGAAGTGGCGGACATTGTTGCGGATGGCAAGATCACTCTGATGGAGTTCATGCATTTTGCCAAAAAACACAACGTTAAAGTCTCATTGGACGAGCTTCCTAAGTATACCGAGCAGGCCAGGAAGCTGGGATTTATTAAGTGATTGATTATTTAAGTGGAGAGGCAGTTGATAATCAGCTCATGAAGTGAGTTCGGCAGCTCGATTAGTTGAATGATGAACCGTCAAAAAATTGGAGGTATGCAAAGTGGATTTTAAGGAAGTTGTCAAGAATCGCTACTCTTGCAAGAAGTATTCGGATCGACAGGTTGAGGCTGAGAAATTGGATGCTATTTTGGCAGCGGGGCGGCTCGCGCCTACAGCCAAAAACCTGCAGGAACAGCACATTTATGTGGTGCAGAGCGCGGAAGGACTGGCGAAGATTGATGGCGTGACGCCCTGCCGGTATGGGGCGCCGACGGTTCTGGTTGTTGCTTTCGACAAGAATAATGTGTTCACCTATCCCGGTGGAAAGCGCGATTCCGGTGTAGAGGACGCCACGATCGTGGCAACTCACATGATCCTGGCTGCTGCGGATGAGGGCGTGGACAGCTGCTGGGTCAATTTCTTTGACCCGGAGAAGCTGGAGGCTGCGCTTGGCCTTCCCGAGAATGAGGAAATTCTGATGGTGATGGACCTTGGATACGCGGCGGAAGGTGCAGGGCCTCTGGCTAATCACAACAGCAGGAAGGCGCTGAGTGAGACGGTGAGCTATTTGTGATATGACAATTCGTATAGGGGTCTGACCCCATTACGGAATTATTGCATGGTTAACAGCTCTGTAATGGGGTCAGACCCCATTGACAAATTGTTACAAAATCCGTATAGTAGTATTAATCTGACAAGACGTGGATGTATGACGAATGGGAGATGTTGAGCAATGCTGATCAGGGACAGGATTTTTAATAAGCTTGAAGAGTTGAAGATGACACAAAAAGAGTTTTCGGAGAAGACCGGAATCCCCCAGTCGACGATCAGCGATTGGCGCAAGAAGCGCACAAATCCGACGGCAGAGAAGATCATGATCATTTGTAAGGTGTTGGATGTGACACCGGAATGGCTGTTGTCCGGAATAGAAGCGCAGGGAAAGCGCAGTAACCCGCAGAAATGGTTTGCAATCGATGCTGATACGGCCCTGGGCAAACTGGTCATGGAGTATAACCGGATGGATGCCGGCATGCAGGAGAGGCTGCTCGGTTATGCGGAAGCGCTTGGAGAGGCGGCCAGGATCCGGAATGAGATGTGAACCTGAGAGGGTTCAATTTTTTGACACGAAAATCCGTATATTAGTATTAAACTATAAAGGCGAATATTTTGACGAGAAAGAGGAGAGTATGGTATCCCGGGGCGATTTATCATGTGATGAGCCGCGGGAACAGGAAGAAGAATATATTCGAGGATGTGGAGGATTATGTGCGTTTTCTGGATATGGTTCAGGATGCGCAGGAGATGTATGGCTTCACGGTGCATGCGATCTGTCTGATGACGAATCATTTTCACATTGAGATTGAGACGTCGGAGGTTGCATTGAGTCGGATCATGCAGAGGATTAAGAGCTTGTATGCTGAGGATTTCAATTACAGGCATCATTATTCCGGGCACCTGTTTGAGGGGAGGTATAATGCGTGCCTGATTCTGAATGACAGATATTTTCTGGAGGTGAGCCGATACATTCATCTCAATCCTGTAAAGGCGGGGATGGTTCGCGAGCCGGCTGCGTATGAGTACAGCAGTTACGGGGCGTATGCGCCGTGCGACGAGGATCGGCCGTTCGGAAAAGCGGGCAAGATGATCGAGGATCTCGTTGATAGGTCGAGGATTCTGCACATGCTGGCTGACTCACAGGTGGAAGCCCGTGAGCAGTACCGCCTGTTCGTCGAGGGGAGAGCCTCTCATGAGGAGCATGAGACGCTGATCAGGAAGGAAATTGGGGAGAATGAGTTCTGGATGCCGTGGTGAGCGGTGTCGGCTGTTGCCGGAGGGACGGTAAGTACTGCGATCAGTGGTGCGGGAAGCACTCGAAGCGCACAGGGAAACCGCTTTTGGACAGTGATCCGAAATTGCGGAACCTGACACTGCAATCAATAATAAATAGTAAAAGGATCCGGCCATGGGCCGGATCCTTTTACTATTGGTCGTAATGAAGCGCGACAGTATACAGGTATGCTGGGGGTCTGACCCCATTACGTAACTATTAATAATGCAATAACTCTGTAATGGGGTCAGACCCCATTACGGAATTGTTACATCCCTGGCTTCAGCCTCTGGAAATACTTGACCAGGTAATGCTTGGCCAGGCTCGTGTTTACGTCATTGAACCAAGCGATTTCAGGCTTGATCAGCTCGTCGGAGGCGATCGTGATCCGGTCGCCATCGTTGAGGCGGGTGCCCCTGTGCAGCCTGGCCAAAGATTCGTCAACCATGGCGTAATCGAAATGCAGCCCGATGTTGGGGTGAATATAAAACGCGAAGTCCAGGACAGTGGCCCCTTTATCGATGCTCATTGCGGTACCATCCTTGCGGTATACCTTGATCTGTTCGTTATAGGTGTCGCGGGGGTCGACCCTGTTGACATTAGGGATGAAGAAATCTGAGTCGGGATCAACGATGCTGCCATACAGGTAGCGGTTGTATTCCAGCTCCGTGCGCACAAACAGCCGGTACATGTTATCCATTTCGTCAGCGAGCTGGAAATATCCGGCGCCCGTACTCGCTGCAAAGCCGTACTTGATCAGATAAAAGCCTCTAGGCGCGAGAGCTTTGTCAAAATACTGAAAGAATATCTCATTGGGACGCAGCCCTGAATTTTCTTTGAGCAAGTCATCGCTGACGATGAGAGTGAGATCGTAAAGCTCGATGTTGTATTTGTTAAAGAATGCAGGCCAGTCATTTTCGAGATTCTGGACTAAGCGGTTCATCTGCCGGGAGATACTGATGTAGGAGCGCTCGCTGTGAAAAAAATCCTTGATATGTTCGTGATACTTCTTCAGTCCGCTGAGCTTGCTGTTAAGGCTCGGATGAAAGACACTTTTGAGCGCTTTCAGGGATTCCTTACAGGTCATGGCGTTTTGATCAAGAAGCTGGTGATACTCTTTTTCGATACGCTTGTACTTCCCGTTGTGCTCGATTTTGAAACAGAGCTCTTCCAAAATATCGGCGAAACGGTCTGCTTTGGCAAGTCTGGCCATTGGGATGATGATCTCTCGGGTGTGTTCAGCTTTCGGGATGCGCTTCACCGGTCGAACACCGTCCAGAGTACAGAGGTTGTCGATCCTGTCAGCAATCTTTACATATAGAGATTTAAGATCGATATTAGTCTGCATTTTGGCATCGGAAAGAATGTCTTTCTGTTCCTTGGTCAGTGTATGGTTGGCGAAGTCTTTATCACTCAGAGCGGTGACAGCGTTTACGATGTCGCCGACGTTGGAACCGAAATGCTCATTAATGTCCGACAGCGGGACATCGCAGTCCTCGGCAACGTCATGGAGAAGAGCTGCTATGATCACATCGGATTCTGCCCCCCATTCTGCAACGAACCTTGCGGCGCGAAGCGGATGCTTGATGTACGGTTCGCCTGTGCCGCGTTTTTGACCGGCATGGCATTTAGCTGCAAAGGCGTAAGCACGCTTAATGCCTTGCTTATTTCCGACTTTATGATTTTGACTGTAAATTTCTAAAATCTCGTTCAGACTAACATCCATTTTGTAATTCATACGTACACCTCCTTTCCGCGTCGGGCTTTAGTGCTGGCTATTCTTAATAGAAGTCTTTTTGATAGCGTGGTACCACTGATCGTCATCAGTTGTTCCGGTGATCTTTCCATATCTGAACATATTCCGTGTCAAAGCAGTTCTCACATATTTATCCAGTGTTGATTTGACCATAATAGCTTTCTCGTAATCAGAAAAGCCTTTGCAGATTGCTCCATCCGGATCCGCATATAAAGCTTTGAAGTTCGTGATCATCTCATCCACCATTTCCTGATCCGCCTCGAAACTCGGGTAATCGAGCAGGAGATTGTAGTGAATCTCCTCAACGGACATGGAAAGAGGATATTTGGACATTCCTATGAACTGAACGACCGGCACATGTTCGCGTCCTTTGGACACTGAATTGATCGTTCCGATGCCGCCGATGATCTCGGGCTTATTGTTGTCAACCCGGTGGAAGATCATGAGCGCCTTGTCTGTGTTCGCGTGACTGATGCTCACAAAACCATAGAGCTGGGAGAGTGTAAAGTCACCGTAATAGGCTGCGCTTTCATAGTTGCTGCTGATGTATTCGAGGATCTTCCCGGGATCCTTTATCTTGTCCAGCTTCGATTTGAGGCGGGACACCTCATCTCTGTCGTCGATTCCGAGAATGGCTGCACATTTGAATTCGGGAACTTCCGTCGAATCCGGGTTTTCATAAATGTAAAGAATGCCATAAAGAACTGAATCTCTGGGGGCCTGAATATCGCGGCCCTTCGTCTTACTGGTGTCAAAGTAGTAAAGAAACTGCGAGCAGCAGTACTTCTTATACGTTTCCAGCAGCTGCTGGTCAAAAACCTGTGCCTTGGGAGGAGCCAGGGTGTCCGAAGGGGTGAGATCCTTAGTAACAAATTCATCAATGGAAATGCCAAATTGTTCTTTCAGCGCGACGAAGAATTCCATATTCGGAAGCCTTCGGCCCTTACAGTAGTCCGTCATCGAGGCAGGCGCTACACCGAGCTTCTTGGCCATCTCTTTCTGCGTCAATCCGGTCTGCCTGAGCAGCCTCAACATGTTGGAGGATGCGATCCTGGTTAATTGCTCGGTGGATGGCGGGGTGTATGTGGTTACGGCGGGGGGTGCTGGTGGAGCTGCGGTGGTTGCTGAGGAGGTTTCTGCTGATGTGTGGGTTTCGGTGGTTACTGCAGCGGGGATGTCTGCAACGGGGATGTCTGCTGCAGGGGTTCCGGAGTTTCCGGGTGAGGAGGTTCCTGACGAGGAGCGTCCGGGATCATTGGCATTTACGTGGGCTTCGGGGTGAACGTTTGCGTTTGCGGTCATAGTTTTCTCCTCCTTCTTTTGAAATTCGTTGATATTATTGGGAGTATACTAGGAATAGTCTGATAATTCAAGAACAAAATATTGAAGAGGAAGAAATTCTGAGATTAAGGATTTTGACGTTTCGATTTGAACGCGGCTAATTGTGAATCGGGTGGTTGAGTTTTAAACTTGAAGATTTGAATTCGAAAATGCGTGAATTGCGTTCGGAATACTGAATAATTCAGGAATCTGTGATGTACATATCCAGTGACCGAGGCTATAAATAATATAACTTACCCACCCATAGGTCTTACGAAGGGATCCGGCTCCATTATCGGAATAACTGTTAAGGAGGAAGTTAAAGTGTAATGAGGCGGATCCCGGCAGGAGACCCCGATAGATCACTTAGGACGGAGGTACACATGAATAAGACGGATCTGGCAATTTATATCCACAATGAAGAGCAGCTCAGGAGAGCTGAGAGCCTGCTCGATCGTATTGAGCAGGAGAGGAATTATGCGGGCATGGTCGAGCTCGCGGGAATTCTTGAAGAGTTGCACAACGACAACCTGGAGGAAGAAATCTGCGCTTTGTACACGGAAGCTGCGGATGAAGGAAAAGTGCCGGAAGCTATGGTGCGTCTAGCTTTGATCTATCGAGATAAACGTATCAGCAAAAACAGTGCCGAGAAGAGCTTTCGATATGCGTATGAAGCGGCACATCTCGGAAATACGGAGGCGGAGTTTGTTTTGGCAGAGACCTTCCAGGCCTGTCACAATACTTTGGCCTTGTACTGGATGAAGCATGCGGCGAATAAGGGGCATGTGGAGGCTGCCCGCGGAGTTGCTGAATTATACGATGAAATGAAAAAGCATGAACTGGCCGAAACGTTTTACCGAAAGGCGTTGGAGCTTGGAGATGAAAGCGCCGCTAAGAAGGTTACCTGGCTAGGAAAGCTCTTTAGAATACTCAAATACAGTTAATGAAGGAAGGTGAAGGAAGAATTTCAGAAATTCGTTGAAAGTGAAGGAAAAGGAGGTGGGCTGATTTGTATCCGATGCGATGTGACAACGTGCAGCTTCTGATCTGTGAGGATGAGTTCGGGACGAAGTCCTATTATGCTGTGAATGCGGCCGGAGAAGAGTTCAGCGTCAGCTATCCGGTTTTTAAGGCTCTGCGACATGCGGATGGTACAAGGCCTCTGCGCCTTCCTGAAGATGATGTGGACCTGCTTGCGGAGCTGGAAAATGATGGCCTGGTGCATACTTCCCGATTGGTTCGGGAGGAGTCTTGCAGCAGGCTGATTCTTTTCACGTTCGGGAAAGAAAGGGTTAGAAAGGGAAGACCGGTTTGCAGAGTTCTTAATGCTGTGCTTCCGGCTGGCGCTGTTTTGACACTTGTTGCCGGAATCGCGATACGCGTTCTGCACGTTCTGAATGATGGCGTGGACATGGACAGCTTTAATCTGCCGCTGTATGTCGGGCTGCTGGTTGCGTCAGCTGTTTTACACGAGTTGGCTCACTTGTGGGCGGCGATTTCGTATGGCTTCCCGGTCTTTGAAGCGGGCGTCCTCGTTGAAAATGTATTCGGAATATGCTTGTATGTGGCGCACGGAAGGAAACCTGGCGCGACAAAAGCGGAAGAGATTCAAGTGGCGCTGGCAGGGATTGAGGCGAACATGTTCGTTATGGGGCTGTTCTTGATTGTGTCTGTGTTGTGTGAAGCGCAGAGTACCACTTTTTATGCGGCGGCGGCCGCGCAGATCGGCTTGATCGTCAGCAACCTTATTCCTTCGAAGGGGATTGAAGTTGACGGAGAGGTGGCACTGAATACTCTTTTCGAGGTGAAGAGTATTTATGATGTGGCCAGAAAATGGACAGGAAGTAAGAGACGGCGGCGGAAGCTGATTCGTTCCGCCGGGCTGCCGGGGGCTGCCTGTATTGCGCTCTTCCGCGTCATAGTGTTTGCCAACGAGATGCATTTGATGTGGAATGCGATAGTTGCATTCGGGCCGGTGCTGCTGGTGCTGATTACGAAAATGTTAAGGGAATATTGAATTCTGTAATGGGGTCAGACCCCTGGGAATGGCCCCTGGAAGAAGGAGGATAGACAATGGAAAAAGCTAGAATTTATACAATCGTTGGTGTTTTGCTTACAACTATTATCTTCATGGGAGGTATTGGATTTGCAACTAAGTGTTATCTGGATAGCAGGCCGGTTGCCTTCAATGATCCTGCGCTCGAGCAGGCTGTTTACACAAGCACCGGATATGATCGACCGATCACGCACAAAGAAGCCAGAGAAATCGTTTCTCTGGATCTTTCTTTAATGGAGGGATACAGCAAAGAGATCACGGATCTCATGATCACGGACATAAGTGAACTGGGGAAGCTCAAGAAGTTGGAAATGCTGCACCTGGAAGGCAACGAGATCAGTGATGTATCGGGCTTGGGTTCGCTTGTCAAATTGGAGTTCCTTGATCTGGAGGGCAACAAGGTATCTGACATAAGCGCTTTGAGGAGGCTTAAAGCGCTTAGTGTGCTGGATCTGCGCGGCAACATGATCTCGGATATCAGCAGTTTGTCGGCCATGCTTGCTATGGGGTGTCTCTATATCGGAAACAATGAGATCAGTGATATTGCTCCGCTGGAGCCGCTGGTGAAAATGGAATATCTGAGTATGGGGGATAACAGGATCGACGACATCAGTCCGATTGAGGGCATGAAAGCGCTGCATCATCTTCTGGTGGGCAATAACAGGATCAAGGACATCAGTGTGCTGGGAGAGCTTCCGGGACTCGAGTATCTGGATGTTCATGGGAATCCGATCGACATGGGTTTTACATTGGACGATTTGCCTGAGAGCTGCACGGTGATCCAGTAAGTGTTTGGAAAGACATTGCGGTCAAAAAATGGATGATGATTCGATAATAACGATAGGAGGCATACGGATGAATAACAAAGGAAAAGCGAGGACATATCTCTTGGTCATTATGGGAGCCCTGATTCTGTTGTCAGCAGTCTTTTTCAGCACCAAATTACGTGGTGCAGATCGAAGCGAGGAACAGGAGAAAGAGTATCGGCTTGCCAAAAAATCACTTAGTGCTGCAGATCAAAGTGAGGAGCTTGATGCTGAGACCATGTTGGATAAAGCAGTGAGAGACATGGAATATCGCGAAGAAGAGCAATTGATCATTAATGCCAAGGACATGTATGAAGAGTATATGCAGAGGCATGAGGAATACAACAGGTTCGGTCTGGCGAATATAAACGATGACCTGATCATCGATCTTATTGCCCAGGAAGACATTGACGAGACACATACTA
>CADCIK010000038.1:0-15741 GCA_902801415.1 uncultured Lachnospiraceae bacterium
AGTACTCCGTGGATATCATGGACCGCTCCTCCAAATGGACAGCTCCGCTTTACGCGCTTTTCTTCGTGCTGTCCGGCGCGGAGCTGGACCTGGGCGTTTCCGGTATCCTGCGACCATATTGATCGGTGTCGTATATATTCTTACGAGGTGCATCGGCAAATATACAGGCGCGCTGCTTGGATTCAGCCCTTCTCAGGGTGGTGGATGTGAGCGTGACAAGAGCACAGGAGATCCTGGATACGCCGCAGATGGATATCACAGGGGAAATGATCACTCCTGAGAACAGGGATCTTGCCGCGGAAAATGTGGAATTCTCCTATGAGAAGCGGAAAGTCATCGATGGAATTTCGGCGCAGATTCCTGAGAAGTCTACGACAGCGATCGTCGGTCCTTCGGGAGGCGGCAAGACGACACTGGTGAATCTTTTGGCCAGGTTCTGGGATGTGGATCCGGAAAATGAGAACGACCTGATGAAGGCAATTCAGGCTCTGACGGAAGAGAAGACGGTCATTATGATCGCGCACCGCCTCAAGACGGTGGAACACGCGGATCAGATTCTTGTCGTAGATCACGGAAAGATCGTGCAGCAGGGGGCCCATGAGAACCTGATGAAGGAAGAAGGCATATATCGGAACTTTATCAGTGAGCGGCGTGAAGCGGCAAGCTGGAAGGTAAAGAGATCGTGAGAGGAAAATGTATGTGAGTCAGAGGGATAGCCCCTCTGACTCTTTTTTCGTGTATAATTATATTATGATGCGTCAACATTAGGAAAGGAGAGCGAAATGATCCTGAACGAAGAACTGCTCGCCGTACAGAGAGGAGAGCAGGGAGAAGCGATGCGCAAAGTGCTCAACACGCTCGTTATGTACGGGGAAGCATTTGGCGCAAAGCGAATGGTCAAGATCACCGGGCAGATGGGGCACTCGGTGATCGGAACGGGCAGCATGACATGGAAACCGGTCTTCGATCTGATGGAGGAGTTGATCGAGGGCGGCGCGCTGCCCAGACAGAGTTTCACTACGGATCCCCGGGGCGTGGAACCGCATGTACCGATGAGCATTGCCGACAAGGCCATGTTCAAAGTTATCTTTTCCGGCCAGAAACGCATGGAAAAGGAATGGGAGCGCATGGGCATTAAGGACCAAAATGCCTATACATGCACTGCCTATATGGATGAAGTCGGCAATATACCGGAATATGGAGATATCCTGGGCTGGGCGGAGTCGTCCGCGGTCTCCTATGTCAACTCCGTGATCGGAGCGCGCTGCAACCGCAATTCGGGCATTCTGGAACTGATGTCCAATATCCTGGGCTATGTGCCGGAATTCGGACTCCTGACAGACGAGGGGAGAAAAGCGGACTGGGTCATCGAAGTTAAGTGTCAAAATATGCCCGAGCCGCAGCTCCTGGGAAGCGCCATCGGATTTAAGTGCATAGAAGATGTGCCCTATATCCGCGGATTGGATAAGTGGCTGGGGACGGAACTCACGCAGACAGTAAAGGATTATCTGAAAGATATGGGCGCGGCAGCGGCTTCCAACGGCTCCGTCGGACTCTATCACGTGGAGAACGTGACGCCGGAAGCGGTAAAACATGCGCTTCCGGAAGGCGGAAACTCCCTCATCAAAGAGGACGCGAAGGTGTTCGTGATCGACGACGCCGAGATCGAGCGCGTCAAGGAGAGCTATCCCAATCCCTGGGAAGGGCGGGAGTACAAGGGAGATGCCCCGGAACTGGCTTTTGCAGGCTGTCCGCACTTCTCCATCGAGCAGCTGTGTGATTGGACGGACAGACTGACCGCAGGACTTAAGAAGCACGGCAATAGAAGAGTCACCATGAATACGATCTTCTGTGCTGCACCTGATGTGCGCGAGGCATTTGAGAAGAATTACCCTGAAAAAGCCCTCAAGCTCAAGTACATTGGCGTGACAGTATCCGGACTCTGTCCCCTGTCCTATACATCCAACCCGCTGACTGACAAGATCCGGATCATCACCGCTTCCAATAAGCTCCGCTACTACAGTAAGGCGCGCTTTTTCAGCGAGGCGGAACTGGTCGATATTATCACCGGCGGATGGAATGAGGAATGGAGGTGATGACGATGATCAAAAGGTACAAAGGCCGTGTCGTTGTGCCCGGTGATGTGACCGCTGAGGCGTTGGTCACACATACCGGCTTTAACACACTCGCAAACCTCAAGACTGCGGGATCCTTCCTGAATCCGAGGGGCGTCCTGCAGGATATGAACAATCCTGAGCTTTATGGAAAGAGGATTCCCGGAAAGATCCTGTGTCTGCCGGAGACGATCGGATCAACCACCGGAGGAATGGTATTGTATTGTGCCTCTGTTATGGGCGTCGGTCCTGCCTGTATGTTATTCAGCAAGAAAGCGGATACACTGGCAGTTGCCGGAGCTGTGCTCACCGCCAACTGGTCTGAGCATCCGATCGTACTGGTAGATGACCTCGGCGATGAGTTTCTGCAGGAGATTCAGGAAGGCCAGAGGATCCATGTCAAAGAGGACGGAACCGTACTGGTGGAATGTGATGTTATATTTGAAGCCGCGCCGTGATCTGCGGCAGCAATAGAGAGGAGATCCGCATGAGTACCGAAACAACTGTAAAAAAGGAATATCAGGCGCTCCTGACCCCATGGAAGATCGGAAACTGTGAGATCAAGAACCGCTTTGTCGTGACGTCGATGGGCGGTACCAACCTGCTCGGCTGGATGGAGCGGAATCATTTTGATAAAGCCGGAGCGAAATTCATTCTGGAAGCGGCAAAAGGAGGCGCAGGACTGGTGCTTCCCGGCTGCCAGCCGGTCTACAACCCCATGTTCGGGCAGTGGCTGCATACGAACAAGAAAATGTACAGGGATCTGGCAAAGTGGATGCCCGAGTTTCACAAGACCGGAGCCAAGCTGTTCGTGCAGCTTACGGCGGGATTCGGGAGAAGCTTTACAATTTCAGAGGTCATGGAACAGCTGTATTCGAACAAGGCGCTGCGCCGGGCTTCAAAGCCTGTGATGGATCTGGACATGATCACAGCGAGCGCTTCACCTGCACCTAACAGGTGGTCGGACAAGGTTCCCTCAAGAGCGCTGACCGTAGAGGAAATCCGCAAATTTGTTGACTCTTTTGCCGAGTGCGCAAGACTTCTGAAAGAAGCGGGTGTGGACGGCGTAGAGATCCACGCGGTGCATGAGGGTTATCTGCTCGACCAGTTTACCCTCAAATATGTCAATCACCGCACAGATGAATATGGCGGATCGCTCGAGAACCGCTATCGCTTCCCTGTAGAGATCGTGCAGGCGATCAAGAAGGCCTGCGGAGACGATTTCCCTGTTTCTCTGCGCTACAGCGTAGTCTCCAAGACAAAGGGGTTCCGGCGCGGCGCTCTGCCGGGCGAGAAGTTCGAGGAAGCCGGACGGGACATGGAAGAGTCGGAGATCGCTGCCAAATACCTGCAGGATGCGGGATATGACATGCTCAACTGCGACAACGGGACGTATGACGCCTGGTATTGGGCGCATCCCCCTGTATATATGCCCGAGAACTGCAATCTTGAAGATGTCGAGCATATTCGGAAGTTCGTCGACATTCCGGTAGTCTGCGCAGGCAGGATGGATCCTGTGACAGCGGCAAAAGCTGTCGCAAGAGGAGGAATCGACGGCGCGGGCTTTGCCAGACAGTTCCTCGCAGATCCGGAATGGGTGAACAAACTGCTGGAGGGAAGAGAGGACGAGATCCGTCCCTGCATTCTGTGCCACAACGGATGCTTCAACATGGCGCATTATAAGGGCGTTCCCAACGACCAGGATCTGTTTGATTCTCTGCACCTGGCGCGCTGCGCTGTCAATGCGGAGATGATGCAGTGGGATAAGCACTATGTCAAAACAGCAAAGAACCCGCAGACAGTTATCATCGTTGGCGGCGGTATCGGCGGTATGGAAGCAGCAAGGGTACTTGCGCTGAGAGGCCACAGACCGGTGATCTACGAGAGATCTGACTGCCTGGGAGGCGCATTCATCGCAGCCGCTGCGGAGTCCTATAAAGGCAAACTCCGCGATCTGCTCGCATGGTATCGGAGGCAAATGGAAGATCTCGACATTGAGATCCACTATAATTACGAAGTGCGCACTCTGCAGGAGTTCGGCGATCTGCCGGTGATCGTGGCTACAGGCGCTGTGCCGAGAGTGCTCAGAAATGTGGCCGGGCACGAAAAGATGATCGAGGCGTGTGAGTTCCTCCTGAGTGAACCCGGTGCAGTAGAAGCGGCGGGAATGGATTTCGAAGCGGCTCCGGTTGGAGCATCCAAAGTGGGAAAGATCGTGGCAGTGATCGGCGGCGGTCTTACCGGCTGCGAGATCGCCTATGAGCTTCAGCTGCAGGGGAAAAAGCCGGTGATCATCGAGATGATGGATGATCTGATCAAACAGAAAGGCGTCTGTCTGGCCAACAGCTCCTACCTGCGTGAATATTTTGCCTGGAAGAAAGTGCCGGTCTATCTGGAGACACGCCTCACAGAGATGAAGGATGGAGCGGTTGTATGTGTGGATAAGGAGGGGAGGTCCTTTGAGATCGCCTGTGACAGTGTGATCTCCTGTGCAGGATATCTGCCTGCGCCGCTCGCGGCTGCCGGAAAGAAGAACGTGCAGATCATCGGTGACTGCCGCAGCGTCGGAAACCTCCGGACTGTCATCTGGAGCGCCTATGAGGCGGCAATGAAAGTATAAGGCAACAATATAAAAGGGGTCGTCGCCCCTGCTGATTAATCAGCAATGATGCGACGACCCCTTTTCATGTGTTCGATTACAGAAAATCAATTATTTGAAATATCTGTCCAGAAGGCCCTTGAAGCCCTGTCCGTGGCGCGCTTCGTCGCGAGCCATCTCGTGGATGCTGTCGTGAAGAGCGTCCAGACCCATCTCTTTGCATTTCTTAGCGAAAGCGGTCTTGCCTGCGCATGCGCCGTTCTCAGCCGCAACGCGAGCCTCGAGGTTCTCCTTGGTGGATGCGGAAACTACTTCGCCCAGCATCTCGGCATAGCGGGAAGCGTGATCAGCCTCTTCAAAAGCTGCCTGGCGATAGAAAGCGCCGACTTCGGGATAACCCTGGCGGATCGCTGCTCTGGACATAGCCAGATACATGCCTACCTCGGAACATTCGCCTGCAAACTCAGCGCGAAGGAAATCCTTCATTTCCTCGTCCAGATCCGAAGCGATACCGATCTTGTGCTCGGAAGCCCATGTCAGCTCAGCTGTCTCATTGACGGGCTCAAATTTGGATTTGGGCTGCTTGCAGATAGGGCACTTCCAGTCATCGGGAAGATCCGCGAACTTAACGCCTGCCTTCTCCTCATCATATATGTGGCCGCACACCATGCATTTGTATTTCATAACGTTTTCTCCTTTCAGGAAATTGATTAATATTTGCCGTACAATTTGTATCAATTGCACAACTTAAATTATCCAAGCAGCCTCGAATTTAGTCAATACCAAATAGAGTACACTTTCTTACCTTCGCGCACAAATAACATAAAACACTTGAATTCCCCTTTCTACTGGTAGCATACTTGAAACAGTGGGACAATTAATTTTTCAGAGGGGGACAATTATGTTTAAGAATCTGACCAAGAAGGAACGCGCGTGGGTACTGTATGACGTCGGAAATTCCGCGTTCACAATGCTGGCCTGCTCTCTGATCCCGATCTATTTCAAGGCGCTCGCGATCGGTGATGCGCCGGGACAGATCACAGGTGACAAGGCGACGGCATATTATTCTATCGCGATTTCTGTGGTGACCATTGTCGTGGCGATCCTCGGACCGATCTGCGGAGCGTTTGCGGACCACAAAGACCGCAAGAAGGTCTTTTTCCAGACCGCTGTGGCACTCGGCGTGGCAGGCTGTATCCTGAACGGCTTCGCGATGTCCTGGGTCATGTTTATCGTCGTATTTGTCCTGACCAAGATCTTTTATTCCATGTCGCTGACTTTCTATGACTCGATGCTCAACGACATTACGACGGAAGACCGCATGGACGAGGTTTCCTCCTACGGCTACGCCTGGGGATACATCGGTTCCTGTATACCTTTCATAATTGCAATGGTAGCCTATATTCTGGGCGGCGGTCTCAGCGAAGATCTCATGGTATTTTCGCCCATGGTCGCCAAGATCATAGGGTTCTCGGTGACAGGTATCTGGTGGCTCATTGTAACGATTCCTCTTTTGAAAGAATACAAACAGATCAACTATGTGGAAGCGGAGAGGGGCGAGATATCTGCTGTATTCGGCAAGATCTATGGGACTCTCAAAAAGATCGCTACCCACGACAAGAAGGTTCTCTTCTTCCTGATCGCCTTCTTCCTCTATATCGACGGCGTAGGCACCATTATCGACAACTGCATCAACATCGGCACAGATTTGGGCCTTCCCACCGTCGGACAGGTCGTATTCCTGCTGGCTACACAGGTCGTGGCCTTTGGCGGATCGCTCGTATTTGCTCAGCTTTCCAAGAAATTTGACACTGTACCGCTGATCCTGGCCTGTATCGTCGGATATTTCTGTGTCTGCCTGTACGCGCTGACACTGCACACACTGCTTGATTTCGGTATCCTCGCGTTTGGCGTCGGGTGCTTCCAGGGATCGATCCAGTCTCTATCCAGAAGCTATTTCTCCAAGATCATCCCCGCAGAGAACTCCGGAGAATACTTCGGCATCTACGATATTTTTGCCAAAGGAGCGTCCTTCCTCGGATCTGCTGTCATCGCATGGGTCAAGCTGGCGGGCGGTACGATCAATATCGCAGTCGCTTCTCTGGCTGTTTTCTTCGCATTAGGCTTTATCTTCCTGAGACTCTCGGATAAGCAGCCGCTTGCAAAATGATAAAGTGACTCACGGGGACAGGTCCACTGACTCAAAAAAAGGGCAAGTGATCACTTACAGATCACCTGCCTTTTAGCATTTTATGGCGAGTCGGGGTGAGTCAGCGGACCTGTCCCCCTGACTCATACAGCTTTCTGGCCTTGGCCGGATAGTTGGTGATGACCGCGTTGACGCCGTACTCTCTGCAGGCCAGCAGTTCTTTCTCTGAGTTGACGGTCCAGACATTTATATCGAGGCCGTACCTGCGGCTGTCCTCCATGAACTGAGGGTACTGGAGATTGTAGAAAGCGGGATGCAGAGCGTCCGCCCCCAGGCGGTGTCCGTAACCGGGCATGTCGATGGGACCGTCGGCGTAGAGAAGGCCCACTTTAGCGGTAGGATCCAGCTCTTTGATCCGGCGGACCGTATAGTGGTTGAAAGAGGAGTAGATCACACGGTCCTCCCAGCCCTTGCGCTTCACCAGTTCCAGGATCTTTTCCTCAATCCTGTCATAGAAGATGATGCCGGTCTTGAGCTCGATATTGATCGTCAGACCGGTGGGATCCAGCAGGTCCAGGACCTCCTCCATAGAGGGAATCTTCGTGCCCTCATAAGCGCTATTTCCATTGCTGAAATCCAGTCTTCGCAGCTCATCGAAGGTAAAATCTTTGAGCCAGCCGGCGCCGCTGCTGGTGCGGTCGATAGTCTCGTCGTGGCAGACGACGATCACGCCGTCGCTGGTCATCTGAATGTCCAGTTCGACGCCGTCGGCGCCCATATCGGCGGCCATCTTAAAGGCGGGCAGAGTATTCTCAGGAGCGTGTCCGCTGGCGCCCCGGTGTCCCCAGATCAGGGGATGTGCGGATGTATTCATATGCATGCCTCTCCAAGTTGTATGCTGTCAGTGTTCTACTAATACTTTACTTCTTTTCGGGGATGAGTCAAGGCAGGTAATGCCCGGACTTCTTTTCGGAAAATAGTCAAGGCAGGCGTGGAATGCCCGGACTTATCTGTAAGAGAAGCGGCCAAAATACGTTCTGTTATAATGACAGGCAAAGGGCACATGGGAATCCGCAGGCTTCGGATTTAAGAAGATGTTCCTTTACACAAGATATTTGTGCGTGGTACACTGTGCGTGGCGCTGAGAACAGCAGCATTAAAGGAGGTTTAAAATGAGTTTTATCATTAGCATTATTGTAGGCGGAATCGCGGGCTGGCTTGCCGGACAGATCATGGGAAGCAGATTCTCCGTTCTGGGAAATATCATCATCGGCGTGATCGGCGGTTTTGTCGGCAGCACTGTACTGAGATTCGTCGGGATCTACAGCTATGGTACGATCGGAAACATCATTGTCGCGGTGATCGGAGCATGCATCTGCATTGCCGTTATGAGAATGATCAAGTAATGCGGCTGAGCATACACAGTGCTTGGACACAGCAGACCTGAAAAAGAGTAAATAAGCAAGTTGTAAAGAGCCGGGTGGAATAGTCCACCTGGCTCAAT
Source organism: uncultured Lachnospiraceae bacterium (assembly GCA_902801415.1). Lineage (GTDB taxonomy): Bacteria > Bacillota > Clostridia > Lachnospirales > Lachnospiraceae > CAG-791. The sequence continues at coordinate 8,367 of CADCIK010000038.1, forward strand.
TTACTTTTCGGGGTTTCGGGTTCATAATAGAAATAGTGCAATCAAAACTAATCACAGCGGTCCCGCTTCAGGCGGCACCATGCAGGAGGACGCATGAAATACCAGATCAATCAGAACAACTATCATACTTTCTCCATTTATGAGATCAACAAGCTTCCGGCGAGGAGCTACTTTATTCCCTATCCGGACAGGGCAAAGGCAGACGCGGCAGCGCCTAAGGAGAAGCGCTACGCTTCGGAAAAGGTCGTCTGTCTGAACGGAGAATGGGACTTCAAATTCTACCCGAGACCGGCAGAAGTGCCTATGATGCTGGATACAGAGTTAACGGAATTCGGCAGGATCGACGTACCTGCCTGCTGGCAGTTCCGCGGTTACGACAAACCCTTCTATATCAACATCCGCTACCAGTTTCCTTTTAAGCCTCCGGTGATCCCTACGCTTGACAAGGTAGGCAGAGTTTTTTCATGGATCGGTGTTGACCAGAAGCTTACTCCCCGATACAAGGACCCGGGAGAGGAGTACAATTTCGTCGGCATCTACCGCAGATATCTTGAGATCGAGGACCCCTCCAAGAACTATGTCATCTCCTTCATGGGAGTGGCCAGCTGCATGGACCTGTATGTGAACGGTGAATTTGTCGGCTATTCGGAAGGCGCGCACAATACGGCGGAGTTTGATCTGACAGGCAGGCTCACAGAGGGCAGCAACGAAATGGTGGTCGTCGTGCACCGCTGGTGCAACGGCACTTACCTGGAGGACCAGGACATGTTCCGCAACAACGGCATTTTCCGCGATGTGCTGCTGCGGATCAGCGAACCGACCGATATCTGTGAGATCGACGCGCAGACCTCCAAGGTTGGAGGAAAGTATTCGATCACTCTTTGCGCCCGTACACTGACACCCGCAAAGGTCACTTTCACCCTGGAGGGACACGGGATCAGCCGCACCGAAACCGCGGAAGAGGCAGGTGGATTTGCCAAAGTCACTTTTGAGGACCTCGACGTGATCGAGTGGAACGCAGAGGAGCCCACGCTCTACAACATCTACTTTGAGACCGAGAGCTGCTGTGTGAAAGAGAAGATCGGATTTAAGACAGTGGAGATCATCGGCGACCGTTTCCTTGTAAATGGAAGAATGATCAAGTTCCACGGCGTAAACCATCACGACACCAGCTGCACCAACGGCTACACTATGACGCCTGACGAGATCGAGCGCGACGTCAGGATCTGCAAAGAATTCAATATCGATATGATCCGCACTTCCCACTATCCTCCGGATCCGCTCCTTCTGGAGCTGGCCGATGAAATGGGACTTTACATCGTAGATGAGAACGATCTGGAGACGCACGGAACATTTGCGCACCAGGTGAGCGCTACTTACAATACGATCAGTAACGATCCCAAGTGGGAAGCTCACTACATGGACCGCATCACTCGACTCTACCAGAGAGACAAGATCCACGGCAATACCTCTATTGTAATGTGGAGCCTTGGAAATGAAGCGGGCGGCTATCACAATACGGATGCTATGTACAACTACTTAAAGCTCCAGTCTGATCTGCCTGTTCACTACGAGAGCGCGATCCACTGCAAGCGTATCGCATATGATGTGGGCAGCGAGATGTATCCTTCTGTACAGATGGTCCACGATGTGGGTGAGCACTGCCGTAAGCAGAAGCAGCTCAACGACAGACCTTATTTCATGTGCGAGTATGCACATGCTATGGGCGTCGGACCCGGCAACACGGAAGCTTACTGGGAAGAGATCTACAAATACAACAACCTGATCGGAGGCTGTGTATGGGAGATGGTCGATCACGCGGTCCTTCATGAGGACGGAAGCTACACGTACGGCGGCGACCACGGCGAGTGGGCTCATGACGGAAACTTCTGTGTAGACGGTCTGTTCTATCCCGACCGCACACCTTCCGCAGGCGCCAAGATCATCCGCTTTATCTACAGACCGATCCGCGTGCGCCATATTTCAGGCAGCAGTTTTGAACTTTTCAATACGACAGCATTTTCCTCCGGCAACCGCTATCAGCTGACCTTTACATGGAACGACGGAACTGTCAATGTGATCGACGCGGACGCTGAGCCGCTTAAAAAGACCATCGTCGCGGTTCCCGAGCCCGAAGCGGTGGACGGAAATCTGTCCGTGATCGTCTCGACTAAGGACAAAAAGACCGGCAGGATCGTCTCTGAGGAGCAGATCGTGATCCGCCAGAATGTGCCGGCTGTAGAGGGTGATCTGCCGCTGCCGGATACATGCAGCTTCCCGGGCGGCCACTTTACGCTTGCCCTTCCCGACGGACAGGTCATGAGAAGCAATTCCGAATATACGCTGCTTTACAGAGCGCCTACCGACAACGACACGGATCTGCAGTTCCACAATATGATGGAGCCTTTCATGGAGCAGGTAGAGACAGTGATCTCCAGCGGCCCGATCCTGAACGGATACCGCGTCGAGACAGAACTGACCAACAAGACGGGCAGATACACAGTGACCGACAGCTATGAGGGCACGGAAGACGGCATTCTGGTGACCAGCACACTGCACTGCGTAAAGGGCGATAAGATCATCCCCAGATTCGGCAAAACATTCCGCCTCGAGGACGTTTTTGACGCAGTGGAATATACAGGCCGGACAGGCGAGAGCTACTGCGACATGAAAGACCAGTTCCCGATCCGCACAGTGAAATGCACGGTCAAGGATATGACAGAGCCCAACATCCGCCCGCAGGAGAGCGGCAACCGCTGCGACTGCACCGAGGCGAGCGTGAGCGACGGCAAAGTCAAGGTCACTTTCAAGGCTGTGGATAAACCGTTCGAGCTCGGCATCAAGCCCTATTCCGACTGGGCGCTCTGCAGGATGAAACACCGGGAGGACGAGAAGCGGACCGGCACATATGTGACGATCCAGGCCTTCCAGCAGGGAATCGGAACAGGCGCCTGCGGACCGGGCGTCATGCCGGAGTACCAGTACAGCGCGAAGAATGATTATGTTCTCCGCTTCCTGATCTGTGTCGAATAAACAAATACAGAACGAATACAGGACGGCCTTCCCCGTAACAGGGGAAGGCCGAATATCATATGAATACTGAGAGAAAATCACTGTCCGTCGATCTTTTGCACGGACCCATAATGAAAAACCTGCTGCTTTTCATGCTGCCGATCTTTGCGTCCTATGTCTTTCAGCAGCTGTACAGCACTGTGGATACGGCGATTGTCGGTCATTATCTGGGCGAACAGTCGCTTGCCGCAGTGGGCGCCAGTGTCGCGGTTTTTGACCTGATGATCAATTTCGCGCAGGGACTCGGAAACGGCGTCTGCATTGTCGTTTCACGAGCCTTCGGATCCGGAGATGAGAAGCAGCTTAAAAGAGCTGTGGCAGGATCGCTTGAGATCGGCGTGGCTACCATTGCGCTGGTCACAATCCTGTCACTCGCCGGGCTGGGCCCCCTTCTCAGGCTGCTTGGCACACCTGAAACCATTTATGCGGAGGCGCTGTCCTACATCCGGATTATCGGCGGCTGGATCCTGGTCATGTTCACCTACAACCTGCTGTCGTCGCTCCTGCGTGCGATCGGCAATTCCGCCATGTCGCTGGTCTTTCTCATCATCTCCTCCGTCCTCAATATCTTTCTGGACGTGATCCTGGTAGCCGGGACAGGACTGGGCGTGCGCGGAGCAGCTTATGCAACTGTCATCGCGCAGGGGATCAGTGCATCTCTGTGCGCCATCTATATCTATCGCCGTGCCAAAATACTGATCCCGGCAGCGGAAGACTTCCGATGCGGAAGAGCGCTGCTGGCAGAACTCGCCGGCCAAGGGTACGCGATGGCCTTTATGAGCTCTGTCGTCAATATCGGTTCCGTGATCCTGCAGTCGGGCATCAACGGACTGGGCGCGGTTGTCATCGCAGGCCACACAACGGCAAGAAAGATCTTTATGCTGAGCGCGCTGCCCGGGATCTCCATGGGCATGGCAACCAGTACATTTGTATCTCAGAACCGCGGCGCAGGGCAGCGGGAGAGGATCATACGCGGGATCAGGCTGTCATATATTTACGACATGATATGCGGACTCGCGACGGTTTTGTTCCTGTTCTTCTTCGGAAGACAGCTGGCACAGCTCGTGTCGGGATCCTCTAATCCGGAGCTGATCGGCAACGTGGTCGCTTATGTGCGGTTCGCGGCGATCTTCTCGGGAATTCTTGCTATTTTGCACCAGACAAGAATGGGCCTTCAGGGGCTTGGCGCCAAAAAGACACCTCTGATCTCCAGCTTTATTGAGCTGATCGGAAAATGTATATTCACGTGGCTTCTTGTGCCGCGCATGGGATACAAGGCGGTCATCCTCTGTGAGCCGCTGATCTGGTGCGTGATGACTGTGCACCTGGTATACGCTTTCTTCACGCATCCCTATATCCGGGAAGCACACTTCCCCATATCCGGGGATGGCACACTTGACAACACCCGCAAAAATGCCTAAAATAGCGATTGTTACGGTTTATAAGGGGAACTTTGCCGAGACCGTGACAGGCGGACGATGAACATGTGTCAGTAGCTTGCCGTGAAGCGCTCTTACAGAGACCCGCTCAAGGCTGGAAAGCGGGAGAGCAGCGGCGATGTGAATTTCAGCATGGGAGTCCCTCGTGAAAAGCCGGGAAGGCATGCTTCGGACAGATGATGCTATGAAGATATGCTTTCTGCGTGATAAGCGGGTGCCGCTGCGGCAGCAGACAGCAGTTATGAAATGAGAGCAGGCGGCGCGCTCGCCTGAACGTGGGTGGTACCGCGGGAATATGTCTTTTCTCGTCCCATATCCGATTCCGAAAAGGAGACGGATATGGGACGTTTTGCGTCTCTTAAGAGACAGACTACAACAATAATGTATGGAAAAGGAGATGTCATGAACAGGTTTGAAGAGATCCGGGCCAAGTTCCTGGAAGAAGCCAAAGACCGCACAGACTCCCGCAGCATCTATGAGCTTCGCAAGAAGTATCTGGATCGCAAGGCAGGCGAAGTCAACGCGCTGATGAAGGAAATGCGCAGCATTCCCAAGGAAGAGAAGGCCGATTTTGGTAAGAACGTAAACCTTCTCAAGGACTGGGTGCTGGAGAACCTCAGTGCCATGGAAGAGAAGGCCAGGGAAGCGGAGCTGCAGCACCGCTATGAAAAAGAGAAGATCGACGTCACGATCCCCGCTGATAAGGATCCCCGCGGCAACCTTCATCCCATCACACAGATGAAGAACCAGATGGTCAATATTTTCGCCGGAATGGGATTTGAGATCTATGAGGGCACAGAGATCGAGAACGATTACTACAACTTCACCGCTCTGAATACGCCTATGGATCACCCGGCAAGAGATATGCAGGATACTTTCTACCTGTCTCCTGAATATCTGCTCAGAACACAGACCTCCGCAGGACAGATCCACGTCATGGAAGCCAAGAAGCCTCCGATCAAGATCCTGTCCCCCGGTAAAGTATTCCGTTCAGATGATGACGCGACCCATTCCCCTATGTTCAGCCAGATGGAAGGCCTTGTCGTAGATAAGGGCATCACCCTTTGCGACCTGCAGGGTATGCTGGATGAGTTCGTGCAGCAGGTATACGGAGAGGGCACTCGCACAAGACTTCGCCCTTCCTTCTTCCCCTTCACAGAGCCCAGCGTAGAAGTTGACTGCAGCTGCTTCGCATGCGGCGGCAAGGGATGCAAGCTCTGCAAGGGTACCGGCTGGATCGAGATCCTCGGCGCAGGTGTTGTCAACAACAAGGTTCTGGAGAACTGCGGTATTGACCCCAATGAGTACAGCGGCTTTGCATTCGGTATCGGTATCGAGCGCGCAGCCATGCTCAAGTACGGCATCAACAACATCAAGCTCCTGTTCGAGTCCGACCTTCGCGTCCTTGAGCAGATCAATGACGCCTGACGCGGGGAAAGGAGGATATAGATTATGATCGCACCACTTAGTTGGTTAAAAGAATATGTAGATATCGACTGCACACCCCAGGAGCTGCAGGACAAGCTTTTCTCCTGCGGATTTGAAGTTGAGGAACTCAACGAAGTCGGCAAGGACATTTCCAAAGTTGTTGTCGGCCTGGTAGAGAAATGCGACGCTATTCCGGATACACACCTGCATGTCTGCAGCGTCAACTGCGGCGAGCACGGCACATTCCAGATCTGCTGCGGCGCGGATAATGTTGTAGCTGGAAAGAAGTTCCCCACAGCGCTGGTCGGCGCTACTGTTTACGGCACAAACCGTGAGCGCACCGCTATTGAAGGCGTTATGACCATCAAGAAGGGCAAACTTCGCGGCTTTGACTCTTACGGCATGCTCTGCTCCGGCATGGAACTGGGTGTCAGCGAAGACATGTATCCCGGCGCAGGCTACAACGGACTCCTTCTTCTTCCCGATGACGCGGAAGTCGGCGCAGACGTAAAGCCGATCATTGGCCTGGACGACTGGCTCTTCGACATCGCGATCACCGCGAACCGTCCTGACTGCCAGAGTATCTTCGGCATTGCGCGCGAAGTTGCCGCTGTCCTTGAGAAACCCCTCAAGACACCCGCACTTGACTACACAGAGACAGATGTCAAGCTTGACAACTTCAACATCACTGTAGACGCGCCTGAGCTGTGCCCCCGCTATATCGGTCACTATGTCTACGATGTCAAAATCGGACCTTCCCCCGCATGGATGCGCCGCCGCCTTGCACTGGTCGGCATGAACGCCATCTCCAACATGGTTGATATTACCAACTATATTTTGACAGAGCTGGGCCAGCCCATGCACGCGTTTGATTATGCATATCTGCGCGGCAACGGCATCAATGTCCGCACTGCTAAGGACGGAGAGAAGATCGTCACTCTGGACGAGCAGGAACTGACACTGAACAGCTCCAATCTCGTGATCTGCGACGGCGAGCGCCCTGTCGCGCTGGCAGGCGTTATGGGCGGTCTCAACTCCGAGATCCTCGATACAACACAGTCAGTTATGTTTGAAGCCGCGAAGTTCGCACGCGACAACATCCGCCGCACTTCCAGAAGCGTCGGCAAGAGAACCGATTCCAGCGCCCGCTTTGAGAAGGGCGTCGACGAGTATTCGACTGTCATGGCTATGAAGCGCGCGCTGCACCTGGTCGAGGAGCTGGGCTGCGGCAAGGTTTCCTCCACACACTTTGACGTCAATACCGGCAACAGCGTGGAACCCCGCGAGATGTCTGTCGAGATCGACCGCATCAGCGGTGTGCTCGGCATCACTGTTCCGGATGAGGACATTGTCCGCATCATGAACAATCTCGATATGAAGCCCGAAATCTCTGATAAGGACGGCAAGCGTATGCTGACCCTGCAGGTTCCCGCATA
>CADCIK010000038.1:15773-20189 GCA_902801415.1 uncultured Lachnospiraceae bacterium
GCTCTGTGCGGCCTCGGCGCTTACGAGTGCATGCACTATTCCTTCTTCTCACCTGCAGACCTGGATCTTCTGCGTTATCCCGAGGACGCGCAGGAGCGCAAGGCCATCCGCATCATGAACCCGATCAGTGAAGAGCTGTCCCTGATGCGCACAACCCTGACCGCTTCCATGATCCATGCCGTAGTCCGCAACCAGAAGAACGGCCGTCTCGACGGAAGACTCTTCGAGATCGCCAAAGTCTTCGTGCCCAAGGCGCTTCCTCTTACCGAGTATCCGGATGAGAGAGATCATCTGGTCGTCGCATTCTGGGGCAAGGGCGAAGATTTCTTCACCGTAAAAGGCGCTGCGGAGACCGTTGCAGACACTCTGCATGTGAAGTTCAGCTACAAAGCTTCCACACGCAGCTTCACACATCCCTACCAGACCGCAGACGTGATCTGTGAGGGACAGACCGTCGGTTACATCGGCAAGCTTGCCTATGACATTGCGGAGAGCGAGAGCATGCGTACAGACCTGTACCTGATGGAACTGGATCTGGCAGCGCTGTATCCTCTGTGCGGCGATACGCCTGCATTTGAGCCCCTGCCCAAGTTCCTGGATGTCTCCCGCGACCTGGCTCTGGTCATGGACAAGAACATCACATGCGCACAGGTCGAGGACCAGATCCGCGCAGCCTGCAAGTATGTAACTGACATCAAGCTCTTCGACATCTACGAGGGCATGCCGATCCCGCCTACTATGAAGAGTATGGCCTTCACCGTCACCTTCAGACAGGGCGAGGAAGAGTTCACTGCTGAGGACCTCGACAGATTCGTCGCCAAGATCCTCAGAAAGCTCGATGCAGTGCTTGGCATTACGCTGAGAACCTGAGTTTGTTTATGATCAAGAAATGATAAAGGCGGCCGCGCCGGGATTTTGTTTCCCGGCGCGGCCGCCTTGTCGTTTCTGGGATTTGGCTTGTACTTTTTGAGCCTTTTCAGGCTCTTTCAAGCTCTTTCAGGCTTGCAGAGGTCACCACTAGCTTCCTTGAATTTTAAACTCTGTCGGAAGCCCAAACGCAATATACCCGATAGATAATCGGAATAAAGCTTCTTAGACAATATGTAATGACCTCCGATTTGTAGGTTCGTGGATTTACCCGTATACTATAAGTCGGTCAAAACAAATGGTAACAGGGATTACCGCATACAAATGGAGGTCATTAAATGAATAATAACACAGTCTACGTTGGAATGGATGTACACAAGGATTCTTTTTTTCTCTGCTGTTACACAAATGAAAAAGAGAAGGCCGAATTTCCCCAAAAAGCTGATGCACACTACAGCAAAGTCATCAACTACATTGAGGCCATGCGTTTCCATTACGGAGATGATGCCCTGTTCATATGCGGTTATGAGGCCGGCTGCCTCGGATTCACACTTTACCATCAGTTGACTGATCATAAAGTAAAATGTGTCATTCTTGCACCAAATACCATGCTTCAGCAGAAAGGCAGAAAAAAGATCAAGACCGATAAGCGTGACGCGGCACTTATTGCCAGATGTCTGGCTCATCATGACTATTCACCGGTGCATATCCCGACAGATCAGGATGAACAGACAAAGGAATATATCCGGATGAGGAACGATCACAAGACTGCCCTCAAGAAAATAAAACAACAAATCCTTTCCTTCTGCCTTCGGCACAACTACAGATTCGACGGCACGAAAAAACACTGGACGCAGGCCCATCTGAAATGGCTGAGAAGCCTGAAACCCGAAGGCCTGTATGAGGAGATCCTTAAAGAGTATCTCCTGACCTATGATAATCTCACCGATAAACTCGAACGCCTCGATAAGCGCATCGAGGAACTCTCTGCAGATGAAGCTTATCATGTGAATGTCAAAAAGCTGTCCTGCTTCATTGGCGTTAAGACCGTGACCGCTCTGTCCATACTTACGGAAGTCGGTGACTTCAGGCGCTTTTCCTCTGCGCGTCACTTTGCTTCCTATATCGGACTTACCCCCGGCGAGGATTCAAGCGGTGATGATAAGAAGCGTCTGGGGATCACCAAAGCCGGAAACCGCCATGTGCGGTCTCTGCTCGTAGAAGCAGCCCAGCATTACGGCCGGGGAGAAATCGGATACAAATCCAGGGTCCTCAAAGCCCGTCAGGAAGGAAACGCTCCGGAAGTCATTGCTTATGCTGATAAGGCGAACGAACGTCTGCGGCGCAGATACTATCGGATGGTTCTCAAAAACAACAAGAAATCCAATGTAGCAAAAGCAGCGGTCGCAAGGGAACTTGCATGTTTCATCTGGGGCATGCTCACCAGTAATGAAGGATGAGGTATCACACCACGCTGTCAGCGTCAAGGCCAGGCCGCCTTCGGCGGTGCTTCGCAGCCTTGACACTGACATCCTGTTGTGATCATGGGTATACAAGCCGTTGTAAGCCGGCTTGCGCCGTCATCAACGGCGTGTAACTACTAATTCACCGAAGGCACCTTGAAAGAGCTTTAGACTTTTCAAGGTTCGAGCTATCTACGATTCCACTATGTTGGCACTTATGTGATCCACGCTCTTAGACGGTAGAGCTCACGGCGGACCATTGACCTGTCGGCAGGGGAGAAATCCCCTGATCCACGTATATCAGAGTGGCCAATGCCGGGAACTGATACCCTAAAGCTCTTTCATGGTGCCTTCGGTCACAACAGAAGATTGTGATGATTCCTGTCAGTTTTCCCCTTGACAACGGTCATTACATATCAGTGGAGCCCTTGAAAACTCCATCTAGAACACCATCAACTGTCCTCAGAACCTTTTCCCCATCCAAGAAATAATATCATCCAGCACCTTCCTGCGCCCTGGCTCAGCTTCCTGCAGAAGGCTGTGGCGAAGGCCCGGATAGACAATAGAAGTGACATCCTTGCAGCCCGCTTTTTTAAGGAGCGCCGACTGAATATCGCCATATTTGCCGTTAGAAGCTGTGACATCGTCAGCACCTGTCATGAAGAGAACGGGGAGATCGATGAGCGGAGGCTGCGTGTTTTCAAGTGTCTCGGTTACGGAAATATCAGCCTGTAAAATGATGAAATCATGGAAGAAGCGGTTGCTGTAAGCAGGACTTGTGTAGGGCAGCGATGCGATCCATTCCCATTTCTTCCTGTCTGTCGTGATGAAAGAGAAGGGGCTCTTTTCATCCGGAAACGGCGCGTTCAGAGGAATGAAGACCTCCCGATAGATCAGAAGACTTTCCGCTTCAGGCCCGTATTTGCTGATGCACTGATCGACTTCGTCAAGAAGCTCGTCTCTGCGGCCAATATGGAAAGTGGAATGAGAAGGGCCGGTGTACATCACACCGTCCCAGCGCGCCATTTTCTCATAGATCGCAATCTGAGAGACTGTCGTTCCGAGACTATGTCCGAATAGTACGACAGGGAGTCCGGGATGCGTCCTGCGGATCATATCACAAAGCTGAGCGCCGTCCCTCGCGTAATTCCGGAAAAGGTTGCCTTCACCATACTCATCAGTGGACCTTCCATGCCCGCGGAATTCATGCAGAGCAACGGTATAGCCGGCCTTGTTCATGACCGCAGCAAATTCCTCATAGTAATCAGCCATCTCAGCAAGTCCGGTCATAACCTGAATGCATGCGCGTGGCGCTTCAGCTTCCCACACTGTGTACCAGATTTTCTTATTGTCATAGGACATAAATTCCATAGTGATTCCTCCTGTGCGCAGCCTGTTACGTCAAAATACCGTTGAAGTCAAGTAACAACCGGTATTTCAGGCTGCAAGCCATATTATGGACCAGAATTAACGGATTGTGCAAGCGAAAGAAAAGTATTTCATAAAGTGACAACCGTATACCTGGTCAGGCACGGCACGACAGCATGGAATCAGGCACTACGCTATCAGGGAAGAGCGGACAATCCGCTCGATGAGATCGGAGAGAGACAAGGCGCCTGCCTGGAGAGTTATTTCAAGGACATCCGCATTGATCTAGGCGTCACAAGCCCGCTGCAGCGCGCCGTGAAGACACTTGAGTACTGCCTGGCCTCTCAGGATCATGAAGTTCCGATTCTGATCGAGCCTGATGTGATCGAGATTGACTTTGGTGTGATCGACGGATGGACCAAAGAGGAGATTGAGGCAGCCTATCCGGAATTCTACAGGATGTATATCCTGGACGAGGACAGGGGCCACGCACAGGTACCAGGTGGAGAATCTATGGTCCAGGTCTATGACAGAATGACGAGCGCCGTTATGCGGATCGCGCGAGAGCACCCGGGCCAAAACATTGTGATATCCTCCCACGGAACCGCGATCCAGACATTCCTCAACTTCGCTTCAGGAATTTCTGCCGATCAGGTGAAGCGTTTTCTGCTCTACAATGTCTGTGTCAGCTGTGTGGAGATCGATGAGAATGGAAGAG
>CADCIK010000039.1 GCA_902801415.1 uncultured Lachnospiraceae bacterium
TGGCTCATGGAGCACTGCTGGGAATACGGCTTCATACTCCGGTATCCCCGGGACAAACAGGATATTACCGGGATCACGTATGAGCCCTGGCATTACCGCTATGTCGGAATGGAAGCAGCCGAAGAGATCACTTCCCGGGGGATCTGCCTGGAGGAATATCTGGGCGTCATCGACGCTGAGGAGCCGCAGGAAGATATGCAGGAGGAGTCACAGGAAGACTGATGCGGGAAGAGACAATGAAAGGCTGACGACTGCGCGCCGGTTTAGCCGGGTTCAGAATGCGTCTCAATTGTTTGAAAATTGGTGCGGCTGCAAGATGTACAAGCGGATGATTTTTGCGGCATCATGTGGTACATTGTTAGTTATAGGGAGGTAACGCATATGGAACAGAATCGTGTATACGTTACAGGTCACAGGCATCCGGATTCGGACTCCGTGGCCGCAGCAATCGGATATGCATTTTATAAAAGAGCAAACGGAGTAAAGGCTATTCCCTGCCGCCTCGGCAAGCTGAGTGCGGAGACCAAATATTTGCTGGAACGCTTCGGCTTTGAACAGCCCATGCTTCTGGAAGATGCCAGATATAAGCTCGGTGAGATCGATCTGGATGAGCCTGTATCGATCGCACCTGACAAGACTCTGTATGAGGCGATCCAGATACTGAAGAAGAACAACCGGCAGATCTGCAGCGTGTTGGATGACGAAGGCAGACTTCTCGGGATCGTGACGAGAAGCGACGCCGCGGACCTTTCCATGGGAGATACGGAAAGCACGTCCAAGCTTTTACAGGATACACCTGTTGAGTGTATCAATACGGCGGTCAACGGGACGATCGTCTATAATGACCCGGAGAGCCATGTGAACGGAAAGGTGAGCATTATTGCTCTGACCAAGGAAAAGCTGACGGACTTTGACTTCAAGGACAAGATCCTCATCACGGGCAACGATCCCAAGGTGCACAGGGAGCTGGTCGAAATGGGTCCCGCCGTGCTGATCGTGGTACGCACGGACGAAGTGGCGCCGGATGTTATTGAGGCGGCTAAAAAGCACCATTGCTCCATCATAATCTCCGGACATGAAACGATGAATACTTCCAGGTATGTATATTTTGCCCCGAGAGTATCCAAGATGATGACCAGAAATCCGGTCAAATTCTATGCATCGGAACTGGTGGAAGACGCGGGCCGCAAGATGCTGCGCAGCAGGTACCACGCGTATCCGGTCATCGATAACGATGAGAAGCTTTTGGGCTATGTCTCCCGTTATCATGTCATGAATACGGGCAACAAGAAGATCATCCTGGTCGACCACAACGAGTTCTCACAGTCAGTAAAAGGCATTGAGAAAGCGGAAGTTCTGGAGGTCATTGACCACCACAGGATCAATGACTTTTCCACCAACAGACCGGTGGCGTTCCGAAATGAGATCATCGGAAGCTCCGCGACGATCGTGGCCACGATCTTCAGGGAGAACCAGATCCCCTTCCCCAAGAACCTTGCGGGACTGCTTCTTGGCGCGATCCTTTCCGATACGCTCAAATTCCAGTCGCCGACAACGACAAACAAGGATATCAAGACCGCGCATATGCTGGCTGCCGTTGCAGGACTGGACATCGATGAATTTGCCAAGGATATGTTCTCGGTAAGCGCCAATATCAAGGGCAAGACCATCAATGAACTGCTCAACCAGGATATCAAGTTCTTCAATATTGATGGCTGCAAGACAATGATCTCCCAGGTCATTGTCACATCCGCGGATACGGCAAGAGCTATGGAGCAGCAGGTGCAGCAGATGCTGGACGTTTTCACCAAGAAGAAAGGACTGGACCTCTGCATTATGGCCTTCACCAGTATTCTGGAGAACGGATCCGTAGTCTTTGCGTCCGGCGACAAGGCTGCGTGGGCGCTTGAAGCGTTCCCCAACAAGAAAGGGGAGACGCTCACCTTACAGACAGGCGTACTTTCCAGGAAATCACAGCTCCTGCCCAGGATCACAGCGGTCGTTCAGAAGTATACCTGAGGATCTTAAGGATTCCGGAGACCGGATGACTGTAAACAGTATTGAGTTTTAGTGTATATAAGGGGATAGAAGATGTCTTTTTGGGAAGAATTAGGACAGAAACTGACACAGAGCGGTCAGGAGGCAATGCAGAAGACGCGTGAGATCGCCGGCGTTGTCACCATGAACGCGGATATTTCGGATTCAAAGAGAAAGATCAGAGATCTCTATGCGGAGCTTGGGGAACTGGTCGTAAATGAAGCGTTTGAAGGAATAGGCGCGGATCAGATCAAGGACGCCCTGAATGATGAGCACGCGGACGAAAAGAACGTGGAGATCACACTCAGGAACTGGAAAGCGATCTACTCCAAGGTCATGTTCATCCGCTCCGAGCAGGAAGTGATCGCGATCAACGAAGCAAAGATCAGCGACCTGAAATCTGAGACAAAGTGTCCCGCATGCGGCCGCAGAATTGCAAAGGATATCAGCTTCTGCCCGAACTGCGGAACAAAGATCGTACCGCAGCAGGAGGCAGCCGCAGCCAACGAGGCGGCCTCAGCGGCAGAGAATGCCGGCGCGGAAACGGAAGATAAGCAGTAAACGGATAGATATTTAGGAAACTGGAGAGTATTCAGTTATCGGATGATATTCAGCAATTGGAGAATACTCTGTGATCGGATGATATTCAGAAAACCGGAGGAGGTAGAAATGGACATTGGCGTGATCATTGCACTGGCGGGATTCGGACTTACGGCACTGCTGGCGGTTCTTATGGGAATCGTAGCGGCCATAGCTGCTGTGACCGGAATCGGAAGCCCTCACCAGGATGAGTGAGCGGAGGTCTGACCTGACCCCGGCTTGATTAACGGGACGAGAAAAGATGCTGTCATATTAAGAAGAGATTCTTGATATGGCAGCATCTTTTTGTGTGGGAAGAAATCTTTATGGTTTTTTTCGTTATGCGGTGAAATCGGGTACAGGCGAGGCTTTTGTAAGAATCTTTCTCCATGGCTTTTGGTTTTAGGTACAGGCGAGGTTTTTGTAAGAATTGTTCTCCCACGATTTTCTCTGTTTACAGGGTGTTTAGGTACAGGCAAGGCTTTTATAAGAATTGTTCCCCAAGGTTTACAGCTGCTTTAGGTACAGTAGCGATTTTTACATGAATAGTTCCTAATTCTTTCGATAGAGTTGGAGAACAATTTAATAAAACAAGCCATCTGTACCTAAAACCAGCCAGAAGCCATAAAATCCGTGGAGAACAATTCAGCATAACAAACCGTCTGTACCTAAACCGGCCAAGAAGCTGTAAAACCGTGGAGAACATTTCATCAAAATATGCCGTCTGTACCTAAATCGACAAACTGTCGCCAATCGCTCATCAACCACCCCGAGCAATCATGAACAGATAATAAAAGAAGCCGCCGTACTAAGAATATACCATTCTCAGCACGGCGGCTCCAATTCTAATATCCTAGTAAACAAACTCGCTCAGCAGATTTACTGCAGTTTCATATCTCCGTCTTTGATCCAGCCGGCCTTCCTGAGCGGAATGGCAATGAGAGGAGTCAGGACGGCGGGGAGTACAAAGCTGATCAGGACCAGACCAATCCAGTCCATAGCGGTGATGGCGGCCTTGGTGCCGTTTGCTACGTCCGCGACCCAGCCCGCATAGACGCCGATCTGTCCGACCAGACCGCAGGTACCCATGCCTGAAGCAACTGCGCTGGCGGGATCATTCATCTGCAGGTGGAAGATGCAGGTTGCAATGGGTCCCGTTATAGCGGAAGCCACGATCGGGGGGATCCAGATCCGGGGATTCTTGACGATGTTGCCCATCTGCAGCATGGAGGTGCCGATTCCCTGGGAGAGGAGGCCGCCCCATTTATTCTCTTTGAAGGACATAACCGCGAAGCCTACCATCTGTGCACAGCAGCCTGCGACCGCTGCGCCGCCTGCGAGGCCTGTCAGTCCCAGTGCCGCGCAGATCGCTGCGGAGGAGATCGGAAGCGTAAGGGCGATTCCGATTACAACGGAGACGACAATACCCATCAGGAAGGGCTGCAGATCCGTAGCCCACATGATGATGCCGCCGAGACTTGATGCCGCGGTGCCGATCGCGGGAGCGATCAGAGCGGCGAGTCCTACGCCGACCAGGATCGTGACCAGAGGAGTGACCAGAATATCGACCTTGGTTTCTTTGGAAACGGCCTTGCCGAATTCAGCCGCGATTACAGCGATAAAGAGAACGGCAAGAGGTCCGCCCGCGCCGCTGCCGCCGCTCAGTGTTGTGCTTCCCAGCGCGTTGGCGGCATGGCCAACCGTCGCCAGAGAGAACAGGACCAGCGGAGGCGCCTGAAGCGCGTAGCCGATCGCGATCGCCATCGCTGCGCCGCTCATGGAAGACGCGTATCCGCCGCAGGTGGAGAGCGCGGGAATTCCCAGCTGTGTGCCCAGCGTGTTCAGGATCGTGCCGATCAGCAAAGATGCAAACAGACCCTGAGCCATAGCGCCAAGCGCGTCAATGCCGTATCTCCTGGCGGAGATCACGATGTTCTTTCTCTTAAGAAATGCCTTAAAATCCATTTTTTGTAATCCTTTCTTTCCCGAAAACTGTAAAGTGACGGGTTGACAGGTGTCTTGACACATCGTGTGTATTATTAATGAAAGCGGTGATTTTGTCAATAGATGCTTTCACAGGCGCGCTGCCAGGCAGATCAGTGCTAAGGTGCAAAGCAGATCGGCGCTAAAGCGCAAGGTTTGTCAGCGACCGCGCCGCGGGACATCTGACTTCTCAGTCCTGATCCTCGTACAGAAATCCCTCTTCGCGAAGCGCCTTGATGATCCGCTCGTATGCGGAAGCGTCGGGGCAAAATACTGTGTGAAGATGGATTCCTCCTGTCAGATCGGAGAGCGGCGCTGCGTCGCTCTGCCGGACTTTATGCATGAACTCCTCCACATCGTGGCGGGTCGCAATGTCGAGAGGACCGGTGAGCTGTCCGTAAACGGGGTGCTCCACGATCACATCCCGCACCAGGCAGCCGTTATCGACCATGATCTGCAGTTCCCTGCACATATCTTCTGCGCCATGGCGACACGGGATCTTATAGATGATCCCTTCACTTTTTCTTGTGAGTATATATCCTCTGGGGGTTGCTGTGATGTCTGTGCCGGAAGCGCGCAGAAGCGCGATGTCACCGACAATGATCTGGCGGCTCACTCCAAGCCTTCCGGCGAGCCGGCCGGCGGATAAAGGGCCCGATTGACGTTCGAGCAGCTGCAGTATTTCTTTTCTTCTGGAATCGGCGTTCATAAATTCATGTGCCTTTCTGTGAACGCGGCGTCCGTTCCGGTATGAAACCTGGGATGGGAGCCGCAGCGGTTTTTGCGGTTATTAAAAAAGCCGCAGCGGGTTTTTGGCAGTCATTTAAACACTATTATAGCTTTCCGGACGGGAAAATAAAGCACACAGGCACGGGAAACCGCCCTAAACGGGCCAAAAGCTTCTTCTATTTAGAGAACTGCTGGAGTATAATATCCTCGATATAATATGTATTGCTCCCGTCAGGACTGACAGGAGCGGATACATCAGGAATAGAAAGGGTTTACTTATGAACAGAAGACTTGCAGCAGTAGTGCTGTGCTGCGTGATGCTTGTTGCGACAGCTTGTGGAGGAAAAGATAAGAAGAAAAGCGACGAGGCCGCGGAAAACGCGGCGGCAGCGGTAACGGCCGAGGCGAGCAAACCGGCCAAATACACGCCCGCAGTGCACGATGAAGACAAGTATTATGTGGGGATCATCCAGCAGTCGGGACACGAGGCGCTTGACCAGACGGCGGCGGGCTTCATTTCGGAGCTTTCCGACATGATGGGGGACGAAGTGGTCTTCGACCTGAAAGTGGCGGACGGCACACAGGAGGACTGCGACCTGATCATCGATCATTTCCTGCAGGACAAGGACGACCTGATCCTTGCGTGCGGCACAATGGCGCTCCGGCAGTCCTACGCGGCTACCAAGGATGTACCGATCATCGGAGCGGCTGTTACTGATTTTATTATTGCGGGCGGCGTCAGTTCCGTCGGCGAACCCGGTGAAAACGTGACCGGCATCTCGGACCTTCCGCCCATGCAGTCCCAGAGAGACTATCTTGTGCAGGTCAGCGGCGGAAGCAGGATCGGCATTGTATATTGCAGCGAAGAGCCCAACTCGGAATTCCAGGTCAGGATCATGAAGAAATACCTCGATGATTCCGGTGAGGAATACGAAGAGTATACATTTAAAGGAGAAGCGGACCTGGAGGCGGCGCTGGACAAGGCCTGCAAGGAGTGCGGAACCCTCTATCTTCCCAACGACAATATGCTGGCCGGCCACATGGACGTCGTCAAGCGGGTTTCCCTCAGAGAAGGGACCAAGGTGTTTGCTTCCGACGAGAGCATGTGCAAGAACGGCGCGCTCGCGGCGTACGGCGTTGACTATTATGAACTTGGAAAACGCACGGCCGACGTAGCTTATGAGACGCTTGCGTATTATATCGACAAGTTCGGCGAGAATAGCTCCGATGACGAAGAGGACGAGGACCGCGGAGACCCTGCCAAAATATCGATCGACCGCGTACGCGATACAGCCGGCGCCTACTACAATCCGGAGATCGCAGAGAAGCTCGGATGGTCCGCCGGCGGAGATTTCTCAGCGGTAGAAGTCGAATCGTCCGGAACAGACAGCACAGAAGCCGAAGCTGCAGAGTGATCCGGAGCCCTTCGCAGACAGAACACGGAGAGATGTAAATGAAATTATTACTGGCAGAAGACGAGCCGGCTATGTCCGAGGCTGTGACAGATATACTGGAATATCACCGCTATCAGGTGGACGCTGTATACGATGGCATAGAGGCGCTCGACTACATACACTCGGGAAACTATGACGGCATCATTCTGGATATTATGATGCCCGGCATGAGTGGTCTTGAGGTCCTTAAAAAGATCCGGCAGGAGGGCGTAAGGACGCCGGTCCTCCTCCTCACAGCCAAGTCCGAGATCGAGGACAGGATCGAGGGCCTGGACGCAGGCGCCGATGATTATATGCCCAAGCCGTTTGCTATGGGAGAACTCCTCGCGAGAGTCAGGGCCATGCTCCGGCGCAGGGAGGAGTATCAGCCGGACCTGCGGTCTTTTGGCGACCTTTCACTGGACAGCGGAACCGCAGAACTGCGGTGCGGAGACAAGAAGATCGTGCTCCCCAAAGTGGAGTTCCAGATGATGGAAGTCCTGATGCTCAATCACGGGATCTATCTCTCTTCCGAGGATCTTCTCGAAAAGGTCTGGGGGTACGACACGGAGGCGGATGTCGGAGCGGTATGGGTCTACATTTCTTATCTGAGAAAGCGCATCCAGGCGGTCGGATCAGCGGTGAGGATCACGGCGAAAAGAAACATAGGCTATACGCTGACATTCTGAACGGACCACGGCGGCAAAATATGGAAATCAGGATATTAGTATGGTAAGGACGCTGCAGATTAGATTTGTTAAAACGGCGATGACCGCGATCACAGTGCTGCTTCTTGTGGTGATCTTAGCAATCAGCGGGATCAACACGTACAGGATATATGCGGATGTCAAAGCGCTGGAGGACATGCTCCTGGACAATCGGGGCCTCCCTGATATGGGGATGACGAACCCGGGCGGACCGGGCCGCCGGAACAAGCGCATAACACCCGACCGCGCGATGTCCGCCCGATATTTCCTGGTACAGCTCTCTGAAGACGGGACAGTGGAGAAGACAGACACGAGCATGATCTACTCGGTATCCGAGGAGGAAGCACAGGAGATGGCGCAGGCTGTGATCCTGAGCGGAAAGGAATCCGGGCTGACCGAGCGCTTTCTTTACCAGACAAGAAAAACGGATGACGATACGACCGTGGTGTTCATGGATGTCTCGTCCCAGATCTCATCCGTTCTGTCCGTGATCGTGATCTCCTTTGTGATCGCAGCGATCGGATGGATACTGATGCTCCTTCTCGTGATCGCGCTTTCCAAAAAGGCGATCACCCCCATTGCGGAGAACATTGTTAGGCAGAAGCAGTTCGTGACCAATGCTGGACATGAACTGAAAACGCCGCTCGCGATCATCATGGCCAATACGGAGGCGCTTGAACTCTATACCGGAGAATCCAAGTGGACGCGCAACATCAAAGCACAGACGCAGAGACTGAATGTCCTGATGCAGAATCTTTTGACGCTGTCCAGGATGGACGAACCGGATCTGAAGCTGCCCATGGAGGATTTTGACCTGGGTGATCTGCTGCGGGAAAGCGCGGCTCCCTTCGAAGAGCCGGCGCGGGAAAAGAAGATACAGTTTACAGTGGACGCTGCGCCTGTCACGATCCACGCGAACAGGGACAGCATGGGTCAGCTCCTGGGGATCCTCTTTGACAACGCGGTCAAGTATACGCCGGAGGGCGGCATCATAACGGCGGCGATCCGGACGGAGAACAGGCAGGTGGTCCTGGAACAGAAGAACAGCATCGATCCTGCGTCCGCAGTGGAGGAGCCGGGAAGACTGTTCGAAAGGTTCTACCGGAGCGACAGCGCAAGGGATCGCAAAAAGGGCGGATACGGGATCGGACTGAGCGCGGCAAGAGCGATCGCGCAGGCGAACGGCGCCGAGATCAGCGCTATGTATCCGGACCAAGAAACCATTGTCTTTAATGTGAGAAAAATGGTATAATGATATGCTGTCGGAGAGATCCGACCCTGTGATGACTTACTCAGATGGTGTGGCTATGCTACAGGAAATGAGAGTCTGAGACTTTAGGCTAGATATTGGTACATGTAATGGAGGTTTCAGAAATGGACAGCAAGATGAAGGCAGAGATCCTGAAAGGAGTCATTTTATCCAGATACAAGAGTATTCGTCAGTTTGCGGTGACGATGAATATTCCGTATAGTACGCTGATCACAGCTCTTGAGAGAGGTGTCGACGGTATGGCGTACAGTACAGTCATCCGGATCTGTGAAGCGCTGGCGCTTAACCCGATTGATTTTACACCGCTTGACGAAGGCAATTCGCTGTCTTCGCAGATACAGACCAGAAGGGTCGTGGAGAAGTACTGGAAGCTCAACAAGAACGGCAGGAAGAGAGTGATGGAGATCATTGACGATTACACATTGATCCCTGAGTACCGGGCTGAGGAGCAGTGATTTAGAATTAATAGATGAGAGGTGCATATGCAGTTTGACTATCTGATCGTGGGAGCAGGATTATACGGCGCAGTTTTTGCCCATGAAATGAAGAAAGCCGGAAGAACATGCTTTGTGATCGATCGCAGAGATCACATTGCCGGCAATATTTATACTGAAAAGAAGAACGGGATCAACGTTCATCGATACGGCGCGCATATCTTCCATACCTCGGACAAGGAAGTCTGGAACTATGTGCAGCAGTTCGCGGAGTTCAACAACTATATCAACAGCCCTGTGGCACGTTATAAGGATGAATTATACAATCTTCCTTTTAATATGAACACATTCAGCAAGATGTGGAATATCCAGACACCCGCTGAGGCACTCGCGATCATTGAGAAACAGAGAAAGGAGTCCGCTGTCGAGAATCCTTCCAATCTCGAGGAGCAGGCGCTCTCTCTGGCAGGCAGAGATGTATACACCAAGCTCATAAAGGGATATACGGAGAAGCAGTGGGGAAGAGACTGCAAGGAACTTCCCGCTTTCATTATTAAAAGGCTTCCTTTCCGCTTTACATTCGACAACAACTATTTCAATGATCCCTACCAGGGAATTCCCAAGGGCGGGTACACGGGAATCGTCGAGAAGCTTCTCGAGGGTATTCCGGTGCAGCTCGGAACGGATTTCAAGACTGCAGTCAGGGAGATCCCGGCAGCGGATGGAGAGGGCACTGTCTTTGAGATGGGCGGCGACACATTTGCGAAAGTCCTCTACACAGGCATGATCGATGAGTTCTTCGGCGACTGCTTCGGCCCTCTGGAGTACAGATCCCTGAAGTTTGAGAACGAAGAGCTTCCGGATGTCGACAACTTCCAGGGCAACGCGGTGGTCAACTACACGGAGAGAGAAGTTCCTTTTACCCGCATCATTGAGCACAAGTTCTTTGAATTCGGCAAGGACTCCGAGACCGGAGAACCCATTAAGGGCACGATCATCACGAGAGAATACCCGGTCACATGGGAAAAGGGCATGGAGCCTTACTACCCGGTCAACAATGAGACCAACGACGCGGTGTACGCAAAGTACAAGGCTCTGGCTGACGAGAAGAAGAACGTCATGTTCGGCGGAAGACTTGGCCTTTACAAGTATTTTGACATGGATAAGGTGATCCGCGCGTCTCTGGACGCTGCAAAGAAGGAACTTGGCTGAGGAAACCGGCCCCGTTTCATGTAAGATGCATACAGCTGCGGTTTATATCGCATACATAGACCGCAGCTGTTAAAATTCTATTGACTATTGGTGACAAGTATGCTAAGTTAGTATTCGAGATTGTCACAGGTCTTTTTTTTATGCACTAATTTGGCCTGTTATTAAAGAAATTCCACGCGGAGGTGACGTTATGCGTACAAGAATTACATTATCCTGCACAGAGTGCAAACAGCGCAACTACAATACTACAAAGGACAAGAAGGCTCATCCTGAGAGAATCGAGACCAAGAAATACTGCAGATTCTGCAAGAGACATACTACTCACAAAGAGACCAAGTAATTAAGGGGTAAAGTCAATGAACAGAAACGACAGTAAGGCCAAGCAGTCTAAGCTCAGTGTATTCTGGAAGGGCGTCAAGGCTGAATTCAAGAAGATTATATGGCCGGATCGGGATACGCTTGTCAAACAGCTTGTCGCGGTGCTGTGTGTTACCGTTATTGCCGCTATTCTCATTGCGGTCATTGATTTCGGCGCACAGAATCTGATCGAACTGCTGACGACATTCAAACCGAATTGACAGATGAGGTAGATCGATGGCAGATAAGAATTTAGAACCCCGCAGCGGCGGTGTTCGCGTTAAAGCGGGCGTGCTCCCCGGAGTCCGGGAGATCAGAAGGCCTGACTTTACCAAGAAGGCTGCGGACATCGAGAAGGCGGAAGCTGAAAGAGTTCTGAAGCAGGGAGAGGATACCGACGCTGCTGACGCAGCGGCAGTAAAAGCTTCCCTTGAGGCGCAGGAGGCAGGCGGCGAGGACGCGCAGCTGGATGAAAGCGCGATCACGGACGAGCCCCTCTGGTATGTGGCCCATACTTATTCCGGATATGAGAATAAGGTGAAGATCAATATTGAGAAGACGATCGAGAACCGTCACCTTGAGAACCAGATCTTTGAGGTCCGCGTTCCCATGCAGGAGATCGTTGAGGTCAAGGGCGGCGCGCGCAAGAATGTCGCGAAGAAGATGTTCCCCGGCTACGTACTTGTCAATATGATCATGAATGACGACACCTGGTATGTCGTGCGCAATACGCGCGGCGTGACCGGATTCGTCGGACCGGGAAGCAAGCCGGTGCCGCTCACAGAGGCAGAGATGAAGCCTCTCGGCATTCACTCAAACAACATTACAGTGGACTTTGAAGTCGGCGATTCTGTCACAGTTGTCGCGGGAATCTGGAAGGATACCGTTGGACAGGTACAGAAGATCGATTTCAACAAGCAGACGACCACCATCAAGGTCGAGATGTTCGGAAGCGAGATCCCTGTAGAGATCAGTTTCGCGGAAGTCAGGAAGATGAACTGATGCGAAGCGGATCATGAAGCAGATATATGAAGCGGGCAATGGCCTGTTTGATATATAGAAACGGATGGCGAAAGCCGTCATAAACAGTGGGAGCAGCTAAGCGCTGCGCGTATTACCACAAAGGAGGAAACATGGCTAAAAAGGTAACTGGTTACATCAAATTGCAGATTCCGGCCGGCAAGGCAACTCCTGCTCCGCCGGTAGGTCCCGCACTTGGACAGCACGGTGTTAACATCATGGAATTCACCAAGCAGTTCAATGCTAAGACTGCAGACAAGGGTGATCTGATCATCCCTGTAGTCATCACTGTCTATTCTGACAGATCTTTCAGTTTCATTACTAAGACTCCGCCGGCAGCAGTCCTGCTCAAGAAGGCTGCTAACCTGCAGAAGGCCTCCGGTGTCCCGAACAGACAGAAGGTTGGTTCTGTCACCAAGGATCAGATCAAAGAGATCGCTGAGCTGAAGATGCCTGATCTCAACGCTGCTTCCCTTGAAGCTGCTATGAGCATGATCGCAGGAACCGCCAGAAGTATGGGAATCACAGTCGTTGACTGAGCTGACACACAGGAGGAATAGAAAATGAAGCATGGTAAGAAATATGCGGAAGCTGCGAAGCTGATCGACCGCACTAAACTTTATGAGCCCAATGAGGCAATCGCTCTTGCAAAGAAGACTGCAGTAGCGAAGTTCGATGAGACTGTTGAGATCCACATCCGCACAAGCTGCGACGGCCGTCATGCCGATCAGCAGATCCGCGGCGCGGTAGTACTTCCTGCAGGCACCGGCAAGAAGGTCAGAGTTCTGGTCTTCGCAAAAGGCGCTAAGCTGGATGAGGCACAGGCAGCAGGCGCTGATTATGTCGGCGGCCAGGAGCTCCTTCCCAAGATCCAGAAAGAAGGATGGCTGGATTTCGACGTAGTCGTTGCAACTCCTGATATGATGAGCGTTGTCGGCCGTCTCGGCCGTATCCTTGGTCCTAAGGGACTGATGCCCAACCCCAAGGCCGGCACAGTAACCATGGACGTTACCAAGGCGATCAACGATATCAAAGCCGGTAAGATTGAGTACAGACTTGACAAGTCCAACATCATCCACTGCCCGATCGGCAAGGCTTCCTTCACTGAGGAGCAGCTGATGCAGAACTATGATGCGCTGATGGCAGCGATCGTGAAAGCGAAACCCGCCGCAGTTAAGGGTCAGTACCTCAAGAGCATCTCCATTGCTACCAGCATGGGCCCTGGCGTAAAGGTTGTTGCAAACCGTTATTAAGACATGGGAGAAAGGAGTTCGCAGGAACTCCTTTCTTTGCGTTTACGCGCATTCACACGATAGGATCGGAGAAATGAGGATGATACGCAGATTTGTACAAGCATTAACTGTTCTGACGTTCACTGTGTGCCTGTTGGCGGCCCTGCCTTTTGGAACACCGCTGCGTGCTCTTGCCGCAGACGGCGGTGCGTTCAGCGAGGTGCTGCGGGAAGCGGGCGGCGTGATCCTGCGGGAGGCGGAAAGCACAGCAGAAAAGGTCAGGGAGAGCGCCATGGATCCGGAGGGCCGCGATGTAATCATCACCGCTTCGGGCAAAGTCCTGCGGAGGACTGACGGCAAGTGGGTTGTCCCGGAGGAAAAGCCTTCCTCGGAGGACGAGATCACGCTCGTGTTCACGGGCGACATCATCTTTGAGAGGGGACAGAACCCGTGGAGCTCCATCGCGTATAACGATGGAATCGAGGCGTGTTTTGACGACGAGACCTGGAGCACGATGCGGGACGCGGATTTCCTCATTGTCAACAATGAGTTCCCCTATACAGAGAGGGGATCTGCGATTCCGGGCAAAAAATTCACGTTCCGATGCCCGCCCTGGACAGCCGGATGGATCAAGGAGATGGGAGCGGACATCGCCGCGCTTGCCAACAATCATATTAATGACTACGGTCCGGACGGTATGGAGGACACCTTTGACGCGCTGGATGAAGAGGAGATCCCTTACATTGGTGCGGGCCGCGACCTGGAAGACGCGGAGCAGACTGCGTACTGCATTGCCAACGGCATGACAACGGCGATCCTTAACGCGACGGAGATCGAGCGGTACGAGAACCCTGAGACAAGAGGCGCGACCGAAGATAGTCCCGGCGTATTCCGCTGCCTGTACATGGACCGCCTCTGTGAGAAAGTCAGGGAGGCAAAGGAAAAGGCGGATTTCTGCATCGTCTTTATCCACTGGGGAACGGAACTCATGCCTGCGGCGGAATACGGGCAGGTCGAAAAGGCACAGGCGCTTGTCGATGCAGGCGCAGACCTGATCGTCGGAGCCCACCCGCACGTTCTGCAAAATATTGAGTATATAGACGGTGTACCCGTATTTTACAGCCTCGGCAACTACTTCTTCAGTGCCGGCGCAAGAGATTCCGGTGTTCTCAGGATCACTCTCAACTGCGGCGACGCTTCTATTAAAAAGCTCCAGTTCATTCCCATGGAGCAGTACCGCGGTGTCAGCACGCTGGATGGCTCGGAGAAAGAGCGCGTGCTGGACCAGATGCGAAGTGTGTCGCCCGGCGTTGCGATCGATGAAGACGGTTTCTTCACGGAAGACTGAACCCGGAACCTGCGGATGCACTGCAAAAGTGCCGGGAGAAACCGGGGAACCGGGAGCGGGAGCTCAAATTCCGGCGGGTTGATATTTTGACAGCGAAAAGCAAAGTTTGTGCTTGACAAACAGAGAGTTAAATGATACGGTATCAAAGGTTATAAGCCAAGCCGAAGACAGCAGGTGCCGCAAGGCGTAAAGAGTTTCTGCCTGCCGAGGATGTGGATGAGCGCAAGGATGACATGTTTTATGTGTCCTGCGGTTATGAATTTTCTCCCCGTCTTCGCGAAGACGGGGTTTTTCTTCGTTTCGGCTCCAAAATCTATAAGGAGGTAACAAAATGGCAAAGGTTGAATTGAAACAGCCGGTCGTCAAGGAGATTTCCGCAGCGAT
>CADCIK010000040.1 GCA_902801415.1 uncultured Lachnospiraceae bacterium
GCTCTCTCAGAGTCTGGTCTTTGTTTTACAAATTCAAAAGCTCTTTCTTCTTTTTCTGGAACTCCTCCTCCGTCACGATGCCCATATCCAGCAGTTCCTTGAGCTTCTTGACTTCCTCATAGGGATCCAGTGAACGGACAGGCTGCCCCTGACTCTCCACATGCTGTTCAGCCGCATTCGCCCCGGCTGCCGTTCTGACAGTCTGCACAGTCTGTGTGGCGGCGGCTTCTTCTGCAGCAGCCTGCTCCGCAGCCTTTTTGCGCGCCATCTGCTCATGCTCGAAGTCGTGGATCGCCCTTCTGAGCTTATCGATTGCAGAGCGTGGGAAAGCGACAGAAATATCCCGGCCTCCGGAGTGGAAGGTCAGGATGCCGTACGTCGCGAACAGAGGCGCATTTGTGATCTTGAGGTTTTCAATATCGTCTATGGGATAGGACTGCTTTCCTACGGTCAGACCCTCCTCATCGAACGTGAGAGTCTTCATATTGAGGCGGCCTTCGATCTGATAATACATAAGTGATCTCTCCAATGTGCTTGAACCGTTTGTTTGGGAATGACCGGTCTTTCAGGTGATCGACCTGTTCACAGTATATCACATGAGAAAAAATAAGGAGTATTTTAACAAGAATATGGCTCACAAAAACGTCTGATGCGGTAGAATAGAGAACAGAAGAAATATTATTAATCAATGCCGATATTCGGCTGTGCCGCGCGCACAGAAAGGGAGGATCGTATGAATTTACTTGGCTTGCTTTTAAAGGCGATGACAGCAAAAGCCGCTCTGCAGCAGATCGCAAAGAAGACCGGACTGTCCGAGAAACAGATCAAGAGACTGATCATGATCGCTACGCCGCTCCTGATCAAGTACATGACACAAAACGCTTCATCCGGCGATGGTGCCAGCTCTCTTCTCGGCGCGCTGATGCAGCATACCAGCAAGAAGGAAATGGACCAGCAGCTCAAGGAAGCGGATGAGACGGACGGCAAGAAGATCATCGGCCACATCTTTGGCAAAAAAGAGCCGGAAGTCACACAGTCTCTGTCCGCTCAGTCCGGCCTGACCGCAGAGCAGGTCAACCAGATCCTGGCCATTATGGCGCCCGCGATCCTGACCGGCGTTTCGGAAGCAGCTTCCAACACGACAGCAGTACAGGGATCTGCGTCACCGAGCATCTCCCTCGGTTCTGCGCCCGGCATCTTCAGCGCGCTTCTGGGATCCTCTCCCAGCACAGCGGCAACCAAGGAGGAAGAGGACAGCGCGATCAACGGAATGGCCCTTCTGCAGGCCCTTCTCGGAGCGAGGAGATAAGCGGACTGCTGTCAGCATCTCTGTTTAGAGATACGAATTTAGCGGGGAAATCAGACAGAAAAGAGTTTATTAAGGCGCATGTCCCACAGCGATGCGGGGCGTGCGCTAATTTTATGCCCATATTTCATATAAATCCTATTGACATAGTAGGTAAACAATGATAGTATCCTGTTTAAGAAATCTGAGCGGTCCGAAGCAGGACACGATAGGAATTGAGAACAAAGCGTAAGGAGAAAGCAATGTTTAATGCGAAGTGGAGAGACAACTGCATGATGTG
This sequence comes from uncultured Lachnospiraceae bacterium, assembly GCA_902801415.1. GTDB lineage: Bacteria > Bacillota > Clostridia > Lachnospirales > Lachnospiraceae > CAG-791. The sequence continues at coordinate 1,587 of CADCIK010000040.1, forward strand.
TATGCGAATGTCGGACTCCCGGGCAACAACAATGGCCAGGCTGATTGACATGCTTTCACGCAGAGCTCTCAATGTGCCTGTATAAAGGATCGTAGAGAATTCACAGGATCAGTGAGAGACGTCCAGCCATCTGCCCGGGAGAGTATTACAGCTTCCGGGCTTTTATATTTGCTCAGATTCGGAAGATTCCAGAAAGATGAAAAGGCAGAGACTTCTGCTTTAGAAAAAGAAAAAAGGAGAACGAAAATGGCAGCGAATTACAAGTTTGAAACCCTTCAGCTTCATGTAGGTCAGGAACAGGCAGATCCCGCAACAGATTCCAGGGCGGTGCCGATCTATCAGACCACATCCTATGTCTTCCACAACAGCAAGCATGCGGCGGACCGCTTCGGTCTCGCGGATGCGGGCAATATTTACGGCAGACTCACCAACTCCACACAGGATGTTCTGGAGAAGAGGCTGGCGGCGCTGGAAGGCGGCAGCGCAGCACTGGCGGTTTCATCCGGCGCAGCTGCGATCACGTATACAATTGAGGCACTGGCGGCAAACGGCGGCCACATCGTAGCACAGAAGACGATCTATGGCGGAAGCTTCAACCTGCTGTCCCATACACTTCCTCAGTACGGCGTTACAACGACTTTTGTTGACGCCCACAACCTGGAAGAAGTGGAAGGTGCGATCCAGGACAACACCAGAGCGATCTATCTTGAGACTCTTGGAAATCCCAACAGCGATATCCCGGACATTGACGCGATCGCGGAAATCGCCCACAAGCACGGCCTCCCTCTGGTCATCGACAATACATTCGGAACCCCTTATCTGATCCGCCCTATCGAGCACGGCGCGGACATCGTTGTACATTCCGCGACCAAGTTCATAGGCGGTCACGGCACGACACTCGGCGGCATCATCGTAGAGTCCGGCAAGTTCGACTGGAAGGCGAGCGGCAAGTATCCCAACATCGCGGATCCCAATCCCAGCTATCACGGCGTCTCCTTCTATGACGCAGTCGGCCCCGCTGCATTCGTCACATATATCCGTGCGATCCTGCTCCGCGATACCGGCGCATGTATCTCCCCCTTCAACGCATTCCTGCTTCTGCAGGGTGTGGAGACTCTGTCCCTGAGACTGGACAGACATGCTGAGAACACGAAGAAGGTAGTGGAATATCTCGCTGCTCATCCGCAGGTCGAGAATGTGAACCACCCTTCACTGCCTGAGCATCCCGATCACGCTCTTTATGAGAAGTATTTCCCCAACGGCGGCGCCTCCATCTTCACATTTGAGATCAAGGGCGGCCAGGATGAAGCGTGGAAGTTCATCGACAACCTGCAGATCTTCTCCCTTCTTGCTAACGTTGCGGACGTCAAGAGCCTTGTGATCCATCCGGCATCGACGACCCATTCCCAGCTCTCTGTCGAGGAGCTGCTGGATCAGGGCATTAAGCCCAACACGATCCGTCTTTCCATCGGAACAGAGCACATCGACGATATCATCGCGGACCTGGAGAACGGATTTGCAGCGGTTAAGTAAGAAATAAGGTCAAAATATTGATTTACCGGGGCAGGCTCAGTACCTGCCCCGACAATACAAAGGAGAGAGTTATGAGAAAGAATTTGTTTAAGAAAGCTGGCGCGGCAGTGCTCGGACTGGTCCTTGCGGGATCACTCCTTGCAGGATGCGGATCAGGATCCTCGGCGACCCAGCAGGGCGCGGATGGGCCGCAGGCGGAAGCAGTCGAAGAGCAGGCAGAAGAAGCCGTTGAAGAGAGCGCAGACGCAGGTTACAGGACGCTGGAGCAGATCCAGGCGGACGGAAAGATCAATATCGGTGTCTTCTCCGACAAGAGCCCTTTCGGATATGTAGACGAGAACGGCGAGTATCAGGGATATGATGTATATTTTGCCAACAGGATCGGACAGGATCTGGGCGTAGAAATTGAGTATGTATCCACTGAGGCAGCCAGCAGAATTGAATATCTGCAGACCGGAAAGGTCGATATCATCCTGGCTAACTTCACAGTGACGCCCGAGAGAGCGGAAGAGGTTGATTTCGCACTGCCTTACATGAATGTGGCGCTGGGCGTCGTCTCCCACGACGACAGAGTGATCAAGGACCTGTCGCAGGTCGGCGAGGACGATCAGATCATCGTCATCTCCGGAACGACCGCGGAGACCTATCTGACCAAGAACAATCCGGAGATCAAGCTGCAGAAATTTGATACCTACGCAGCAGCCAAGAGCGCGTTTGAGAACGGAACCGGCGTCGCATGGGCCAATGACAACACAGAGGTCATCGCATTTGCTGCGGAAAACGAAGGATATACGGTGGGAATCGATTCCCTGGGCAGCGCGGATACCATCGCGCCGGCTGTGACCAAGGGAAATGAGAGTCTTCTGAACTGGCTCAATGAAGAGATCGTGGAGCTTGGCAAAGAGAACTTCTTCCACGCAGACTATGAGGCCACTCTTGTAGATACATATGGTATTGAGTTTGAGGATACCCTCGTTATTGAGGGCGGAGGAAACTGACGATCATGGAACTACTGCGATGGGACGTCATGCGTTCCTACCTGCCGCTCTACCGGGATGCGATGTTTCTGACACTGCGGATCGGCTGGGCCGGCATTCTGGCTGCTATAGGACTCGGGTTTATATGTGCGCTGATCCGGCATTACAAGATACCGGTCTTGCAAAAGATTGTCGGTATTTATATTGAACTGTTCAGAAACACGCCTCTGCTGGTGCAGCTGTTCTTTCTCTATTTTGGCCTGCCCAAGATCGGACTGGACATCCCGGCGGAGCCCTGCGGCGTTCTGGGACTCGCTCTGCTCGGCGGCGCCTATATGGCTGAGACATTCCGCAGCGGCCTGGAGGCAGTAGAACCGATCCAGATGGAGAGCGCGCTGTCGCTGGGAATGACGAGGACCCAGGCGGTCCTCCATGTTATCCTGCCGCAGGCGGTATCCATCAGTGTGCCTGCCTTCGTAGCCAACATCATCTTCCTGCTCAAGGAGACCAGCGTCTTCTCCGCGATCAGCCTCATGGACCTGATGTTCACGGCCAAAGACCTGATCGGCCTTTACTACAAGACGCTGGAATGTCTGACGCTTCTTGTTGTTTTCTATCTCATCATTCTGCTTCCGGTCTCCGCGCTGGGAAGTTTTCTGGAAAGGAGGCTCCGGTATGCAGGCTTTGGGGATTGACGTGCTCTTTAAGGGCATCAACATGCAGCGCCTTCTGGGCGGCCTGTGGATCTCACTGCGGATCAGCCTGATCGCAGTGGCCTTCAGCATTGTATTGGGACTTGTGGTAGGCGTCCTGATGGCGGGAGATAATCCGGTGATCAAGGCGGTCAGCCGCGTATATCTCGAAATCGTGCGCGTGATGCCTCAGATGGTCCTTCTCTTTATCGTTTTCTTCGGCACGACCAGAGTGTTCGGATGGAATATCGAGGCGGAAATCGCTTCTATTATCGTGTTTACATTCTGGGGAACAGCAGAGATGGCTGATCTTGTGCGCGGCGCCTTGATCAGCATTCCCAAACACCAATATGAGAGCGCGGCAGCCCTGGGATTGGAGCAGGGGCAGATTTATCGATATATTGTGATCCCGCAGACGCTCCGTCGTCTGATCCCGCTCTCCATCAACCTGGTGACCCGCATGATCAAGACGACGAGCCTTGCCATGATGATCGGTGTGGTGGAGGTGCTCAAGGTGGGGCAGCAGATCATCGAGGCCAACCGCAAGTCCTCGCCCCACGCCGCGTTCGGGATCTATGCGTGTATCTTCGTGCTGTATTTTGCCGCGTGCTGGCCGATCAGCATGTTCTCCAAGTATCTGGAAAGGAAGTGGAGCTGATGAAGCATGAGCTTATCAAAATAGAGAGTGTCGTAAAGGAATTTGGCGACAACAGGGTTCTGGACGGACTCTCACTATCTGTCCGCGAGGGGGAAGTCGTGGTGATCGTGGGCCCTTCCGGATGCGGCAAGAGCACGCTCCTTAGATGCATCAACGGACTCGAGCCCATACAGGGTGGGGAGATCACTTTCCGCGGCCAGAAGGTGGACGGGAATTCCCGCTCGATCGTCGGGATCCGCCAGAAGGTGGGGATGGTCTTCCAGAACTATGAGCTGTTTCCGCACATGACGATCCTTGAGAATATTGTTCTCTCACCTGTCCTGGTGCAGAAGCGCGGACGCAAGGAAGTCGAGGAAGAGGCAATGCAGCTCCTGTCCCGTGTCGGCCTGGAGGAGAAACGGGACAGCTTTCCGCGCGAGCTCTCCGGCGGCCAGAAGCAGAGAGTGGCGATCGTGCGGGCTCTGTGCATGCACCCGGAAGTGCTTCTATTCGATGAAGTAACGGCGGCGCTGGACCCCGAGATGGTCAGAGAAGTACTGGACGTCATGCTGACACTGGCCCGCCAGGGGCGGACGATGGTAATCGTCACCCACGAGATGTCCTTCGCCAAAGCGGTCGCAGACAGAGTGGTCTTCATCGATGAGGGCAGCATAGTGGAAGAGGGGAGCCCGGAGGCGTTCTTCGAGCACCCCGGAACGGATCGGGCAAAGCGGTTCCTCAACACATTTACGTATGAGAAGGTGGAGAAGGGGGCGTAAGATCCTCTGACCCGGCACAGAGATATGCTAATGACTGTGCTTCGTCAATACTACGCAGGAGAAACCATTGCGACAATGAAAAAGAGCGCATGCACCATTACGGTACATGCGCTCTTTGATGTGTCATTCGGCACGCGTTTTAAACTTCAGAAAAATCAGATCATCCCTCGAAAGGCACGACATGCGTCACAGCATCCTTGGGCTGGATCCTGCACTCGCCGTTGTCGAGATCGATCAGCACATACTTGTCATTGCCCATGCCAAGTTCCTTCATGTAGCTGAGCTGGCGGTGGCCGTGGCGGGTCTCAATACGCTCCACGAGGTCGTGGTGATCCTCTTCCTTGAGAGCATAGACCAGGTCAATGCTTGCTGTATCTGCGGCCAGGATGTCCAGGGACGCCACGATACCGATGTTGGGGGTGACGACGGGAGCCGCTGCAACGCCTTCACAGTCACAGGAAACGGACATGTTGCGCAGAACGTTGATATAAGCGATGCTTCCGGCAAAATAGTCAATGGTCGCCTTGGTGGACTCCGCCATGCGCTCCATCAGCTCTTCCATAGCGATGCCCCACTGATCTCCGGAATCTGCGGCATGGATCCATTTCTTGCCTTCAACGCCATCTGCACATCCGATACCGATGTTCTTGTTGGAACCGCCGAAACCGCCCATCACGTGACCCTTGAAGTGGGTCAGAGCGAGGAAGGAATCATAGTCCGGAAGAGATTTGCCGACGGACATCTCGGTGAACCACTTGCCGCCCTTGACGGGAAGAGTCGTGGCGCCGAACTCATCGGTGATATCGACAGGCGCGAAGGTCCAGCCATTCACTTCCAGGGTCTTGCGGTGCTTTTCGGTCGTGTCGCGGTCGCCTGCATAGTAGGTATTGGTCTCGATGATCGTCGCGCTGTCAAAATCCTGAAGCTCTTTCTCAAACAGGTTCTTGACCCAGGGTCTGGGGAGGATGTTGGGACCGTGCTGCTCGCCGGTGTGGAGCTTAACCGCAACTTTACCGTGGAGCACGCCGCTCACTTTCTTATAGATCTTCTCAAATCCCTCTGCGGAAAGGTCTCTTGTGAAATAGACGATGGATTCGCAGCCCTTTCTGTTTTCATAGGGGACGTAGTATTCGCCGCCCTTGCCGGCTGTCATTCTTGCTGCCATGGTAATACCTCCTCCTTTTGCTGATTATTCTGCACCCGGGAAATGATTACGAAATCGGGATCGGGGCTGAATGACCGTTTTACTTACGCGTATACAATAACGGCCGCCAGTTCAACGACTTCGTCGGTCTTGTTGGCGATGCCGTGGCTCTCGCCGGTGGGACAGATCGTCACATCGCCGGCTGTAACTGTGCGGATCACACCGTTGTCATTGTACTCAGCAGTTCCCTTGATGATATAAAACAGCTCCGCGTCCTTATCGTGCAGATGATAGCCGATGCTGCAGCCGGGATTCAGAGTGATCTTGGCAAAAAGCCTGCCTTTTTCATTGAGTTCTGCCGGGCCTGTGATGAAATTGGTGATCTGAACGGTTCCGTCTCCGTCGCGCATATGCTCACGATACTCGATCTTGCATTCCTGTTCTTTTCTGATCATGTCCTGCCTCCTTATTATTCGATTAGTTCCTATAACAGACAAAGCTGTCTTATATCTTCTTCAGATGTAGTTATTATACTATAACAGTAGGCTTCCTTGCTACTTTTCCATATTTTTGATACTATTTACTGACAACTTACATTGTGTAAATCAGGTTACAGGAAGGAGGCAGGCATGCGTATTATCAACCTTGCGGAGAATACGGAAGGCGCAGCGGGGTGCGGGTTTGAACACGGCCTGTGCTTTTATATCGAGACAGAGCATCACAAACTGCTTATGGATACGGGTCAGTCTGACCTGTTTATAAAGAACGCTGAGAAGCTCGGCGTGGACCTGACAAAGGTGGATACTGTAGTGCTCAGTCACGGGCACTATGACCACGGAGGTGGAATCCTGCCATTTGCCGAAATCAATCCGGACGCAAAGATCTATGTGCAGGCATCTGCATTTGGAGAATATTACTCCATAGACAGTAAAGGACAGCCTCACTATATCGGCCTTGCAGAGGGCATCAGGGAGCTGCCGCAGATAGTGAGTATAGATGCAGAAGACGGCATCTACCACATCGACGACGAGTTATCTCTCTTTACGGGAATTGGCAATGAACACCCCATCCCGTCTGCTAACCAGCGGCTCATGAAGAAGACGGAAGAAGATATGGTTCAGGACGACTTCGCCCATGAGCAGTGCCTGGTGATCAATGAGGGGACCAAGTCGGTTCTTCTTTCGGGATGCGCGCATCACGGGATCCTCAATATTTTGGACCGGTATCGGGAACTGTACGGCGGGGATCCGGACGTGGTGATCAGCGGATTCCACATGATGAAGAGGCACGGCTATTCAGATGCCGATATTACGATGATCATTGACACAGCATTGGAACTTCGGAAGCTCCGCACGGTGTTCTACACCGGCCACTGCACAGGCGTAGAGCCCTACAATGCAATGAAAAAGCTCATGGGCGAGAAGCTGCACTACGTGCACAGCGGCGATGAGATCCGGATCCGGACTAAGCTGGAGAGGATCCTCTGGAAAGTGGTGGATCGTGAGTCGGAAGTGGACCTTGCGTATAGAGAAGCGCATAGAGCAGACGAGGCGCAGCAGGAGGCGAAGGCAGTCCGAAAGCAGAATGATCATGCGGCGAAAGCTGCCAACAGGAAAAGGAGTGCATATATGAAGTGTCATAAATTCTTTGCGTGGGCTACAGTTGCCTGCTTCGTGATGACAATGGTGACGGGATACAAGAGAAAATAAAGGACAGAAGATGAACAACGTTTGCAGAGACTGCATGCTGGACAAGCATTTGAACCGCTATCCGGAAGGAACACCGGAGGGGACGGTGAAGGAATATCAGGAAGCCGTGAAGAAGATCGTGGACCGGCCGGGCGTCGTACCGACGGGACCGGAGGCGTTCTACGAGATTAAAGCCGTGAGAAAACGGCTGTTTGGAGAAGGCGAAATGGACTATACACAGATCAAACGCCATTATAACGCCCTGATGATGGAGAGCGCGCCGGAACTGGAGAAGCATGTGCTGGCAGCAGAGGATCCGCTGATGCGTGCCGTGCAGTATGCGATGATGGGCAATTTCATTGACTTTGCCGCTCTGGACAATGTAACAGAGGACAAGCTCATGGAACTGATCGGCAGGGCTCCCGATATTGTTGTGGACGCGGAGTGCCTTGAAATGCTGCGTGAGCAGGCAGAAAAGGCACGGACACTTGTCCTTCTGACAGACAACTGCGGAGAGATCGTCATGGACAAGATCCTGCTCCGGCAGATCAAGCGCATCAATCAGGACATTGAGATCACCGTAATAGTGCGCGGAGCACCTGTCGCCAACGACGCGACCATGGAAGACATGGAACAGATCGGGATGGCAGAGCTCGGACGCTGCATGGGGAACGGAACGACGACCGATGGCACCGTTCTGCGCAACCTGTCCCGGGAAGCGCGTGAGACGATCATGAAGGCCGACATGGTGATCGCCAAGGGACAGGCCAATTATGAGACGCTTTACGGATGCGGCTGCAATATCTTCTACATTTTCATGTGTAAGTGCATGTTGTTCATGGACCGCTTCAAGGTGCCACAGTTCTACGGTGTTCTCGCACATGAAGAGCCGGAGATCCTGTTTGGCGTATATGGCGACGAAGAGCTTCTCAAGCGCTATCAGTTCCGCCAGATCCTGCCGGAGGAGGCCGACCAGGCTGTGGAGATCGAGAACACCTGCTTCCCGCCCAACGAGGCGTGCCCGGAAGACGAGATGAGGCGGCGCGTCGCTGCGATGCCGACCCAGTTTCTTGTCGCCGTGGACAGAGAGACCGGCAAGCTTGCCGGATTCCTGAACGGTCTCTGTTCGGATGAGAAGGAACTCAGGGATGAGTTTTTCACGGATGTGACACTGCACGATCCCGCGGCGCAGACGGATTTCCTGATGGGCCTCGATGTTTTGCCCGCGTATCGCGGACAGGGGCTTGCCAAAGAGCTCATGCGGCTCTACGGAATCTGGGGACAGGTCAAGGGAAGGCACAAAATGGTGCTGACCGCGCACGAAGAAAAGGTCGGAATGTACGAGCGGATGGGATTTACGGATCTGGGCGTCTCGAACTCCGTGTGGGGCGGCGGCGTATGGCATGAAATGGAGTACCGGATCGATCGGTAAGCACCAAAAGACAGCGTGTCGGATCGACCGGCAAGCGCCAAAAGACAGAGTGCCAGATCGACCGATGAATGGAAAATGATAATAACCGGCTTAGCCGGTCAAATACGATAAGGAGAACAACTACAACATGGAAAAGACAGCACTAAGTCAGAAACTCGAGTATGTGAAACAGGTCCTTACTACCGCGAATCAGTTTGATCACGCGGTCAATGTTCTGATGTATGACCAGGAGACCATCTGCCCGATCGACGGAATGGAAGAGCAGGGCGAAGTCATGGCCTTTCTCGGCAACGAGTCCTATAAGCTGATCAAAGAGCCCGCTTTCGTCGAGGCGGCGGAGTATCTGTATGAGCACCGCAGTGAGCTGGAGGAGCTCGACCGCGTGATGGCCGAGCAGCTGCACAGAAATTACCTGCAGACCAAAAACGTGACGCCCGAGCTGCAGCATGAGTTCTCGCGTGTATTCAACCGCTCGTTCGTGAACTGGAGCAAAGCGAGAGAAGCAGCGGACTACAGCCTTTTCGCGCCTTCTCTGCATGAAGTGACCGACGTCAACCACCGCATGATCGAGCTGCGGGGTAAGGACGCGGCAGGAAACACACCCTATGACGCGCTTCTGGACGACTATGAGCGCGGCATGACTTCTGATATGCTCGACGAGGCTTTCGGCGCCTGCAAGGAGCGCCTGATCCCCCTTCTGGAGAAGATTCAGAAGAGCCCCAAGAAGATCCGCACCGATTTCCTGCACCGCCCTGTCAATGAGGAGCGGCAGGCTAAGATGGCCAAATGGCTGCTTACACAGATGCGCTTCAACTTCAAGCGCGGCGCGTTCACAACGTCGGAGCATCCTTTCACGGCAGGACTTGGCCGCTATGATACACGTGTCACGACGCACTATTATCCGGACCAGTTCCTCGCGAGCATGTATTCCATCATCCACGAGGGCGGCCACGCGCTGTTCGACCAGAACCAGCCTGCTGAGAACCACGACCACTTCATCATCGATGGCAAAACAATGGGCATGCACGAGTCTGTCTCCCGTTTCTACGAGAACCGGATCGGACGCTCGGAGAGCTTTGCAGAATTTGTTTATCCCAAGGTATGCGAGCTCTTCCCGGACGCGATGGACGGCGTATCGGAGAAGGAGTTCTACGAGGGACTGAATGTAGTCAAGCCTACTTTGATCCGTACAGAGTCAGACGAATTCACATACACCTTCCATATCATCATCCGCTACGAGATCGAGAAGGCTCTGTTTGCCGGCGAGATCAAGGTGGAAGACATCCCCGCGATCTGGAGCCGCAAGTATCAGGAATATCTGGGAGTCAGCCCTGCGACCGACAGAGAAGGCGCACTGCAGGATGTGCACTGGGCGTCCGGATTCGGCTATTTCCCCACTTACGCGATCGGAAACTTCTATAACGCCATGTATTACAACCGCATGAAGCAGGAAGTGGCGGTGGAAGACGCGATCCGGGAAGGCAACTTCGAGCCTGTCAACAGCTGGATGATCAATCACGTTTTTGCCAAAGCAGACAAACTTTCCCCGCAGGAGTGGATCAAAGACATCACCGGCCGCGAGTTCACGCCGGTCGACTTCCTGGACTACCTGGAGGAGAAGTACTCGAAGATCTATGAGCTGTGATCGGAAGCAGCAATTCATGCATTGCAGCTGCACCGGGTTTCGGGAAATGCAGCCGATGCAGTTCAGCTGCTGTCGGCATAAGGCAGATGGCGTGTGTAAGTGCACAAATTTATGAGTAAATGGACACTGCAGGCGCGCAAGATTGTGAAATTTACGAGTTGTGTGAATATCTTTAAGCGGTTAAAATGTTGCAATATAGTTAATGGTTATTCATAAACAGTTGAATTCTATATCAGGAGGGATCAATGACAGAGAGAAGACCCGAAAACATGGAAAGAATCACGACGCCCGCTCTCGCGCAGGCATTTATTGAGGAGCAGATCAAAGAGCTCCGTGAGCAGATCGGCGATAACAAGGTACTGCTGGCGCTGTCCGGAGGCGTTGATTCCTCTGTAGTCGCTGCACTGCTGATCAAGGCAGTCGGCAAGCAGCTGATTTCCGTACACGTAAACCACGGCCTCCTCAGAAAGGGCGAGCCCGAGCAGGTCATCAGAGTATTCCGCGATGAGATGAACGCAAACCTCATCTATGTCGACGCAGTAGACCGTTTCCTTGACAAGCTCGCAGGCGTCTCTGATCCCGAAGAGAAGAGACACATCATCGGCGAGGAGTTCATCGATGTATTTGCTGACGAGGCGAGAAAGCTCGACGGCGTGAAGTTCCTGGCACAGGGAACCATCTGGCCCGACATTCTCGAGAGCGAAGCCGGCATCAAGGCACACCACAACGCAGGCGGCCTTCCTGAGGATATCGCTTCCCGTTTCGAGCTCGTAGAGCCCGTCAAGATCCTGTTCAAGGACGAAGTCCGTATGGTCGGCAGAGAGCTCGGTCTTCCCGCAAGCATGGTTGACCGTCAGCCTTTCCCGGGTCCCGGCCTCGGAGTACGCTGCCCCGGCGCGATCACACGCGACAGACTGGAAGCAGTCCGCGAGTCCGATGCGATCCTTCGCGAGGAGTTCGCCAAGAACGGTCTCGAGGGCAAAGTATGGCAGTACTTCACTGTCGTTCCGGACTTCAAGTCCACCGGCGTCAAGGATGGAAAGCGCACATTCGATTGGCCTTGCATCATCCGTGCCATCAACACGACCGATGTTATGGAAGTCACTGTTGAGCACCTGCCCAACGAGCTGATCGACCACCTCGTTCAGCGTATTATCACAGAGGTCCCCGGCATCAACCGCGTCCTCTACGACTTTACGCCCAAGCCCCCGGCAACTGTAGAGTATGA
>CADCIK010000041.1 GCA_902801415.1 uncultured Lachnospiraceae bacterium
TATGCGGCAGTCAGAGAAGGCGCCAGAAGATCGCTTGGAATGGAGCCTTTCCGCGTACAGCTGATCGGCGCGATCATCCTGCACCAGGGACGTATCGCCGAGATGCGTACCGGTGAAGGTAAGACACTGGTCGCCACCATGCCTGCTTATCTCAATGCACTTGAAGGCAGAGGCGTACATGTCGTCACAGTCAACGATTACCTGGCAAAGCGTGACGCGGAGTGGATGGGACAGGTCTACACATTTATGGGGCTGACTGTCGGCGTAGTCCTCAACAGCATGAGCAGCGAGGAGAGACAGGAACAGTATGGCTGTGACATCACCTATGTCACCAACAACGAACTCGGCTTTGACTATCTTCGTGATAACATGGCCATCTATAAGAAACAGCTGGTTCTTCGTGAACTTCACTATGCGATCATCGACGAGGTTGACTCTGTCCTCATCGACGAAGCCCGTACTCCTCTGATCATTTCCGGACAGAGCGGAAAGTCCACCAAGATCTACGAGGCATGCGATATTTTGGCCAAGCAGATGAAGCGCGGCGAAGATATGGAGGACCTGTCCAAGATCGACGCGATCATGGGCGTTGAAAGAGAAGAGACCGGCGACTTCATCGTCAATGAGAAGGACAAGGTGGTCAACCTGACCGCTGAAGGCGTCTCCAAGGTCGAGAAATTCTTCCATATCCCCAACCTGGCGGATCCGGAAAACCTGGAGATCCAGCACTGCATCATTCTGGCCCTGCGCGCCAATAACCTGATGCATAAGGACCACGACTATATCGTCAAGGACGACCAGGTCCTGATCGTCGACGAGTTCACGGGCCGTGTAATGCCCGGTAGACGCTACAGCGACGGACTTCACCAGGCGATCGAAGCAAAGGAAAACGTAAAAGTCAAGAAGGAGAGCAAGACGCTCGCCACCATTACGTTCCAGAACTTCTTCAATAAATTTGACAAGAAGTGCGGTATGACCGGTACGGCGCTCACAGAGGAGCGCGAGTTCCGCGAGATCTATGGCATGGATGTCATTGAGATCCCCACCAATAAGCCGGTCATCCGTAAGGATCACCAGGACGCGGTTTATAAGACCAAGAAGGAAAAGTATAAAGCTGTCGTAGAGGCCGTCAAAGAGGCCCACGCGAAGGGACAGCCCGTTCTGGTCGGCACGATCACGATCCAGGTTTCCGAGGACGTCTCCAAGATGCTCCGCAGAGAGGGGATTCCCCACAACGTACTGAACGCCAAGTTCCATGAGATGGAAGCGGAGATCGTCGCGCAGGCTGGTCAGCACGGCGCTGTTACGATCGCGACCAACATGGCAGGCCGTGGTACGGATATTAAGCTGGATGAGGAAGCAAAGGCAGCAGGCGGTCTTAAGATCATCGGTACTGAGCGTCACGAATCCAGACGTATCGATAATCAGCTGCGCGGCCGAAGCGGACGTCAGGGAGATCCCGGTGAATCCCGCTTCTATATTTCCCTCGAAGACGATCTGATGCGTCTGTTCGGTTCAGACAGGATGATCGCCATGTTCAACGCGCTCAAGATCCCTGAGGGCGAAGAGATCTCCCACAAATCCCTGACAAAGGCTGTGGAAGGCGCCCAGAAGAAGATCGAGGCCAATAACTTCGGCATTCGTAAGAACCTGCTCGACTATGACCAGGTCATGAATGAGCAGAGAGAGATCATGTACAAGCAGCGCCGGCAGGTGCTTGACGGCGAGAGCATGAGAGATTCCATTCTCAACATGATCTCCGAGATCGTCGAGAGAGCTGTTGATACCAGTATTTCGGACGATCAGGACAGCGATGAGTGGAACCTGACAGAGCTCAACGAGCTCCTTCTGCCCACGATCCCCCTCAAGGTCATCAACAGAGGCAGGATCAAGGAGCGCACCATGAACGGTCTCAAGCAGCAGCTCAAGGAAGAAGCGCTGGAAGCCTATGAGAGCAAAGAGTCCGAGTTCCCGGATGAAGAAGCGGTCAGAGAGATCGAGCGCGTCGTCCTTTTAAAGGTCGTAGACAGAAAGTGGATGGATCACATCGACGATATGGACCAGCTCCGCCAGAGTATCGGCCTGCAGGCCCTTGGACAGCACGATCCGCTTGTCGAGTACAAGATCGCCGGTTACGACATGTTCAATGAGATGAACCGCAATATCATGGAAGAGACGGTCCGTGTACTGTTCCATGTCAAAGTAGAGCAGAAAGTGGAGAGAGAAGAAGTCGCCAAGGTCACAGGCACCAATAAGGACGAGACTTCCATCAAAGAACCCAAGAGAAGATCTGAGAAGAAGATCTATCCCAATGATCCCTGCCCTTGCGGAAGCGGCAAGAAGTACAAGAACTGCCATGGCAGAAAGAATATTTGACCCGCAAAATGCGGCTCAATGACGATCACCATGCATATATAAGGAGAATGATAATCTATGATCGAATTAGACCAGATGAAACTTGAACTGCAGCAGTATGAAAAGCCGCTTGAGGAAGTCAGGGATTCGCTGGATCTGGACTTTAAGAAACAGAGGATCGAGGAGCTGTCCAGAGAGTCGGAAGCACCTGATTTCTGGAGCAATGCGGATGTTGCCAACAAGAAGATGAAACAGCTCAAGGATCTGCAGAACCTGGTTGAGGAGGCAGACGGTCTGAGCACTTCCTATGAGGATATGATGATGCTCATCGAGATGGGCAACGAGGAAGAAGACCGGTCCATGATCGATACGATCCGCGAGGATCTGGATACATTTAAGGAGAAACTGGAAGAGATGCGTCTCTCCACGCTTTTGACCGGTGAATATGACGATTCCAACGCGATCGTAAGCTTAAACGCCGGAGCGGGCGGCACGGAGAGCTGCGACTGGTGCTCCATGCTCTACAGAATGTATACACGATGGGCAGACCGCAAAGGATTCAGCATTGAAGTCATGAACTATATTGACGGCGACGAGGCCGGCATCAAATCTGTGGATTTCCAGATCAACGGAACCAACGCATACGGTTACCTGAAATCTGAGAGAGGCGTACACAGGCTTGTACGCATCTCCCCTTTCAACGCACAGGGAAAGAGACAGACTTCCTTTGTATCCTGCGACGTAATGCCTGATATTCAGAAGGACATCGACATTGTCATCAACCCCGATGATATCCGCATCGATACCTATCGAAGCAGCGGCGCCGGCGGACAGCACATCAATAAGACTTCGTCGGCAATCCGGATCACGCACTTCCCCAGCGGCATCGTGGTCACATGCCAGAATGAGCGCTCCCAGTTCCAGAACAAGGACAAGGCTATGCAGATGCTCAAGGCAAAGCTTTATATGAAGAAGATGGAAGAGGAGCAGGCCAAGCTTGCGGGTATCCGCGGTGAAGTCAAGGATATCGCGTGGGGCAGCCAGATCCGCTCCTATGTCCTGCAGCCCTACACACTCGTCAAGGACACGAGAACGCAGGAAGAGACCAGCAATACCGGTGCAGTCCTGGACGGCGATATTGACCGCTTTATCAACGCATATCTCAAGATGGAAGCAGGAAAAGCGGAGAGAGCTAATCTGTAACAGATACCAAGCGGGCACAAAAAGTGACGAAAACAAAGAGGCTATACGAGACAAATGCATATCTGGCCAGATGTGAAGCGGTCGTCCTTGACGTGCGCGAGCTGGCCGGAGATGAAAATAACAAACGAATCCATCGGATCGAAGTGATCACGGATCAGACTGTATTTTTTCCCGAAGGCGGCGGACAATCCGCTGACATCGGATGGATCCTCCCTGAAGACTGTAATGTTGACGCTTGTATTCCGTCCCTTGATGTGACGGACGTACAGATCGAGGACGGCGTGATCCGTCACATAGCGCGGTACACAGATGAGGGCACGGATCCCGTAAAGAACGGCGGTCTGAAGAGCGGCGGCAAAGTGGTCCTTAACATTGACTGGGAGCGAAGGTTCGGATTTATGCAGAACCACACAGGGGAGCATATTCTGTCCGGACTCATGCACAACCGGTACGGGTTTGACAATATCGGATTTCACCTCAGCGACAATTCGGTGACACTCGATGTGAACGGCCAGCTGGACGAGGAGGAGATCCTTCTTCTTGAGTGGGAAGCAAACCGGGTTGTATATCAGAACCTCGAGACTGAGGTATCCTATCCGGAAGACAGCGAGCTCTCGCAAATCGATTACCGCAGTAAGATCGAGATCGAGGGACAGACGCGCCTCGTGACGATCCCCGGTGTGGATATCTGCGCATGCTGCGCGACCCATGTAAGGAGAACCGGTGAGATCGGCCTGATCAAGATCGTAAAAGTGATCCGCTATAACGGCGGTATGCGCCTGTTCATTTCATGCGGAGGGAGAGCGTTTGCTCTGATGCAGAAGCGGCAGCAGCGCATCGAAGAGGTCTCCCACCTGACCAACCGCAGTCAGGACGAGATCGGTGACGGTGTACGCCATCTGCTGGATGAGATCGGTATGCTCAAACAAAAGAACAGGGATCTGGAATACCAGGCTGCTTTTCTCAGACTTGAGACAATACCTGCCGAGCAGAAAGACGCGTTTCTTTTTGTCGGCGACATGGATCCGATCGTGCAGCGCAATCTTGTCAATGCGCTCTGTGAGAGGCATGAGGGCTTCTGCGGCGTGTTCTCAGGAAATGATGAACAGTACCGCTATATTATCGGAAGCCGGAAAATGGACAGCAGAGATGTACAAAAGATACTCAGAGAAAAACTTGGCGCGAAAGGCGGCGGAAAGCCTGCAATGATCCAGGGATCGGTAAACGGAACCGAAGCGCGGATCCGTGAGATCCTCCCCTGAGAAAGGAGAGCCTATGGGAATGTCACTGATCTTTATGGTCATCATCATCGTTGTTCTGCTGTCAAGAGTGAAACAGGGCGGTTCCCGGAGCAAAAGAAACCCCAATGAACGCGGCGCTTTCGGCAGCCATGCCGCGAATGTGCGCAAAAGCTTCGGCAGCGCCAGGACCGTTTCAGAAAAGAACAAATCCTTTACGGACAAATGGCATTCTGAAAAGATCCCCGGAAGCAGATCATTCAGGAAGCCTGTTCGTACATCGGATGGTCACCTGCTGAGTGAAGGACAGGATATTACCTGCAGGCAGTACGGCCACGATCATCCGTCCTGGGAGGAGCCCGCAGTCCGATACATTGTTCACGATGATCCTGAGGAAGGATTCATTATCCTCAACGGAAAGAAAATGCGGATCACGGAAGCGGACAAGTACGAAAACACCATTTAATACTGTATTTTTTGACGGAGCTGCCGCAAGCCGGCGGCTCCGTTTCGATTATTGTGAGAACAAAAGAAGTTCAAGGCTGCGAAGAGAGGGCCGCTATGAATCTGCCGATCGAATTTATAAAGCGCATGCAGGATATGCTGCAGGATGAATATGAGAGTTTTGCTTCGTCTTATAACAGGCCGCGCAGACCGGGACTCAGGAGTAATACATTAAAAGACGGGATAGAGCGTTTTGAAAAAAGCGGACTGTTCGGCATGGAAGAAGTGCCGTGGGCACCGCATGGCTTCTTTTATGAGCCGGATGCAAGACCGGGCAGGCATCCCTTCCATGAAGCCGGCGTCTACTATATGCAGGAACCCAGCGCTATGGCAGTTGCGGCGCTGTCCGGCGTAAGACCTGGAATGCGGGTCCTTGATCTATGTGCAGCGCCGGGCGGAAAGAGCACCCATCTGGCCTCTCTTCTGGGCGGAGACGGACTTCTCGTATCCAATGAGATCCATCCGGCCAGGGCGAAGATCCTTTCGCAGAATATTGAGAGAATGGGAATCTGTAACGCCATAGTCACTAATGAGACACCGGAGAGAATGGCAGAGCGTTTCCCTGTATTTTTTGACACCGTTGTCGTTGACGCACCCTGCTCCGGAGAAGGCATGTTCTGCAAAGAACCGGAAGCAATCCCCAACTGGAGCCCTGAAAATGTGTTGATGTGCGCAGAAAGGCAGAAAGGGATCCTCGACTGCGCGGCACGGATGACAGCTCCCGGAGGCGTGCTTGTCTATTCGACCTGCACCTTCGCACCGCAGGAGAACGAGCAGAACGCAGCGCTTTTCATGGCGCGGCACCCGGACTTCACACTGGTCGATCTTCCTGCCTCTCTGGGCAGAGAATACATGGAAAAGACAGGATTGTGTCCCGGAGATCCGCGTTTTGCAGAAGGCATTGACGCACCGGAAGAGTTTATAGAAGCAGTCAGGGGCTGTATCAGGCTGTGGCCCCACAAACTGGACGGTGAGGGCCATTTTGTCGCAGTATTTGCCAGGAAGGGACCCGTTTATGAGAGAAGGATCCAGGCGCCCGCACCTCTGAAGGACAAGGAAGCGGTAAAGCTCTGGCAGGCCTTCTCAGATGAGACATTTTCCGTGAGCGGAGCCGGAAGATTTGTGCAGGCTGCAGGGACAAAAGCGGCAGGCACAGCCGGTCTTGTCCTGTTCGGCAAAGAACTGTACAGAATTCCCTGCGGGATCGACTTAAAGGGACTTAAGGTACTGAGGCCGGGACTGCACCTGGGGACACTCAAAAAGAACCGGTTTGAGCCGTCCCATGCACTTGCGCTGGCTTTGTCGGAACAGGATGTTGTATGCAGTGCCGAAACAGATCACAGCCTTCGGAATGCAGCGGGAACCGGCGCAGAACATGAACCGGAAGCTGATATGGCGCAAATGACGGGAGACAACCGCGCAGCTGCCGCCTACCTGCATGGAGAGAGCCTGTCAGCTGCGGACTGCAGCAGGATCAGAGGCAATAAGGGCTGGTGTCTTGTAACTGACTGCGGCTTCCCCATGGGCTGGGGAAAACTCTCGCAGGGGCAGATCAAAAACCACTATCCCAAAGGGCTGCGAAGACAGTATTGATTTACTGTCATACGGATGATCCTGCCAAATAAGATCTGTTCATCTGAAAATTTGTACACCCGGTATACATGTACCGGGTGTATTATTATGATAATGGTATCGGGCGGAAATCCGTCCGGTCAGAACTGCGGCGGGAATTCTCGTTCCCTTTCTCATATTTCGGGAGTGATCAGATGGGCTACAGGAATATGATCTTCGACGTAATGATACTCAACATGGAGAACCAGCTTTGCGAGCTTGCGCATGAGCGGTTCGGCAAGCCGCTCGAACAGTGCGGCGTAGAAGAGACCTACCATGTCCTGATGGTCCTGACCAAGCGTATTCTGGAGATCAGCGAGAAGAACAGCGGCGAGAAGAAAGTATATTATATCTCCTCGGAATTTCTTACCGGCAGGTTTTTGATCAATACTCTGATCAATCTGGGCCTGTACGAGAAGACGGAAGAGATCCTTCTCAAATATGGAAAACGCCTGTTGACGATCGCGGAAGCGGAGCCTGAGCCTTCTCTGGGAAGCGGCGGGCTCGGCCGTCTTTCAGCCTGCTTTCTTGATTCGATCGCGACGCTGGGCTATCCCGCGGAAGGGATTGGCCTCAATTATCACTATGGCGTCTTTAAGCAGAGGTTTGAGGATCATCTGCAGGTAATGGAGAAGGACGAATGGCTGCAGTGGGAGTCCTGGGAAAACCGCACGGAAGTGACCTTTGATGTGTGGTTTGGGAGACGGAAAGTCACAGCCAGAATGTATGACCTGAATATCGCGGGCTATAAGAGCGGCGTCAACAAGCTCAAACTCTTTGACATTGACCGGTTTGATGATTCTTTTGTGAAGGACGGGATCTCTTTTGACAAGGAAGCGATCGAAAAGAATCTGACCATGTTCGTCTATCCCGATGATTCCGACGAGGCGGGCAGAAAGCTCAGGCTTTATCAGCATTACTTCATGGTGAGCTGCGCAGCGCAGCTGATCATGCGAGAGATGAAGGCCCGCAAATGCGATCTGCGCCGGATGTACGATTACGCGGTCATACAGATCAACGACACACATCCTTCTCTCCTTATACCGGAGCTGATCCGGATCCTTACAGACGATAAGGCGCTCTCCTTCATGGAGGCAGTCAAGGTCGTGACAAAGACGTGTGCTTATACCAATCACACGATCATGGCTGAGGCGCTTGAAACATGGTCCATCGACTATCTGTCAGAAGTATGTCCGCAGCTGGTCCCTATTATCCACAGAATGGATCTGATCATTAAGAACAGATTTCAGAATCCCGCTGTATGGATCATCGATCCGGAGAGAAACGTTCATATGGCCAATATGTGCGTTCATTTCGGTTTTTCCGTAAACGGAGTTGCCGCGATCCACACAGATATACTTAAGAACTCGCTGCTCAAGGATCTGTACGGGATCTATCCTGAGCGATTCAACAACAAGACCAACGGTATTTCATTCCGCCGGTGGCTTCTCGGATGCAATCCGCAGCTGACCGCTTTTATATGCGGCAAAATAGGAAATTCCTGCAGGCAGGATCATCTGCAGCTGGAAAAGCTGCTGGAATATACAGAAGACGAGGAGACGCTGGCAGAGCTCTCCAGGATCAAATATGAGGCGAAAGTGCGCCTTGCTCTCTATATTCTGCAGAAAGAAGGGGTTGAACTCTTGCCGGACGGGATCTTTGACCTTCAGATCAAGCGCATCCATGAGTATAAGAGACAGCAGATGCACGCTCTCTATGTGATCCACAAATATCTGCAGATCAAGAAAGGAATCGTGCCCGCGCGCCCGATCAACTTTATCTTTGGAGGAAAAGCAGCTTCAGCCTACGTACTGGCGCAGGATATCATTCATCTGCTGCTCCTTCTGCAGGACCTGATCAACGGGGATCCCGAAGTGAATCCCTATTTGCGCCTTGTCATGGTCACCAATTACAATGTGACCTATGCAGAAAAACTGATCCCTGCAGCTGAGATCTCCGAACAGATCTCGCTCGCATCAAGGGAAGCCTCCGGAACCGGCAATATGAAACTGATGCTCAACGGAGCACTGACACTGGGTACCATGGACGGGGCCAACGTGGAGCTGAGCGAACTGGCCGGTATCGGGAATATGTATCTGTTCGGTTCCGACGCTTCGACCGTGATCGGCCATTATGAGCGCGATGATTATGATCCGTCTCACTATTACAATGAAAACGAAGACATCCGCAATGCGCTGGATTTCATAGTCAGTCCGGCGCTGATGGAGATCGGGCACAGAGAGAATCTGGAGAGACTCTATGACGAAATCCGCTTCAGAGACAGATATATGGCGCTGATGGACCTGCAGTCCTATATAGAGACCAAGGACCGCATGATCAGCGATTATGAAGACAGAAATGAATGGAACCGGAAATCGCTGATCAATATCGCGAAAGCAGGATATTTTTCGGCGGACCGCACGATCGCTGAGTACAACCGGGATATCTGGAAACTCAAATCATTCAAGACCTATTCAGAGGAAGGAAAATAAAGAGATTTATGGATCTTTTTGATTATATGAGGGAGACCAGCAGGGAAACCGAGTCTCCGCTGGCGGCGCGCCTTCGGCCGACTAAACTCGAAGAAGTCGTCGGACAGCAGCACATAATAGGCAGAGACAAGCTGCTCTACAGGGCGATCAAAGCCGACAAGATCAGCAGCCTGATCTTTTATGGTCCTCCCGGAACCGGCAAGACTACACTTGCCAAAGTGATCGCCGGAACAACACGCTCGCAGTTTCAGCAGATCAACGCGACTGTCGCAGGCAAAAAGGACATGGAACAGGTCGTCAAAGAAGCGCAGGACAGACAGGGGATGTATGGACAGAAAACGATCCTGTTTATCGATGAGATCCATCGCTTCAATAAGTCCCAGCAGGATTACCTGCTTCCCTATGTGGAAAACGGAACTGTGACACTGATCGGAGCGACGACAGAAAATCCCTATTTTGAAGTCAACGGGGCGCTCTTATCAAGGTCCATGATCTTTGAACTTAAACCTCTGGAGACAGCTGATATTCTGGAACTGATCCGCAGAGCTGTCTACGACACGGATCGCGGTATGGGCGCTTACGACGCTGTGATCGATGAAGACGCAGCGGAATTTCTTGCGGAAATGGCAGGCGGAGATGCGCGTAGAGCGCTGAACGCAGTGGAACTCGGCGTTATGACAACGCCCAGGAGCGCGGACGGAAAGATCCACCTTACTATGGACGTAGTCCGTGAGTGTATCCAGAAGCGCACGGCAAGATATGACAAGAAAGGCGACAATCATTACGACACGATCTCGGCCTTTATAAAGAGCATGCGCGGCAGCGATCCCGACGCGGCTGTATATTATCTGGCCCGCATGATCGAAGCGGGAGAGGATCCTGTTTTCATCGCGCGCAGGATCATGATCTGCGCAGCGGAGGACGTCGGAAACGCCGATCCCAACGCGATCGTTGTCGCCGTAAACTGCTCGCTGGCATGCGAGAGGATCGGAATGCCTGAATCTCAGATCATACTGGCTCAGGCTGCGGAATATGTCGCGACAGCTCCCAAAAGCAATACAGCTGTAGAATCGATCGCGGCAGCAAGGAATACAGTGCAGCAGACCGGAAGTCTTCCGATTCCCGGCTATCTGCAGGACGCCCACTACAAAGGGGCGCCGGAGCTGGGCAGGGGACTCGGATATCAGTATGCCCATATGTATGAAGATCACTATGCCGGTCAGCCTCTCCTCCCGGAGCAGCTGCGCGGAACGAAGTTCTATCAGCCGTCGGAAAACGGCTATGAAAAGAAGATCAGAGAGCATATGGCGTCTTTGACGGGCGACGACAAGTACATCCGCCCCGAACAGCTGCTAAAAAGAGAACAGTAAAGACTAAAGTAAATGAGGAAAGAAAATGGCGTCACCGCTTGCGATTTATAAACTGATCATATTGTATCTTCTGAGCAGGGCTGAGGGAGAGATTGCCATGGACAGGATCTCTTCCTTTTTGCTGGAGAAGGGATATGTGAATTTCCTGTCTCTTCTCAATACATACGCCCAGATCGAGGAGAGCGGACTCGTGCGCTCCAGGATCGCCCAGGACCGTTGCTTTTACAGCATAACGGCGGAAGGCAGACAGACCCTGCAGATGTTCAGATCCGATCTCAGCGACGAGATCATCGGGCAGGCAGAAAGCTTTCTGTCCCGCGAGGGAACCGCACTCCGCAACGAGCAGTCTGTCAGGGCGGATTGTGTGCCGGCGGAAGGCGGTATGTATAATGTGATCCTGAAAGTTCTTGAGAGAAACGAATCTGTCATTGAGATCCGGCTTCAGGTGCCGGACAAAGCGATGGCGGAAGAGATCTGCCGCAAATGGCCGGACAAAAACGAGAAGATTTATAACTCTCTGATTGAAAATTTATTTTGATAGGCTTACAATGATTCATGGTACTTCTAGAGGGCGTTTATGCCCGTTCATATCACGCGATCATCTGCAAGATAATACCCCGAAATCAATTTTGAATCTGAATAATCCTGCAATTGCAGATCACTTTATGCAAACATGAGCTTTTTTAAGGAGGAGCATGACAAAAGAAAGATATGAGTCCCTGGCACTTCAGAATCTTCGTGAAATTGCCAAGAAAAGAGGAATGAAAAAGATATCGACGCTGAAAAAGGCGGATCTGATCGACGCTCTGCTCAAAAAAGATGAAGAGGACGCCGCGCAGCTTGCCGCTCAGAACGGCGGCAGGATTCCCAGGGCGGAACAGAAAAAGCCGGACACGCCGATCGTCCACAAGAATGAGATGCCCAGTGAGCTGGACAGCGGACAGCTCGCAAACGGAATCCTCGAGGTCATGCCGGACGGATACGGATTTATCCGGTGCGCGAATTACCTCCCCGGCGACAATGATATCTATGTGGCGCCCAGCCAGATCCGGAGGTTTAATTTAAAGACAGGAGATATCGTTAAGGGCAATATCCGCGTCAAGACACAGGGCGAGAAATTCGGCGCGCTTCTTTTTGTCAAGTCTGTCAATGAGATGAAGCCGGAGGAAGCCAACAAGCGCTATAATTTCGAAGACATGACGCCGATCTTCCCGGAAGAGAGGATCCGCCTTGAAAAGCCCGGCGCTGGCGTTTCCATGAGAGTTATGGACCTCATGTGCCCTGTCGGAAAGGGGCAGAGAGGCATGATCGTTTCACCTCCCAAGGCCGGCAAAACGACGCTGATGAAAGAAGTGGCCAAGTCTGTCAAGGCCAACAATCCTGAGATCCATCTGATCATCCTGCTCATCGACGAGCGCCCTGAGGAAGTCACAGACATCAAAGAGGCGATCGAAGGCCCCAATGTGGAAGTGATCTATTCAACCTTTGATGAACTGCCCGAGCACCACAAACGTGTCTCCGAGATGGTCATCGAGAGAGCTAAGCGTCTCGTGGAACACAAAAAGGACGTCATGATCCTGCTCGACAGCATCACACGTCTCACCCGCGCATACAACCTGACAGAGCCTTCCAGCGGAAGAACGCTTTCAGGCGGCCTTGATCCGGCGGCGCTGCATATGCCCAAGCGGTTTTTTGGCGCGGCCAGAAATATGAGAGAAGGCGGAAGCCTCACGATCCTCGCGACAGCCCTGATCGAAACGGGCAGCAAGATGGATGAGGTCGTCTATGAGGAATTCAAGGGAACCGGCAACATGGAAATGGTTCTTGACCGTAAACTCTCCGAGCGCAGGATCTTCCCTGCGATCGATATCCAGAAGTCAAGTACAAGAAGAGATGATCTTCTTCTTACGCCGGATGAGCTCGAATCAACCAATATGCTCCGCAGGGCTTTTAACGGCGTCAAGTCCGAGGAAGCTGTCAACCAGGTCCTCGACCTGTTCTCCAAGACGCGAAACAACGGAGAATTCGTGAGTATTGTCAAAAAACAGAAGTGGTTTTACTGACGCGTATCATGCCTGTCTCGGACAGGTGCTGCTGTAAACTGTTTATAGGAGGGATTTGATCTATGGACAGAAGATGTGGGGTGCTGCTCCCGGTAGCAAGCCTTCCTTCCCCCTACGGGATTGGATGCTTTTCCAAAGAAGCCTATGAATTTGTTGATTTTCTTAAGGAAGCCGGCCAGACATACTGGCAGATCCTTCCTCTCGGACAGACGGGGTACGGGGATTCTCCCTACCAGTCCTTTTCGACCTTTGCCGGAAATCCGTATTTTATTGATCCGGAGTCCCTGATCCAAGCCGGATATATAGACCGGGAAGGCGCCGAGCGGTTCGATTTTGGCAAAGAACCCCGCACGGTTGATTATGAGAAGATATACAGAAGCCGCTACGCGTTTCTTCGCAGAGCATACGCCAACAGCCCCTTCTGCCTGCGTCCCTGCGGGAAATGGGCAGAGGACGAATATGACGGTGTGCGGAAAGAATTTGAGGA
>CADCIK010000042.1 GCA_902801415.1 uncultured Lachnospiraceae bacterium
AAAGGCGGGCATGCAGGTGAACGTTGTGCCGGTCACAACAGCGGAATATGGCGTTTCCAAGGCCAGAAGGCCTTTTAACAGCAGGCTCGACAAGGAGAAACTGACGCGCAAAGGCTTTGAAAGGCTTCCTTCCTGGTCAGACGCGCTGGAACGTTATCTGAAAATGATTTCTGCGGGCGGAAATATGGTATAATAAAATGTCATAGTGTGCAGGAACATGTTTGGAGGCGAAAATGACAAGTACCAACAAATGGGCAATGATCGACGGGCACAATGTCCGGATTTTGAAAGATCCCGACAAGGAGATCGTAAAGGAAGACGACAGTATCCGGCATGTGTTTGTAATAGGAAGCAAGGGTATCCCCGCGGCGTACGGCGGATTTGAGACCTTTGTCGAAAAGCTGACGCAGTACAGAGTCTCCGACAGGATCCATTATCATGTCGCCAGAATGGCAGAAGACGACATGCGGTTTGAATATAACGGCGCGAGCGTGTTTAATGTCAAAGTTCCGTATATCGGACCTGCCAGAGCTGTCGCCTGCGATCTGATCGCACTCAGAAGATGCATTCATTACTGCAAAGTCCATCCGCAGATCAAAAATCCTGTGTTTTACGTGCTTGCATGCCGCATAGGACCTTTTATCGCGCAGTACAGGCGGGAGATCCACGCGCTGGGCGGCGTTCTCTATGTCAATCCGGACGGGCATGAGTGGAAACGCGCCAAGTGGAGCAAACCGGTCCGCCGCTACTGGAAATACTCGGAAGGCCTTATGGTCAAAAACGCGGACCTTCTGATCTGTGACAGCAAAAACATCGAAAAATATATCCGGACTACCTACAAAACGTATTCTCCCAAGACGACCTTTATTGCGTACGGATCTGAATACGAACCGTCTCCGCTCGCCGATGACGCGCCCGCCTTTACGGACTGGCTGTCCAGGCGGGGACTGAAGGCGAAGAACTATTATCTGGTAGTCGGCCGCTTTGTGCCGGAGAACAATTTTGAGACTATGATCCGCGAGTTCATGCGTTCGGACTCCCAAAAGGACTTTGCGATCATCACCACAACAAACGGCCGCTTTTACAACCGCCTGCAGGAGACGCTGTCCTTTGAAAAGGATCCCAGGATCAAGTTCGTGGGCACAGTCTATGATCCGGCGCTTCTCGGCAAGATCCGTGAAAACGCGTACGCGTATTTCCACGGTCACGAGGTGGGCGGCACCAATCCCAGCCTTCTTGAGGCGCTTGGAGCGACCGATCTCAACCTGCTTCTGAATGTCGGATTCAATAAAGAGGTGGCAGAGGACGCCGCTCTTTACTGGTCCAAGGAAGAGGGAAATCTCGCGGAGCTGATCCACAAGGCGGACGGGCTCAGCGCGGAGGAGATCGCGGAATTCGGCAGAAAGGCCAAAGAGAGGATCCGCAAAAACTACAGCTGGGAGTATATCGTCGATCTGTATGAAACGCTTTTCCTTAAGTAATTGATCCGGGAAAGGGCGTCTGCAGACATAGAAATGAGGAAAGTATGGGAAACGAACACGAGGAAGTAATTGATACAAAAAGCGGTTTTGCCTATTTGCTGGTCAAATGGAGAGTCATCGTTCTGGCGGCCCTGGTAATCGGAATTCTGGGCGGCATATTCGGCTATGTGAGGAAAGCGGCGAAACCTGCGGAGACAGTGCTCAGTTATGAAGAGCGTGTTGAGAAGGCAAGGAAAGCGCTCCCGGAAGATACTGCGCTTTATGTGGAGCAGCTCTACAGCCAGTACAGCGAGTATGGAAAGATCCTGAACGAGTGGAACAGGTATATTGAGAACTCGTCAATGCAGAAGCTTGATCCCCGGAGTTATGTAAAGAGGGACCTGCTGTATTCCATTGAGTCCGCTACACCGTATGCTGTAAGCGCGTTCTCGTCTTCCCTTCTCGGGAATGAGGAATTTGAAAAGATCGCGGGAGCAATGGCAGAGAAGCCCTCCGCGGATTCCATTTCAGAACTGGTGGAAGTTTCCGACGCGGCCGCTGTAAACCAGACAGGACTGTCCCCTTATCAGCAGAGGGTCAGTGACAATGTGATCACGGAGTCCTCCGGCGAAGAGGCGGGCGGCAGCCGCAATATGATGAACATTCGCTTTTTTGCAGCGAGTGAGGAAGACGTCGACGCGATGCAGAAGGTCATCGAAGCCCGGATCCTTGAAAGACAGAAGGAGCTTTCGGGGAGCGGGGTCAATATGACTGTCCGCAAAGTGGATGAGACGACATCCGTCAATGACACTAAATGGCTGATCAACATGCAGCAGACTGCGCTGACACCGATGATCACCATGCAGAATAACCGCAACAACTTTATTAAGAACGCCGTTGATGTCCTGAGTGATAAGGAGGCAGCTTATTTTGCGCTGCTCGGCTCCGAAGACACTGCGCCTGCGGCGGCTGCATCCGCTAAGACCTCTGTCAGCAAAAAGGACGTGATCAAGTTCGCGGCAGTCGGCGTCGCGGCAGGCTTGCTGCTTGCGATCGCATGGCTCCTGCTCGTATTTGTGTTCTCGGACAAGATCATCAGCGAAGAGCAGCTCAAAGACAATTTTGCGCTGCCCGTTCTGCAGCGTTTCGTAGTGGCGGGAAGTGAGAAGAGCCTTGAAAAGGCCGACCCCATTAAAAAGAAAGGACTGATCACACTCGGAGCCGTCGATGCGGCAGAGAGCGTGGAGCGCGGCGGAAAAGTTCTGGCTTACGAACTCAGCCGGAGACTGGGCAGTTCAGAAGAGAAGAAAGTATTCCTTGCCTATGACTGCAACAGGTCCGAGGTACGGGAGACGGTGGAAAGCCTTGCGGAGTTTCTCAAGGGACAGGGATTTGCGTCGGCAGCAGGAATGCCCATTACCAATGAAATGGACTTCCAGGATCTTCTGAACGCGGAGACAGCGCTCATCGTCACAACGCTCAACACATCGAGAGCCGGATCCGTCAAGAATATCAAGGGAATCTGCCAGCGAAACCAGATTCCGGTACTCGGCTGCGTCACTCTGGTCGACGCGTCAAAGTATTGACAAAATGTTGCAAAAATATTACAACCTCGTAAATTGAAGCTGGAAGAAAAAAGGAAAATTAGCGGAGAATAACACCGTATGATCAAAAAGAAGCTTTGTAAGCTTATAACGACCGGACTGATCGTTACAATGTTTATGGGTTCCGTGGGAACGACAGTATCTGCCGCAGAGGCAGATACTGCTTCCACGGAAATTATTATGTTATCAGAAGACGAAGAGAGCAGCCGGGAGGATTCCCCGGCGCCTGATACTGCGCAGGAATCGGAACAGGAACAGCCCGCGGCAGTTTCTGGCGCGGAAGCAGTACAGGCTGTGGATGACAGCAGTGAAGGTGCAGTCAATATCGGGACTGACGCCGCTCCGGAGAAAGACGAAGAGCTGTCGGAGGAAGTGACAGACGTCACTGCGCAGGACAATACGGACTTGCAGCCGGAGGCAGAAGAAGAGACTGAAGACAACGAGATCGTGACAGATTCCGCGGCAGCGGGAGATGCAGACACGCCTGATGACCCGCAGGATCCGTCCGGGTCAGAGGAAGAGGATCTGACTTTTACAGTCACCGGGTTGGAACTGGACAACGCGGATCTCAAGGTGGATGAAAAGACAACGCCGGAGATCACTGCGGCAGTGACTGTGAAGACAGCTAATACTGAGAATATCGCGGAGCGCGTTGCAGATGCTTTCTCCTGGGAGAGCAGCGATGATACAGTTGCTGTGATCGCGGGCGTCTCAGCAGCAGTTGTGCCGGAAAGCGGTACGGACGAGACGGAAAGCGGAGAAAACGGCAGTGAGGCAGGAGAAAGCTCCTCGGGAGAAACAACGGGACCGGTGCAGTGCACGGTTGCGCTGACAGTAAAGATATCTGCACTAAAGGAAGGAGCGGCAGTCCTGTCTGTCTCCGTCGGAGGCTGGAAGGCAGTCTGCAATGTTTGCGTAGATCCGGTACCTGTGCCTCTTGCGCAGTGCAGGAATCTTTTGTGGAAAAACGTCACGGTTCTGTACTGGGACGCTGTAAAAGGCGCCTCTTCTTACAGAATTACGACCTACCTGATCAATAACGGAAAGACCTACTCCAAGACAATCTCGGTCAATGTGACTCACTATGATCTGGAAGATGAGATCACAGCGCTGATCAAAGCCAATAAGGCATCCCTCAAAGGGGCTTCCTATACAATCCGGGCAGCGGTTTGGGCCAAACCGTCCGACACGGTGCACTTTAAGATGGGACCCGGCGCAAAATCGTACGCATTTCGCTACCAGTACGCGACATATCAGGAAGCAGTCAGCAGAAACGGCTGGTTTTACAAAGGCGGCAAGTGGTATCTGTACGAAAATGGTGCCAAACTGACAGGATGGGTGACATTCAAGAGCAAGCGCTACTATCTGGATACGGACGGCACTCTTAAGACAAACTGCTGGATCGGAAAGCGTTATGTAAAGTCCAACGGCGAGATGGCCAAAGACGAGTGGGTCGATGAGTATCAGTATTATGTCGACGCCAGCGGGATCCGGAAGGACAACGTGACCTTCAAGACCACTAATTGGATCAAAAATACTAAAGGATGGCGCTACAAGACCGCGGCCGGATTTATTAAGAATCAGTGGAAAAAGATCGACCACAGGATGTACTATTTTGACCAGTACGGATACATGAAGACCGGCTGGCTCAAGGAAGGCAACCAAAAGTACTATTTCAAGCCCATCGGCGATATTACTGCCGGAAGAGGCGTTATGCAGACAGGATGGGTCAAGAGCGGCAGCTATTACTATTGGTTTAACGATGACGGAAGCCTCGCCACGAACAAGTGGGTGGATCGCGGCCAGTATTATGTGAACAGTGCAGGCAGACGGCTGAGTCATCTGAACTACATGGCCCTGCGCAACATCAACACGTCCAACCGGCTCGGATATTATATATACAGCAGCGGAGCGGCTCCTGAGCAGAGCATAGCGGGATATGACATTTCTTACAGCAAAGGAAACCGCATAATGGTGATCGATCTGCGATTTACCAAAGATAATGTACCGGTCTGCTTTCACGATGACCGGGTGGAATACGCCCGGACCAAGAATGGCAAAGTGCCCGGAACGAGGCCTTCTGTTTCAAAATCCACACTTAAGCAGCTGCAGGAGTATGACTACGGGATCAAGTTTGGCGCGAAATATAAGGGGATCGGACCGCTCACTCTGGAAGAGATGGCCAAATGGGTCAAGGCTCATTCGGATACGGAAGTATATATTGAAGTGAAAGTTGACAGTATGTCTGCTTCACAGATTAAATCCACGGCGAATATTCTCAAGAAGTACAATATTCTTGACAGATCATCTGTGATCTTCAATGTTACCAAGGATTCTGATACCCGCGCGGAGAGGATGCACAAACAGAGCCCGACGCTCAGGATCGGCTTTACGGCCGGAACTGTCGGCGGCGTTGCGAGCAGACATGCCAAAAAATGCAAAGGCGCCAAGAATGAAGTGTTCATGTACTGCTGGAGGACGACGAAACTCAGCGCAGCGGCTGTGAAGCTGATGAAAAACATGGACGTGCAGTTTGAATGCGGAGCGTTTTATGATCAGGCAAAGACCTTGCCGGAAGTCCTGGATCATCTGGCAAAGGGCACGGCATACGCGTACGTTTCGGGCGTGGAGACGCAGGGCGAGCTGTTCCACAAACTTCTGCGGGCGGCGACATGGCACGAAAAGGCGCACTGGGTGGCGACAGCGGCCGGAAAGAAGTATATGCTGCTTGACGGGACCTATGTCCGCAACAGATGGTTCACGCTGGACGGCCTGACCTATCGCTTTGACAAGAACGGGATCATGTTGACCGGCTGGTTTACACTGGACGGAAAGCGCTACTACCTCAATTCCAGAGGGGAGAGAGTCACCGGAAAGAGGACGATCAACGGCCACATGTATCTGTTTGACGACGACGGCATTTGCCGCAAGAGGCTCACATAACGAAAGAGGTCCTCATAATGGAATCCTTCCAGCGACAAGAAAAGCTCTGTGCATTATGCACAGAGCTTTTTGTTATGATTGACAAAGGCTTTGCTGTTGTCCGGGTTGTGGAACGAGACCGGTCGGCCCCGGAACAACTCAGCGGATCTTCACAGCATGTCCGGCGTTGGTGTCCGAGATGATAAAATGAGGCCGGTTCTTGACTTCCATGTATGTTTTGGCAAGGTATTGTCCGATGATACCCAGACAGAAGAGCTGCAGGCCGCCGATAAATATGATCACGCAGATCGTGGAGGCCCAGCCGGCAACAGGGTCGCCCCAGATCAGCCGCCGCACCACGATAAAGATCAAAAACAGGAAGGAAACACCGGTCATGATCATGCCGAACCAGGAAGCGATACTCAAAGGCGCCTGTGAGAAATTGATAATGCCGTCAATGGCGTATTTAAAGAGCTTCCAGAAGCTCCATTTGGTCACCCCGGCGACGCGCTCCACGTTTTCATAGGGCATCCAGTATGTCTTGAAACCGACCCATCCGAAGATTCCCTTTGAAAAGCGGTTGTACTCGCTCATGGACAGGACGGCGTCAGTCATGGCGCGTGTCATGAGGCGGAAATCTCTCGCCCCGTCTACGATATCGGCGTCGGAGATCCGGTTGATCAGCTCGTAAAAGCGTCGGGCAAACCAGCTGCGGACGGGCGGCTCGCCGGCCCTGTCTATGCGCCTTGTCGCGACACTGTCATATTCGCCGGATTCCAGGATCTTCACCATCTCGGGCAGGAGCGACGGAGGATCCTGCAGGTCGGCGTCCATGACGGCAACGTAATCGCCGCGGGCATTGGAGAAACCGGCATACATGGCGGCTTCCTTTCCGAAGTTGCGGGAAAAGGAAAAATAGAGGACATGAGGATCCTTCGCGGCAAGATCTTTCATAATGGAAAGCGTGTTGTCGCGCGAACCGTCATTGACCAGAAGAAGCTCGTAGTCACATTGCATTTCGCTTAGGACTTTGGTGGTTTCGCGATAGAAAAGGGGAAGAGCTTCCTGTTCGTTATAGCAAGGTACGATCAGTGATAACAGCATGATTTTGTTTCCTTTCTATTCACCATAGTATCATTTTCCCCCGAAAAGAGATAGAATGAGATTGATGTTTTTTTAACCAGCACAGGTCCCGCCGAAGGGGCTTATGTATGGCTTTTATATTAATGGAGTGATTCAAATGAGTACTCGAGCAAGGTTCACCAAGAATGAGAACGAAACGCAGCCCAGCTGCGTAGTGGGGATCGGCGCCTCGGCCGGCGGCCTGGAGGCATTACAGCAGTTTCTCACTTTTTTGCCCGGAGACACCGGGATGGCCTTCGTGATCATCCAGCATTTGTCCCCGGACCATAAGAGTCTTCTTGCGGATATTCTTGGCAAAGATACGAGTATGCCTGTTGTGGAAGCGCAGGACGGAATGCGTGTGGAGCGCAACCACATCTATATGATCCCGCCCAAGTATAATCTGGAGATCGTATCGGATATCCTCCGTCTTCGCAAGTACAATCCCAAGAATATCAATCATCCCATCGATGTCTTTTTCCGCTCACTTGCGGCAGCTTACGAAAATCGCGCCGTTGCAGTGATCATGTCCGGAACCGGTTCGGACGGAACGAACGGGATCCGCTCGATCAAAGACAAGAACGGCGTGATCATCGTGCAGTCTCCCGAGAGCGCGAAGTTCGACGGCATGCCCAGAAACGCGATCGCGACAGGATTTGTGGATCTGGTACTCAACCCCGACAGTATTGCCAGGGAAATGCGCCACATTGCGGCTTCTATGGTGGACGCCGGCAACAGGCTCCAGCTCAGCGACGGAGACCTGATGGCACAGGTGTTCTCCATTCTGCGCGATGTAACCAATGTCAATTACACCTATTATAAACAGACGACGATCCTGCGGCGCGTGGAAAGACGTATCGTAGTCACCCATAACCGGAACCTGCAGGAGTATGTCAAATATCTCTCCCTCAATCCGGATGAGGCGAGACTTCTTTCCAAGGAAGTGCTGATCGGCGTGACCAGTTTCTTCCGGGATCCGGACTATTTTGAAGTGCTCAAGGACCGCGTGATCTATGATCTGGTCAAGAACTCATCGCAGTCCGAACAGCTGCGCGTCTGGGTCGCGGGCTGCTCCACAGGCGAGGAAGCCTATTCGATCGCCATTCTCTTTGCGGAGGTCATGGAGGATCTGGGAGTCCGCAGGGATGTCAAGATCTTTGCGACGGATCTGGACGCGGAATCCATCGCGGTAGCCGGAAGAGGCATATACGGAGACAACATCATAGAAGATGTCAGCGTCTCCAGACTCAGCCGCTTTTTCACCCGCAAGGGCAATCATTATATTGTCGGGCACGAGATCCGCAAGATGATCGTATTCGCGCAGCACAACGTATTCCAGGACCCCCCCTTCGGGAAGCTGGATCTGGTCAGCTGCCGCAATCTTCTCATCTATTTCCAGAATATCCTGCAGAGAAACCTTTTTGCCATCTTCCATGTGGCCCTTAACGACAGGGGCTATCTCTTCCTGGGAAGAAGTGAATCGGTCATCGATTATGACGATGTCTTCCGGGTCGTGTGTGCCAACGAAAAGATCTTTATTCACAACGCGTCGGGCAAAGCACCGTCCCATGAGCAGATCAGGTATACCATGCAGGGCGTCGAGACCAATATGGACACGCTGGGCTATCTGCACAGTATTCCGGAGCCTGAGATCACCTTCTCATCGGGAGAACTGGACACCCGCATACTGGAGATGCTGATGCCTGCCAGTGTCCTGGTGGATGAAAAGAACAAACTGGTGCACTCTTATGGAGACAGCAGATCCTTTATCACGCTGCCCGTCGGCGCTGTCACGCTGGATATATTCAGCCTTGTCAGACCGGAACTCAAGATCGCCATATCCAAGGCGTTGAAGGAATCCCGCGAGACGCAGAAAAGGATCGCATATACCGGGATCCCGGTCAGCTTTGATGACCACAAGGAGATGATCTCGCTGGTCGCGCAGCCGATCAGGGACCGGCTTGGCTCGGATACCGGCATGACGGTCCTCACCTTCCTGCGCAATAAGGAGGTCAGTGAGGATATCGACATGGAGGAATACCGTGTCGACACTGCGGCAGCAGAGCGGATCACAGATCTGGAGATGGAGCTGCACGTGGCGCATGACAGTCTCAAGAAGACCGTCACGGAACTGGAGAGTGTGAACGCCGAGCTGCAGGCAGCCAACGAAGAGCTGCTGACAGCCAACGAAGAACTGCAGAGTTCCAATGAAGAGCTGCAGAGCGTCAACGAAGAGCTCTACACCGTCAATTCGGAATACCAGACCAAAGTCAATGAACTGGCTGCCGTCAATGTTGATATGGCCAACTTCCTGTCCACTACACTCGTGGGCATCATTATGGTGGACCAGAACCTGAATATCCGCAAATATACGGAGTATATCTCCTCAGAATTCCATGTGGCCGATCAGGATGTGGGCAGGTCGCTTCGCTATATAGCCTTTAATTTCGCGACCATCGACCTGATCTCTCTCTGCAGGCAGGTTCTTTCGACGATGAAACCGATCGAGAAGAACTGCGCGTCCGTTGCAGGCAAGACTTATCTTGTGAGGATTGCGCCGTATAAGCAATTGGAAGAGGATAAAGAGAAGGAACGCCACGCGCTCGACGCTCATCTCAGAGACGTCGTCCTGGACGGTGAACAGGATATGCACGGCCTGGTCCTCACGTTTATAGATACCACCAAACAGGTCAATGACCGGCAGCAGATCGAGGAGATGGCCAAAGCACTGCGCGTGGCAGTAAAGACAGGCAGAGAGAAGGAAGCGTTCCTGTCCCATATGAGCCACGACATGCGGACCCCCATGACGGCGATCATAGGGCTGGTGCAGCTGAGCCTGCAGGAGAGAGAACTGACTCCGCAGCTCAAGGAAAATCTGGAGAAGATCCAGTCGTCCGGCCGATATCTGCTCGGCCTGATCGATGAAGTTCTGGAGACCAGCCGCATCAACGCCGGCAAGGTCGTTTCCGTCAGCACAGCGGTCAGGGAGACGCGGGTCATTGAGGAAGTGAATTCGATCATCGGGCAAAAGGCCGCAGACGCGGGTCTTTCGTACAGGGCAAGGACCAAGGACTGCGACGACGAGTATGTCATGATGGACACGGAGCATGTGGAGAGGATCCTGATCAACCTTCTGAGCAATGCCGTCAAGTTCTCCAAACCCGGCGGAACGGTTGACTTTGTCACAACGGTCTCCTATGCCAACCATAAGGCGCGACACGTCTACACGATCACCGACAACGGAATGGGCATCAGCGAAGAATTCAGCAAGAAGATGTTCCTTCCCTTTGAACAGGAGACCCAGGAGCCGGTCGCGCTCAGAGACGGGCAGGGTCTGGGCCTTTATATCTGCAAGAATCTGGTGGATCTTCTGCAGGGCACGATCAACTGCGAGAGCGTAAAGGGGAAGGGAACGACCTTCACAGTCATTCTGGAATACGATC
Organism: uncultured Lachnospiraceae bacterium; assembly: GCA_902801415.1. Lineage (GTDB taxonomy): Bacteria > Bacillota > Clostridia > Lachnospirales > Lachnospiraceae > CAG-791. The sequence continues at coordinate 10,552 of CADCIK010000042.1, forward strand.
TTGCGACGCAGGAACAGATCAACCTGCAGAAGCGCAGAAAGTCCACTTACGAGGACCGCGTCCTCTATGGCAAAAACGTGCTGGTGGCCGAAGACAACAACATTAACGCGGAAGTCATCATGAAGATCCTTGAGACCCACGGCGTACACTCGGAGCTTGCCCGGGACGGACAGGAAGTTGTGGACATGTTCCTGCGAAGAGGTCCCTATCACTATCAGGCGATCCTGATGGATATGATGATGCCGCTGATGGACGGACAGAGCGCTGCCCGGGCGATCCGGGAGAGCGGCGCCGCGGATGCGCGGGAGATCCCGATCCTTGCGCTTACGGCGGACTCTTCTGAAAAACTGGAAGAGGAGTGCATGTCGGCCGGCATGAACGGCTATCTCAGAAAGCCGATCGATACAGATGAACTGTTCCGCGTGCTGGTCAGAGAATTCGATAAGGAATAGGGTTTTGCTGCAATTTCATGCTTTTTTAATACTCTTTTTCCGATTTGTTTCTACTAATTTCCGAGCAAAGTGCTAATATATCCTATTAATAATATAGAAAAGGGAGGGGAATATACATTGCGGTATTCTCCTCACTTTTTGATACCGGGCGAAACAACGAACTGAAAATACGCCGGAAAGGAGTTAACAGATCAATATGAATGAAGTGAAACAACCCAGAAAACAGCTGATCACATATATGCTGCTGGTCATGGTGATCATGATCGTTCTCAACAGCTTTATAATGCCCTATCTGCAGCATCCGCAGATCACGGAGACCGATTACAACACCTTTATCACGATGACAGAGAATGACCAGGTGGCGGAAGTGGAGATATCCTCCTCCCAGATCATCTTTAAGGACCAGGAAGGAAATGTCTACGAGACCGCGCCGGTGACGGACCTGGATCTTGCAAACCGCCTGCATGCCCATAATGTGAAATTCGGCAGCGATATCGTGCGGCCCATGTCGCCGCTTCTGTCCTTCCTGCTCTCGTGGGTCATACCGATCGGTATATTCGCGGGACTGGGCTACATGCTCAACAAGAGGATGATGAGCCAGGCGGGAGGCCCCAACTCAATGATGTTCGGGATGGGTAAGAGCAACGCCAAAGTCTATGTCAAATCCACGGAGGGAATCCGTTTTTCTGATGTGGCAGGTGAAGAGGAAGCCAAGGAGAACCTGCAGGAGATCGTCGAATACCTGCACAATCCCGGCAAGTACAGAGAGATCGGCGCGACCATGCCCAAGGGCATTCTGCTGGTCGGCCCTCCCGGAACGGGTAAGACAATGCTGGCCAAGGCAGTTGCCGGAGAGTCCAACGTGCCATTCTTCTCCATGTCCGGATCGGAATTTGTGGAGATGTTTGTCGGCATGGGTGCCTCCAAGGTGCGAGACCTGTTCAAGCAGGCCAAGGAAAAAGCTCCCTGTATTGTGTTTATCGACGAGATCGACGCGATCGGCAAGAAGAGAGACGGCTCTGCGCTGGGCGGAAATGATGAGCGCGAGCAGACATTGAACCAGCTGCTCACAGAGATGGACGGCTTTGAGGAGAACATCGGCGTGGTCATTCTGGCCGCGACAAACCGTCCCGAAGCGCTGGATCCCGCTCTGACGCGGCCCGGCCGCTTTGACCGCCGCGTGCCCGTAGAGCTGCCCGACCTCAAGGGCAGGGAAGATATCTTGAAAGTGCACGCCAAGAAGATCAAGTACGGTCAGGACGTGGATTTCAACAAGATCGCAAGAATGGCAGCGGGCGCTTCCGGCGCAGAACTTGCCAATAT
>CADCIK010000043.1 GCA_902801415.1 uncultured Lachnospiraceae bacterium
GACCATGCCGCGGCCCATCTGGCCTGCTCCGACGATACCGGTCTTGATGATCTTTCCTTCTTTTTCCCTCTGCTCCAGTTTCCAGTTCATGTTCAGCATAATGACTATCCTCCTAGAAAACTATTTTATGTCTGCTGATTCAGTTAAGCTTTCAATAGAATTTGATCAGATCATTGATCTCAATATATCTCGATGGTCTCACCGACCGGAACTGCATCCTTGGTGAGGACCGGTCCGTCCAGCATCATGCAGCCGGGACGATATGCTTCTTTGGCGCCGCCGAATGCCAGTGTGCAATGGCCAAGTGTGGAAAGGGTATGCTCCACTTCTGTTCCTACTGCAGTAATGGTGTAAATATTTTTCCCGAGCTTCATGATATCCCCTGCCACAGGCGCAGCAAGTAGATCTCCCTTCGTATGAAGGATAGACAGCTCAGCAAGCTCTTCCGGCGCATCCTCGTTGAAGATGATGACAAAATTCAGATCAAGTGCTTTAGACAAAAACTCAAATGCTTCCGGCCCGTGACCGGTGATAGTAGCTCTGTACTTCATAGATACCCCCTGATGAATGTGTTGAAATGATGAGCAGCTTCTTTAATAACACCAAGCCGGGTTCAAGAACCCGGCTTGAAGAGTCATTTGTTAGTCCGGAATCTGATTATCAATACAGACCGATACTGAATACGAATGCGATCAGGACTGCGAGAGGTCCTGTCACGATTCTGGAGAACAGAACTGCAGGAACGCCGAGCTCGATGGTCTCAGGCTCTGCCTCTCCAAGGGAAAGACCTACGGGAACGAAGTCCGCGCCAACCTGTCCGTCAATTGCGAACAGAGCGGGAAGCGCATACTGTGCAGGGATCGCGCCGGTTGCAAACTGCGCGCCGAGCAGAGTTCCTACTACCTGCGCGATAACAGCGCCGGGGCCCAGGATTGGGGAAAGGAACGGCAGTGAGCATACGAAGCAGATCACAAGCATTCCGGGAAGGCTTCCGCAAAGAGGAGCGATCGTGTTAGCGATGACATTACCAAGTCCGCTTGCACTGATGATACCCAGCAGTGTACTTGTGAATGCCATGAAAGGAAGGATGTTCTTGATGACCATCTCGATCGTGTCACGGCCTGCCTGGAAGAACTTGGAAACGACTTCACCGACAACTTTACCGATCTTGACAACGATACCCTGGCTCTTGCCTTCGTTTGCAGCTTTGATCTCTTCCTTAGCCTGCTCTTTGGTCTTGGGGCCTTTGTCTACGGGAGCAGCCTTGGGAGCCTCGGTTGCGACGGTTCCGGCTTCGCCCAGAACAACAATATCCTTCTCCTTTACTGCGGAAACATAGATCTCAGGAGTGATGTACATTGCCAGAGGGCCGGACTGGCCGACAGGCATAAGGTTTACAGTGAAGATTCCCTTCTTGGGATAGACGCCGCATCTTGCGGTGCCGCCGCAGTCAACGACTGCTACCATGATCTCATCATCCGGAAGTGTGGTCTTCCATCCGTCGACTGCAACGCCGCCGGAAAGATCAGCAATCTTCTGTGCAACGGGATGGATACCGCCGCCTGTTACGCTGAGAACTGTATGGCATTTGTCTGTAGGTGTTACGGTAAGAGGGCCGCCCCAGCCGCCGTCACCGGTATTGATCTTAATTGTGTTATACATTATATCTCCCCCCTATCACGCTTTATTTCTGCCCAGCATATTCAGATAGATACGCTCTGTCAGAAGTCCTCTGATCAGGATCACGATAAGACCTACGATGAAGTATCTGATCGCAAGACCGCCCGTGTCATAGCCTGCCTGCTGTAAGCCGGTCGCGATTCCCATGTATACGAACAGCTCACCTGCGTTAGCGTGCGGGAACAGACCTGTAATAGGATGAACAAAGCTTACTGCTGCATCGTAATATGCAGGTTTGTACTTCTCATCTACGAATCTGCCGAATGTGTAGCACATCGGGTTTCCAAGGAAGAACACTGCCATAAGAGGAAGCAGTGTGTACCTGAGGACTGCATACTTCGTAATCTTCGCAGCGAAAGCCTCAACTCTTTCTGTACCTACGAGCTTGATTATGGAGTTTACCGCTGTCATCAGGCATACTACGGTGGGTATAATTCCGGTTACCCATCCCATAAATGTTTCGCCGCCGGCTGTAAATAATGACATAAAGCCCTGCGCCAAATTTGTAATCAGTTCCATTCGTACCCTCCTAACTCTGTTAACACTTTACACATTACGATTTACAAATCTTTATTTATGAATATCGGCAGCTGTTCAATGGGCCCCTTCTGAACACACTGACGGTACTTCATACAATGTTATTAAAGACCGAACTTTCCCTTTTTCCTGTCCTTGCCGAATTTCTTGTCCATGTACTTTTCCTGTTCGCGTGTCAGTTCTCTGTCAGTAAGCCTGACCTCCAGAGCTTCCAGGGCTCTGATATATCCCTGATACTTCTTAAACTCCTTTTTGGAAAAGCCCTCTGTCATTTCAAGAAATTCAAAAATGCTGGTCCCCACAAGTTTCTTTCCGAGAAACGTATCTACCGGATGAAAATCCGCCCAGACGCTTATGCCGTCAAGCACTTCCGCTCCTGTGATGATCCCCTCTTTGTCACAGGCGATGATCGCGACATGCGCGTTGAGGAGAGATCCTCTTCTCTGTCCGATCCCGACATTGCCGAGTTTATGGACACGTCTGACCGCTTCCTGATAACGCTTGATCTGCAGGTATCCGCCCACCGACTGCACAGCGAGAAAGATAAAAATCACCAATATAACTGCAGAGATTCCGCTGATCTGCATCAAAAACCTCCAAAAAACTATCTTAGTTTATAAATATTTTATAGTTTTTGAACATAGAAATCAACAATAATGTTCTATACAATTGTTTAAGTTGAAATATCGGTTGGATTAATATGCTCTTTTGTTTTAGTTAGAAAAATAACATTTTTGCTTCTGAGCTTTTGCATCAGATAATAGCAGGCAAAAACAACTCACTCTTATTAATTTAAACTTTTGATTCTATCATATTCCTGGCGCAGTCCTCGTTCGTGATCAGCACATTGATGAATCCTCCTCTGATCGCCGCGATCACGGATCTGGCTTTCTGCCTGCCGCTTGCAATTCCGATCCTGAGCGGGATCGCTCTGATCCTGCTCAGCGGCATGGCTGCAACTCTGTCGTTAAAGAAACGAAACGCGTCAGTGTTTCCATTCCGGTCATAAAACTGAAACGCGATATCTCCGACAGCGCCGCCATCCTTGAGCATTTGCATTTCTCTCGGCGTCAGATAGCCGGCCTGCAGAAGCGTATGATCTTCTCTATCTGTTGTACCAAGAGCCAGTACCGCGACATTGATCTTCTTAAACTCATCCAGGATATAGTTGACAGCCTTTTCCTGCATAAAATAAGAGAGGATCGTCTTATCCGTAAAGACCGCCGGTGACAGGAACTGTGTGTAGGTTCCGCCGAATTTGTCCGCGAATTTGCGGGCCAGTTCATTTCCCTGCAGATCGATCCTGCCGATCGTGCTCTTGCTGACCCCGCCGATCATGGGAACAAACATCAGGTTTCTGTACTTGTCGAATGTCTTATTGGTTGCTACCACGTTATTGAGGGTGGAACCCATTGTCACGCCGATCTCGTCGCCTTCGTTAAAAGTGTCATACAGATACTGCGCCGCCTGCCCGAACAAATGGGCGGATGTCTCATTCTTGGAATCAAGTACACTGTCTTCCACGATCACAACATCCCGCAGTCCGAACATTGTCTCCAGTTTCTTCTCCAGATCGCCGTAATTATAGGAGACCGGGTTATTCAGTTCAATCGTCACAATGCCGATCTCTTTCCCCTTCTGCAGCATACGCAGAACAGAGGACCTCGATATTCCCAGATAATCTCCGATCTCTTTCTGGTTCATGTCATCCTGATAATAAAGACAACAGACTTTGTAGATCAGGCGCTCATCGTCTACGATCTTCTTCATTTCGACCTCCTCTGTCAAAATATCGTCACAAAAGTTCTGCTGTGTCCAGATCCGTAAATAAAGTAGTGATGAGTCCGCTCTTCAGTGCGGCTTTGATCACTTCCGCCTTTTCGGTTCCATAAGCAATTGCGATCACTTCTCTGGCATTCAGGCTTATCTTCTTGAGGTCGCATCCGATCACTCTTTTATTAAAATCAATATCTGCGATCTCCCCGTCCTTTGTCAGAAAACGGAATGCTATATCCCCTACGACTTCCTGGTCCCTGATCTGCTGCAGATCCGTGTCAGAGACATATTGTCCGCTAAGAATTCGCGAATTCTCCAGATCACCGATTCCAAGAAGCGCGATGTCCGCCTTCTCTCCCAGATCAATAATCTCCTTCACTCTCTGGTTGGACATAAGTATGCGACGCTCTTCCATATCGCTGCAGCACGCGTTCGCGTGCAAAAGCATGCATTCCGCGCCAAGTGCACCGCTTAGGTTAGTGACATTCGTATTGCTTAGACACTCTGCATCGGATCCTGCTCCGCCTACGATCGGAACTATATTGACTCCCGGAAGATTCATATCAACGACATGCTCGATCATATGCGCGATAGACATTCCCCAGCTGACGCCGATCACATCCGTGTTCTTAACATGAGAGATCAGATAACCGGCTGCTGCTACACTGATATTGGTGTAATCATGCTCAACGAGCGGTTTGATAACTGTAATATTATTAATATGATATTGGGCCCTGATCCTGCTCTCAATTTCCGGATTTCCTGCCAGAGGAGAATTGATCTCAATCCTTACAACACCCGTCTCCTTGGCGCGTTTTAAGAGCTTGGATACCCACGGCCTTGAGACGCTCAGCCTGTCTGCGATCTCTTTCTGAGACATGTCATATAGATAGTACATTTCCGCGGCGAGATTCATCTTTCTTACACTGATTTCGTCCGGTTGCGTCCTCATTATTCTGCCTCCAATGCACGTTCAAATTTACATAAGTTCTTGACATATGACTGAATACGCTATATGATTACAGCATAGACAGGCACACATTTAATCTATAGGCACAATTGTAACACTTTGAATTGCAGTTTTCAACTCAAATAAGAGAGGAGCAACGGAAAATGGCTAAAGCAGAGCGTCCCTTTTTAATCGTAAATCCCAAATCATATCTCTATGGACAGAAGAGTCTTGAGCTCGCTATGGCAGCTGACAAGACTGCTGCGGAGACAGGTCTTCAGATCTATTTTACCTGTCCTTACGCTGATATCAGACTGATCAAGGCGAACACAAGCCATGTGATCGTTTGCGCGCAGTCTCTTGATCCCTTAAAGCCCGGCCGCGGAATGGGCCACGTTCTTCCCGAGTCTCTGAAGGAAGCCGGCGCAGATGCTGTGTTCCTCAATCACGCAGAGAATCCCAAGACCGTCGCAGATCTCTATGCATGCATCAAGCGTGCGAAAGAGCTCGATATGATCACGATCGTTTGCGCTGACAGCACCAAGGAAGCTGCTGCTGTTGCCTGCCTCGATGCGGATATCGTTCTCGCGGAGCCCACCGATCTGATCGGAACCGGAAAGACCGCTGATGATTCCTATGTGACAGAGACTGTTGAGGCTCTTCACAAAGTCAATCCCAATGTCCTCGTTATGATCGCCTCCGGCGTTGTCACAGCTGATGACTGCTACAACGTAGTAAAGCTTGGCGCAGACGGCACAGGCGCAACATCCGGAATTCTCAATGCTCCTTCACCCGCTGTTCGAGTTCAGGAAATGGCTGAAGCGATCGTCAAGGCTTATAAGGACAGAAACGCCTGATCTTACGTCACAGATCAGTCTTCATAACACACCGGCAATTACACATACCTGCAATTAGAGATCATATACAGATCATTTACAGATCAAGGATCGGAAAGGCAGAAAAATGGCTATTTACAAAGAGCAGATCAATCTGAAGTCTCACGGCACAACACCTACATTTATCAATATCACACCGCAGGTTAAAGAGGCGATCGCTAACAGCGGGATCCAGAGCGGAATCGTTACGATCATCTCCCCTCACACCACATGCTCCGTTTTCTTCGAGGAGTATGTACACGACTTCACAGAAGCCGGTGATGAGTTCCTGCAGGTCGACCTCAACAAGGCGCTCAGCGGAATCTTCCCGGATCAGACCGAGATCCCTCCGGCAGGCCAGTATATGTATCCCGGTCCGCTTCACTATGCGGACGTAGCTTCCTGGCCGGATGCTGAAGCATATCTTCCCGGCGGCGACAAGACTGCCCTTCTGAATGCAGACGCACATCTCAAGGCTACTCTTCTTGGCAACAGCGCTACACTCGAAGTTGAGAACGGCAAGCTCGCAGTAGGCTCCACAGGCTATATCTACTTTGTTGACTTCGACAGAACCAGAGAGCGTCCCAGAAAGTGCAGAGTTGTCGTCATCGGCGAATAATAACAGGCACTGATCAGGCAGCAGGCTTTATGCCTGCTGCTGCAATTCTAATAAACACTTTATTGAAAACACCCAGGAGGAAACCAAAATGCTCGTAAATTCCAGAGAAATGCTCAAAAAAGCGCAGGCTGAGCACTACGCAGTCCCTTCCGCAAACTTCCTTGATATGGAAAGCATCAAGAACCACGTTCTTCTTGCTGAGAAGCTTGGTCTTCCGCTGATCATCGGTCTCGCAGAGAGCCACCTCGGCGACAATATCAATCTTGAGGACGCAGCACTTGTCGGCAAAAAGTATGCTGAACAGGTCAGCGTACCGATCGTTCTTCACCTTGACCACGGAGAGAGCTATGAGACCTGCAAGAAAGCGATCGACCTTGGCTTTACTTCCGTCATGATCGATGCTTCCATGAAAAGCTTCGAAGAGAACGTTGAGACAACCCGCAAGGTAGTTGAGTATGCACATGCCCGCAATGTCACTGTTGAAGCTGAGATCGGCCATGTGGCCAGCAACTTCAATGAGAACGACACAGAGACCCTTTACACCACTGCTGAATCCGCAAAGGCATTTGCAGAGGCATCCGGATGCGATTCCCTCGCGATCTCCATCGGCACTGCGCACGGCGTTTACAAGGCTAAAGCGATTCCTGAGATCAGCTTCGACTCTCTCAATGCTATCCGTGAGGCCACGGATGTTCCGCTGGTTCTTCACGGCGGTTCCGGCTCCGGCGACGACAACCTCAGCCGCTGCGCTAAGGAAGGCATCTGCAAGGTCAACGTTTACACAGACCTCTATCTCGCAGCTATGAAGGAGCATGACGAGTCAGATACATCCGATTACTTCAAGATCCAGAAAGCTATGAAGAAGGGCATGAATGAGTGCCTCACACACTATTACAAGGTCTTCGGAACCAAGTAATACGTGTATCAGCTGCTGACATCTCATAAGTTGATACATTCTAAAAAGACCGCCGCGTTTATAAACGCAGCGGTCTTTTTCTCATATATGGATTTACATATTATCGGATCGAACTGGATGCTTTGATCAGCCGACAAACTCCTTCACGGTCTTGTAGACGCCCTTTCCATCCAGGCCGTATTTCTCTAAAAGAGCGGCGGACGGACCTGACTCGCCGAATACATCGTTCATGCCGATCCTCTTTACGGGAACGGGACAGCTCTCACAGAGTGCTTCACAGACAGCGCCGCCCAGGCCGCCAATGATGGAATGCTCTTCCACTGTGACGATCTTTCCAGTTTCCTGCGCGGCACGGACCACAAGTTCCCGGTCCAGGGGCTTGATGGTGTGCATATTGATCACCATTGCGTTAATTCCATCCGCTGCAAGCATCTCTGCTGCTTCGACAGCAGAATGAACGCATAGACCGGCAGCAATAATAGCCACATCAGTGCCTTCTCTGAGAACTACGCCTTTGCCGATCTCGAATTTGTAATCCGGTCTGTCATTGATCACCGGTACAGCACGTCTGCCGAAACGAAGATATACAGGACCTTCCATTTCATACGCCGCTTTCACCGCAGCTTTAACTTCTACATCATCGGAAGGGTTAATAATAGTCATTCCGGGAATGGTTCGCATGAGCGCGATATCCTCGTTGCACTGGTGGCTGGCCCCATCTCTGCCCACAGAGATTCCGGCGTGCGTAGCTCCGATCTTGACGTTGAGATGCGTATATCCGATCGAGTTGCGGATCTGTTCAAAGGCACGCCCTGCAGCGAACATAGCAAATGTGCTGGCAAATGGAACCATGCCTGTTGCAGCAAGACCTGCCGCAATACCCATCATATCCGCTTCCGCGATGCCGCAGTCAATGTGCCTTTCGGGAAAAGCCTTCTGAAAGATATTTGTTTTGGTCGCGTTTGCCAGATCCGCATCCAGCACTACGACGTCATCATGTTCTCTTCCGAGCTCTGCGAGCGCGTTTCCATAACTCTCTCTGGTTGCGATCTTTTTTACTTCCGGCATAACGCTTCCTCCACTCTCTCAAGTTCTTCCATCGCCATCGCATACTGCTCATCATTTGGCGCCTTGCCATGCCATCCCGCCTGGCCTTCCATGAAGGATACACCTTTGCCTTTTACGGTTTTTATTATGATCGCTGTGGGCATTCCCTTGGTCTCTCTGGCCTCTTTGAACGCAGCGTCAAGCTGGTCCAGATCATTTCCGTCCGATACGTTGATCACATGGAAATTGAAAGCGTCGAACTTCTTATCGATGGGATAAGGGGAGTTGACGTCCTCGATCTTTCCGTCAATCTGCAGTCCGTTGTTGTCCACGATAACTACCAGATTGTCCAGTTTTCTGGCACCGGCAAACATGGACGCTTCCCATACCTGTCCTTCCTGCAGTTCTCCATCACCAAGGAGTGTATAGACTCTGTAATCCTTGTTTCTGAGCTTAGCGGAGAGCGCCATGCCGACAGCAGCTGAGATCCCCTGCCCGAGAGACCCGCTGGACATATCGATTCCGGGCGTACTCGTCATGCAAGGGTGCCCCTGCAGATAAGATCCCAGGTGTCTGAGCGTCACTAAATCCTCAACAGGAAAGTAACCTCTGTTTGCCAGTACAGAGTAAAGACCGGGTGCAGCGTGTCCTTTAGAAAGGACGAATCTATCGCGGTCCGGGTTGCCGGGATCCGCAGGATCTATGTTCATCTCTTCAAAATACAGATAGGTAAGAACTTCGGCAGCGGACAGAGATCCGCCGGGATGACCGGATTCTGCTGCGTGTGTTCCGTTGATAATTCCTTTTCTGACTTCATTGGCCATTTTCTGGAGCAATAACTTATTCACGAATAAATCCCCTCTGATGTAAAGCTGTATAGCATCAAATGTTTGTATCAAGCGTCAAATATAATATCAAATGTTATAATATTTTGAAATAATGTATTGAATCCAGTACATAACATTGATGAATACAATCACATTTGCGCGTCTTCTTACATCCTTCTGATCAGCTCGCGGGCACATTCAGCATTTGTGATCAACACGTTGATGAATCCTCCGCGGATCGCGCCGATCACAGAGTGCACTTTCTTGCCTCCTCCGGCAATTCCGATCTTGACCGGAATCTTCCTGATCATATCGAGCTGCATGGACGCCACCCTGTCATTGAAAAAATGGAATTTCTCTGTATTTCCTTCTTCGTCATAAAACTGAAGCGCCACATCTCCAACAGCTCCGCATTCGGCCAGTGTCCGCAGTTCTCTCTGCGTAGCATAGCCGGCTTTGAACAGTGTGTGATCCGCCTTTTCCGGAATGCCGAGACTTACTACTGCGATATTGATTTTCCTGAACTCGTCAAGTATGTAATTGACTGCTTTCTCCTGCATAAAATAGTTCAGGATCATTTTGTCAGAAAAAACAGCCGGCGAGAGAAATTGCGTATAGGTACCGCCGAACTTGTCCGCGAATTTCCTTGCGATCTCATTACTCTGCACATCGACACCGTCCACTGTACTCTGGCTTATACCGCCTACAATGGGAACGAACATGATGTTTTTGAACTTATCGTACGTTTTATTGGTGGCAACCACGTTATTGAGTGTTTGCCCCATTGTGACGCCGATCTGGTCACCCTCGTTAAAGACATTATAGAGATAATCCGCCGCCTGGCCAAAGAGATAAGAAGCCGCTTCAGTCTTGGAGTCAAGTACGCTGTCTTCCACTACTACGACATCCTTTAGTCCGTAGTAATTCTCAATCTTCTTCTCCATTTCCCCGTAATCATAAGTGAACGGATTGTGGATCTCGATGGTAACAATCCCCATCTCTCTGCCCTTTTGGAGCATACGCATGACCGATGACCTGGAAACGCCGAGATAATCTCCGATTTCCATCTGGTTCATATTGTCGTTATAGTAAAGGCAGCATACTTTGTAGATCAGACGCTCATCATCGACTATTTTCTTCATTCGTTTTACTCCGGCTGTGCTATTTCAGAACTTTTATTCAGCCTATCCGCTGTGTCAGAGGATGTGCTTCCCGTACATTTTATCCTTCTCTTTCTGGTTATATACTACTATATATATTTTGCAATATCAATGTTAATGTGCAGAACATATGTTTAAATCATATACTTAATCATTATTACCACGTCATATGTTCTATTGTATGTTTTGACTCCACAAAATGACCATTTGTACAAATAACAAGGCGCATCGCGCCGTCAATAAAATGACAGCTGCGATACGCCTTGTTGAAAACGTACTGAAATATTAAACTACAGAATTTGCAAAATACTCTATGCCTCCGAATACTTGAGCAGCCTCTTGGCGCATTCCGCGTCCGTAACAAGGATATTGATGAATCCGCCCCTGATCGCGCCGATCACGGAAACCGCTTTCTTCTCGCCGCTGGCAATACCGATCTTGTCCGGAATCCTTCTGATATTATCCAGGCGCATTGCAGCTACACGGTCATTAAAGAAACTAAACTTGTCTGTATTGCCGTCCTTGTCATAGAACTGGAGGCAGATATCTCCGACTGCTCCTCCATCTGCCAGGGTTCTGAGTTCTCTGTTAGTCGCGTAACCGGCCTTTAAAAGTGTGTGGTCCGCTTTCTCCGGAATACCCATGGCCAGAACAGCCACATTGATCTTCTTAAACTCGTCCAGAATATAGTTGACCGCTTTTTCCTGCATGAAATAGTCAAGAACCACTTTATCCGAAAAGACAGCCGGTGAGAGGAACTGTGTATAAGTACCTCCGAACTTGTCCGCAAATTTCCTTGCGATCTCATTGCCCTGCACGTCAGCGCCATCCACAGTGCTCTGGCTGATGCCGCCCTCCATGGGAACAAACATGATGTTCTTGAATTTGTCATAGACCTTGTTGGTCACCACGACATTGTTCAGTGTCTGCCCCATAGTGACGCCGATCTGGTCGCCCTCTTTGAAGAAATTGTAGAGATAATCAGCAGCCTGACCGAACAGGTAGGAGGCTGCTTCCGTCTTGGAATCAAGAACACTGTTCTCCACGATCAGCACATCCTTGAGACCGTACATATTCTCCAGTTTCTTCTCCATTTCTCCGTAATCAAATGTTGAGGGATTATTCAGTTTGATCTTTACGATGCCCAGCTCCTTCCCTTTCTGCAGCATACGAAGAACAGAAGACCTTGAAACACCGAGGTAGTCTCCAATCTCCTTCTGGTTCATATTATCCTGGTAATACAGGCAGCAGACCTTATAGATCAGGCGCTCATCGTCAACAATCTTTTTCATTTATTCAATCTCCCAGATCATTTGATTTATTATATGTTATTTATATAACAAATGCAATGGATTCAGGTCAAAATACACATATATGCTCTATTATTCATGTAAAAATACACCGTATATCATCCTTGATCATAAGTAGTTCACGCAAAAAAACACCGTGTATCATCTTTGTTCATAAGACTATACACGGTGTATTTTAAAGATAGGTATCTATGAGAAACTATCTCGTCAGATCATATTACAGGATGTACTTGCCGTACATTGCATCCTGCTCTTTTCTCAGCTTGTAGATCAGGGTGTTCTTGTCAAGGTCTACCATATCGTA
>CADCIK010000044.1 GCA_902801415.1 uncultured Lachnospiraceae bacterium
CATTCTCGGCATGATCGACCAAAAATAAAAGCCGGTGAGAACCAGCGGAACCATCCATATTTTGCCGGAATTGCTGTTCATGTATTTCCCTCTGATGACATTTTTATACAATTACAGTCTAACACTATCTACTATAAAATTCCATGCTTTTGCTTCAATCGCCGCGCACTTGCATTGGAGCGGTCCGGGTCTCGCGGCAGCGGCCAAAGTATAGCTTTTTACCTATTTTATTCATGAATACAGAGACAAATTTATAAAAACCTGTCCTTGCCTGCGGGCATGTCCTCCGTTATTATTATAAAAGCGGATTACTGTCTGCGTTTTTTGTATGGAATAAGGAGGCTGCATGATCTCAGCAAATAACGTTACATTAAGACTCGGCAAGAAAGCCCTGTTTGAAGATGTCAACATCAAATTCACCGAAGGAAACTGCTACGGCATCATCGGTGCCAACGGCGCCGGAAAGTCCACTTTCCTTAAGATCCTCAGCGGACAGCTGGATACCACCAACGGCACTGTTTCCATTTCCCAGGGACAGAGACTGTCCTTCCTGGAACAGAACCAGAACAAATATGATAATCAGATCGTCCTCGATACCGTGATCCAGGGTAATTCCCGTCTCTTCGAGATCATGAAGGAAAAGGACGCCCTTTACGCCAAAGAAGACTTTTCCGATGAAGACGGCATCAAGGCCAGCGAGCTGGAGACCGAGTTCGCGGAGCTCGGCGGCTGGGAGGCGGAGTCCGACGCGGAGTCCCTTCTGAACGGCCTCGGAATCGAGACGGAGCTGCACAGCTATCTGATGAGAGAGCTTACCGGCGCGCAGAAGGTCAAGGTCCTGCTTGCCAGAGCCCTGTTCGGAAATCCCGACATCCTGCTTCTGGACGAGCCCACCAACCACCTGGATCTGGACGCGATCGCCTGGCTGGAGGAATTCCTCATCAATTTCGAGAATACCGTTATCGTCGTATCCCACGACCGTTACTTCCTCAACAAGGTGTGCACCTATATCGCGGATATCGACTACGGCAAGATCACGCTGTTTGCCGGCAACTACGATTTCTGGTATGAGTCCTCAAGACTCCTGATCCGCCAGATGAAGGAAGCCAACAAGAAGAAGGAAGAAAAGATCAAGGAACTCAAGGAGTTCATCTCACGCTTCTCGGCAAACGCTTCCAAGTCCAAGCAGGCTACGAGCCGTAAGCGCGCTCTTGAGAAGATCCAGCTTGAGGAGATCAAGCCCTCGAGCCGCAAGTATCCTTACATCGACTTCCGTCCCGACAGAGAGATCGGCAATGAGGTCCTCACCGTGAGCGGCATCAGCAAGACCATCAACGGCGTCAAGGTCCTCGACAACGTATCCTTCGTCATGGGGCATGATGACAAGATCGCCTTTGTCGGCAGCCAGGAGCTTGCCAAGACCACGCTGTTCGAGATCCTGATGGGCAATATGGAACCCGATGAGGGCACCTACAAGTGGGGCGTCACGACATCCCAGGCTTATTTCCAGAAGGATAATTCCAAGGAGTTCAAGGGCGAGCTCACGATCACCGAGTGGCTGACCGGCTACTCTCCCATCAAGGATGTGACCTATGTCCGCGGATTCTTAGGCAGAATGCTCTTTGCCGGCGACGACGGCGTCAAGAAGGTCAACGTCCTCTCCGGAGGCGAGAAGGTCCGCTGCCAGCTCTCCAAGATGATGATCAGCGGCGCCAACTGCCTGATCTTCGACGAGCCCACCAACCACCTGGATATGGAATCGATCTCCGCCCTCAACGAAGGCATGATCAAGTTCCCCGGTGTTGAACTGATCGCCTGCCGTGACCACCAGGTGGTACAGACGACCGCCAACCGCATCATTGAGATCCTTCCCGACGGAAGCATCATCGACAAAGTCACCACATATGACGACTATCTTGCAAACAACGCCGATGCAAGAAAGAGAACTGTCTACGAAGCGTCCCGCGACGAGGACAGCAACTGAACAGAGTAAGCGCGTACAGCCGGCTGCGGAATGCAGCCGGCTGTTTTTTTCGTTTACATGATTTATCGGTTCTTATTTTGTATACTTAGAATATACATTCTTTTACAAAAGGAAGGGGGCTTTCCATGCATCCCATTGATCTACATACCCATTCCACGCGGTCGGACGGGACCCTGACGCCCACGGAGCTGATCCGCTATGCCGCGCAGAAAGGACTGGCTGCAATAGCGCTGACCGATCACGATACCATCGACGGCATCGAAGAAGCTGTTCAGGCTGCCCGGTCGCTCAGCTCGCAGGATCCGGACGCGCTTGTCCCTGAAGTGATCCCCGGCGTAGAGCTGTCCACCGAGTACAGAGGTAAAGATATTCATATCGTCGGCCTTTTCATCGATTGGCAGAACAGGGAATTCGCGGACAGGCTGCGCGGATTCGCGGACGCCAGAATATACAGGAACCGCAAGATGTGCAGTCTTTTGACAGAAAACGGCTGTCCGGTCTCCTATGAGGATCTGGAAGCCGCATTTCCCGATACGGTCATCACAAGGGCCCACTTCGCCCAGTACCTGCTCGACCGGGGTATGATCTCTTCCATTGATGAAGCCTTCCGGAAGCTGATCGGAGACGACTGTCCCTGCTTTGTGCCAAGAGAGAAGATCACGCCGCATGACGCGGTCCGCTTTCTGCTTCGCTTTGGAGGCGTTCCGATCCTCGCGCATCCTCTGCAGTATAAGATGAGCGAAACTGAACTGGATGCGCTTGTCGCTTCTCTCACCGGGCTCGGTCTGGATGGGATTGAAGTCTATTATTCCACCCACAGACAGGCTGACACTGCGAACCTGTCCCGTATTGCAGAAAAGTACGGTCTCCTGTTGAGCGGCGGCAGCGACTTCCACGGGACGCGCAAACAGAACCTGGATCTGGGCACCGGCTACGGACATCTGTATGTGCCGGACACGATCCTGCCGCCCATCCGGGAGCGCGCTTTGAAAAGGAGGCAGTCATGATCCGCAGGACTTTGGAAGGGGTTTGGACCTTGTATGAATATTTCTGGCTTCCGTGGACAATATGCACCGCACATGGCGCTTTCCGATCGGTCCCCTCCTGAAAAGCGGCACCAAAAGGCTCCGGATCCGAAGCCTTCGCGATACTTATTGATGCAGTTCAAGAATGCTCTCCTCGTACTGCCTTGTGTAGAGAGCGTAATAGTACCCTCTCTTCCTCATCAGTTCATTATGCGTGCCCCTCTCCTCGATCTTGCCGTCCCTGACCACCAGGATCAGGTCCGCGTTGGTGATCGTGGAGAGTCTGTGGGCGATCACAAAGGAAGTGCGGTCCTTCGTGACGACCGCGATCGCGTTCTGTATCGCTTTTTCCGTCAGTGTGTCGATCGAAGAAGTGGCTTCATCCAGGATCAGGAGCCGGGGATCTGCAAGAAGCGCCCTGGCAAAAGACAGAAGCTGCTTCTCGCCTGTCGACAGATGGCTTCCGCCTTCTCCCACATCGCATCCAAGGCCCTTTCGGATCATGGCGTCGCGGGACGCCTCTCTGATCGGGCCTTTTTCTTGGTCCTGGCTGCCCATTCGCGCCACTACGTCTGCAGCTGACACCATCTCCAGAGCCTCTATGATCTCTTCATCTGAGGCGTCCGGTCTTCCATATCGCAGGTTATCGCGCACAGTTCCGGAGAACAGATGCGGCGTCTGCAGCACGTAGCCAAGATGGCTGTGCAGCCACAGCTGGGATCTTTCCCTTGCATCTCTTCCGTCGATAAGAAGCACGCCTTCCGTAGGTTCATAGAAGCGGCAGATCAGGTTGACCAGCGTGGATTTGCCGGCGCCGGTCTCGCCGACGATCGCGATATTGCGGCCATGCGGAACTTTGAGGTTGAAGTGCTCGAGCACATTCTCCTCGCCGTCCGGATAGCGGAATGTCACATCCCTGAATTCGATGTCTCCGCGCAGCGGCTCCCAGTTTTCCCGCTTTGGCGTGAAGCTGTCTCCATATCGCTCTATGACTTCCGGCGAATCCGCGACGTCCGCCGGCTCCGCGAGGAGATTGGTCAGGCGCTCTATATTGACCTGGATCGCAATGAAGGCCGATATGTTCTGGATGATGAACTGCAGCGGTTCCACCATGCCCACTGCATAGGAGACAAAGACGGAAAGGGTTCCGATCCTGATGATCCCCTCTCTTGTCATGATGCCGCCCTGCCACAGTACTACGGCAAGCGCCGCAGAGGACATCAGTGTGACCGTGGAGATCAGCATTGCAGAATAGCGCACTGCGCGGACAGACTCTTTTCGTATGGCCTCCGTGTCCGTCTCAAACTCCCTCTGCATTTTCTCTTCCACGCCGAGGAGCTTGATGGATCTGGCGCCGGTGATCCCCTCATTGAAATCTCCCGTGATCCGGGAGTTCATCTCGCGGATCACGCGGTTGACCGCGACGAGTTTCTTCTGGAACAGCGCGATCAGGAGTCCCGACACCGCGAGGAGCGCGATCATCCACAGAGCCAGCTGCAGATCAGTCCTGCACATGACAAAGATCGCGAACAGAATATAGGAGCCGTTCCAGATACAGTCCATCATCCTCCAGGAGACCGCTTCGCCGATCTTACCTGTATCGCTCATGACACGGGCGTGAATATAACCGACACTGTTCTGGTTAAAGTAAGAGAAGGACAGCGTCTGAATATGATGGAAGGCTTTGTTTCTGAGATCCCTGTCAACAGACATCTCCACGGTGCCCGAGTCGATCATAGTCCTGTCGTTGATCACCGCCTGAAAGAGGAGTACAGCGACATAGAGCACAATAAAGGCCGGGAGGCCCTGCAGCGTGCCTTCCGCAATAAAATGGTCCAGCACATACCGGTTAAAGAGCGGATAGGACACGTCGATCACACTGCAGATCAGGGCAAGGAGGACCATCCTGGTGATCCTGCCCCTGTACGGATACAAATAGGGTAAGAGCCTGGAAATTCCGAAAAAGCGAAGGGAAACAGTCTGATCCTTATCTTTCATCTGACTCACCCCTCTCTTCTTCCGCGTTCTGCAAAGCATACTCTTCGCTTCCCGCCATCTGCAGGTCATAGATCTTTCTGTAGGTGCCGCCGAGCGCCAGCAGCTCCTCATGCGTGCCGCGTTCTCTGATCCTGCCCTTGTCCATGACCAGGATCTGATCCGCGTGCATGATCGTCGTGATGCGGTGTGCGATCAGGATCACGGTCGCGTCCCCGGTGTCCTTTCTGAGGGCAGCCCGGATCCTGGCATCCGTCTCCGCGTCCACGGCGGAAAGCGAATCGTCGAAGATCATGATGGGACACTGCCGGATCAGCATCTGTGCGATCGCTGTCCGCTGTTTCTGTCCGCCGGACAAGGTCACGCCGCGCTCTCCGACAAAGGTCTCAAAACCGGAAGGGAAATGATCCACGGTCTCAAGAAGATCCGCTGTTTTTGAAGCCCTTCGTATATCTTTGTCCTTATAGCTGCCGGATGTGATCGCGATATTCTCCGCAATGGTGCGGGAAAAGAGATAGGGCTCCTGCAGGACCATACCGATCTGCGCGCGAAGCCATTCCTGATCGATCTGCGCGATGTCCGCATCCCCGATCAGGATCCTCCCCTGCCCCTCTTCAAGCGGGTAGAGCCGCTCTAACAGATACATCAGCGTTGACTTGCCTGATCCGGTACCGCCCAGGATTCCCAGCGTCGTGCCGGCGGAAACCTTGAAAGACACCTCCGATACCGCTTCTCCGGAACCGTCTCCGTAACTGAACGATACGTTTTCAAACCGGATATCCCTGTCCATGGGAGGTCGCAGCGCATTTTCAGGATTCTTCTCTTCCTCAGCGTTCATTATGTAGCGGAGCCTGTCCAGAGAGATGCCCGCTTTGCTCATCTCCGAGATCACGCGTCCCAGTGAGCGGACCGGCCAGATCAGAAGGCTGTTGTAGGATACGAACGCGATAAACTCGCCGGCTGTGATCCTTCCGTTCACACAGAAAACGGCTCCCATAATGTTGACCAGAAGATACTGCAGCCCTGTCATCACATCGCCGGTGACCCAGTTCAGCGACAGGATCCGCATCAGGTGGATCCAGAATCCTGTATAATAGCTGTTCTGCTTCTCAAATCTCTCCCTCTCATAGCTCTCCCGTCCGAACGCGCGCACCACTCTGATGCCCGTCAGGTTTTCCTGCGCGATCGCGGACAGACGTCCTTCCTCTGTATCCGCCTTCTCAAAAGCATTTCCGATCTTTGCATAGAAGAAAAGTGAATACCCGATCACGATCGGAATAAAAAGGGAAGCGGCCGCTGTCATGGTTCCGTTGATCCCGGCCATAAAGCTTACAGCCAGCGCGATCAGAACGATCACGCGCACGAGGGACGTCAGCTGCTCGGAGACGAACACCTTGATGGTCTCCACATCTGAAGTACACCGCTGGATGATATCACCCGTGCTGTTCCGGCCGTGCCAGGCGTAGGGGAGGCGCTGTATTTTGCCATACAGGCTGTCCCGCATTTTCTTGACGAACCGCTCTGCCGCCACTTCATTGAAATAGCGGAACAGATATCTGAATATGGCGCCGGTAAGCGCTACGGCAAGGACAGCTGCGGCGATCAGAACCGGCCTGCTGCGAAGAAGCTCCACGCCGCCCGCCGCTTCAAGACGCACGACAACAAACGCCGGAAGATCCGGCGCTTTATCAGCGATCACACTGTCCACTGTAAAACTGATGATCCGCGGCAGAACCATATCGAGGAACGATACCGCGGAGGCAAATACCATGCTCAGTACAAAGACACCGATGCTGCCCTTTAAAAAATACCTGATCAGGGCCACCGGTGTGTCAAAATACTGCTGCCCGTCTGTTCTCTTATTCATACTGCTCTGTTCCCTGTTTCCTGCCTCTCTTACACAGACCGTTCCGGCCTGTGCTCCGCAGCGGATCCTGCAGGGATCACTGCTCGCGGATCGACAGGATCTGCGCGAATAGCGCTTCATTTTCCAGGACAAGAAGGCACAGCTTCTCGCGCGTCCGTGAGATCCCCTCGTACAAAAGCCGCAGTGCTTCCTCCGCGTCCTCCCCGTGCGCTTTCAGATGGTGCTCTTCATTGTAATAAAACCTGGTGTCAACGGCCATGACCACACTTTCAAACTCCAGCCCGACGATCTCCTCCGCGCTGAGCCCTTTCTGCCCCCGAAAACCGCCGGGCAGCGTGATCAGTTTATACCCTCTGTCCCTGTAATAAGTCAGGATGGCGTCCGCGTCAATGCGGTTTCCGGCAAACAGGATGTCTATACAGCTGTAATCCACTCTGGCCGGTCTCTCTTTGGCGCGAAACAATGTGCGCAGAAAAGAATAGACCGGCCTATTGATCCGGATATTTCCTGTAAACTCCAGGGGCATGGTGCTGAGTTCCCCGATCCGCTCGTCCACTTCCGCCACCGTCTCTTCCGGGTCCAGCAGCTGCCGCGGATCATAGGCCATGATACAGGGCGTCTTATTCTGGTCAATATACGCTATGATCCGGTCCATGACTGACTCATGGATCCTGTTGGCCTCATCCACCAGGAGATAGTCGCATTCTTGCGAAGTGTCAAACGCCTGCGCAGGGCAGATCGAGACATTCCGGAGACGCTCATTGATGATCCTGTGTCCCTCCTGCATTCTGCCTGCAATGAGAAGGAGGACTTTCCTTCTCCTCGATATGGCCATGGCCAGATCAAATAAAAGCAGTGTTTTGCCTGTTCCCGCACTGCCGGTCACCGTGATCAGTGGTGTTTTCTCCTCATCCTGCGCATCCTTCAGTTCCGCAAGGATCCTGCGTCTGAATTCAGCCTGCTGGTTGGTCAGGAAGTAGTTGCCCTGCAGGAATTTCTCCGGCATGGCTGCCGGGGCGATCAGGTAATCCGCCGCCCGAAAATACAGGTCAAGATCCTTTTCCACATAGCTTTGAAAAGCGGGGCGGCACAATATTTCGGCCAGTTCTCCCGCTTCGCAAACCCGCAGATGTCCTTTGTCGTTATAACTGTAAAGGGTATTGGTCTGCATCACATACGTGAAAGAATATATAGATTTGGAGATATGGGACAGATAATATCTGTTCTGCGCGAGCTGTCTGGCGATCCTGTCCGTCTCAATGTCCTCGCTCTTGAGTTCGATATTGAGGACGCACTCTCCGTCGCCGGAGATCTTTAACAGGTCGAACTCCTTGCTGATATGCGCAATGGTATAAGAAAAATAAAATCCATCGAGAAAAGACACGCAGTTTCTGCCGCTCACTTCCCGCTTTCTGAGCGCGCCTTCAATATGGCCGATCAGTGCGCGGAGCGACTCCGCCTCGTGCCTGCTGTATTTCCTGTAGCGTACTTCTCCTGTCAGCTCCCGGGCAAGGCGGGAAAAATCTTCCTCCCCCAAGGCTCTTGTCAGCAGATAAAGGTTCATCGCTTTCATGCTATGCCTCTGCCCTGCGGTCCTTGCAGCACACTCGCCGTACGCGTTTACTGCGCGTAACGATAGCCGAGCGGCTCTTTTCCATCTCTGAAAACGATCATCATCTCATTGGTGAGACTCAGATCCTGCGGCTGCCCCTCAATGTCCTTTCGGTCAACCCAGACGGCCTCCTTGAGTTCCGTGCGGTCCAGCGTGATCTCAGTGTCGCCATCCACGTCGCAGTAAAAGCCCGCGAGGATGTCGTCAACGATTCCCCAAGGCTGGGACTTATAATAGCGGATATTCTTTACTTTCAGACCGACCTCTTCCATGACTTCCCTCTGCACGGTCTCTTCAAATGTCTCGCCGATCTCGTTAAAACCGGCGACCAGCGCGTAGAAAGGAATTCTGCGTCCCGCATATTTGGTCATCAGGAGCCGGTCCTTGTCCGTAACGCCGATGATCACCGCCGGAAGGATTCTGGGATAAATGATCCTCCCGCAGTGCGGGCATACGAGCGCCCTCTCCGTATCAGAAGGCTCTGTCATGTGCGCACAGGTTCCGCAATAGCGGTTATCCCTGTACCAGCCGGCGAGCTGTCCGCCCGTATAAGCAGCAAAGATCAGATGGCGGTTCTCATCTCCCAGATAGAAGCCGGGTCTGAGATCCCTGATCTTAATATCCTCGAGACCGGCCGGAAGCGCTCCAATGGTTTTCTCGTCCGCAATACCGAGGAAATACTGATCCCGGTCTATTGAAAACATATAGATATACCGGATCCCTTCCGGCATCTGACTATAGACCGGATAAGAAAACCGTCCGTTCTCCACAAACGCCTTGATGTATTCCAGCCTGTTCCCGCTGAAGATAAGCACCGGACTTCCGGCATCCGGCACACAGTCCTTCCGGAACTGATTGTGCATTTTATGGGGCGCAATATCCTGTATCATATTCTCTCCCCTTTACTTACATATTCATGACCAATGCCACGATCACGCCAAGTATTCCGCCTGCCAGGACCTGCATAGGCGAGTGGCCGACAAATTCCTTGAGGGACTGTTCGGGTGTGAGCGTACCTGCGCCCATCTTCTCAAACAGCTCGATCATGTTGTTGATGACAACCGCCTGCTTACCGGTCTCTCTCCGGACACCTCTTGCGTCGTGCATGACTATAGCGGCAAAAAACAGCGCGACCGCAAAAACAGGCGAGTCCCAGCCTGCCACAAATCCGGTTGCGATCGCAACAGACATTACCGTCGCGGAATGGCTGCTGGGCATGCCGCCGTCCCCGATCAGGCGCTCCCAGACGATCTTTTTATTGATGAACAGATGGATCAGCGTCTTTAACACCTGAGAAACTGTCCACGCCACCGCGCCTGTCTGAATGATCCTGTTACTGATGATCCCTGTTATTATCTGCAGCATTCCCAAACCCCTACATTACAATGTTTTGCTACTATGAAATTCTACCACATTATGGCATGTATCATAACCCTAAAAAAAGATCACTGTGCATTCCGCAAAGTGATCTTCGTAAATCCTGCTGTGTCAAAGGTTTGTTTCCATATACGTCATAAGGGCGGCCGCATCTTCTTTCTCATTCTCGCCTTCAAGCTCCATATTCAGGACATCGCCTTTCTGGATCCCAAGGCTCATCACATTGAAGATGAGCTTTGCATCACCTTTTCTTCCGCCATTCCGGATCGTGATCTTACTGGTGCATCTGATCGCCTCTCTGACAAATTCACCGGCTGTCTTGATGTCCAGACCATTTTCAAGATGAGAAACACACTGAAATCTTTCCATGCTGCCCTCCTTATGCTGTATCCCCCAGATAGTTATTTCTTTTTCTCAGCCGCGTTGAGGATCCTCTCCACATTTTCCCGGCCTGTTCTGATCCCCAGATTGCAGATGATCGCAAATGCCATACCGATCAGGATCACTGCTGCCCCGGCAGCCCCGATCGCAATGTGGTACTTCGCGCTGCCTGTAAAGCCCATATACGCCACAACGACGCCGATCGCGGAGAGCACCATCGAATAGGTCCTCCATCTGCTGATCCTTTCGAGAGCTTCTGATTGTTTTTTTGCTTCTTCAAGGAGCTCTTTTTTGCTCAGTTCGGCCATTTTCATTCTCCATTCCGATCAATATGACTTCAGGTTTCCCCTGATCTATAAAATAAGGGGGGTTCCACGAGGAACCCCCCTTTCGACTTCAGTAGTTCCGTGAACTATCTTTACTGTGTGAATTAGTAGGAAAGACCGGGGTTGAAGAAACCAACCAGAACGCCTACGAAAGCGATCACAACCAGAAGTCCCATGACCTTCAGAGGGCTGAAGCGCTTCTTAGCCATCAGCCACCAGCAGAAGATTACGAAGATTGCTGTAAGAAGTCCGGGGAATACGCTGTCAAGCTTTTCCTGAAGGACCATGTACGCCTCGCCTGCCTCATTGTACAGAGCAAAGCTTGTCTTTACAGATACCCATGTAGCGGATACGGCACCGATGACGATACCACCGAGGGTTGTAACTGCTTCACGGATCGCGGTACCGATATCGCCGACAAGGAACTCGACGGCCTTAGTACCCATGTCATAGCCCTTGAAGTACAGGAAACGCATTCCGAAATATGCGAACAGGTTCCATACGATGATGTAGAAGATAGCGCCTGCGGGTGATCCGCCGCCGGACATACCCATTGCGATACCAAGAAGGATCGGGATAACAGTACCAACTACCAGAGAGTCGCCGATACCTGCGATCGGTCCCATCAGACCTGCGCGAAGACCGTTGATGGTCTCGCTGTCAACGTCTTCCGCACCATTCGCTCTTGCTTCTTCAAGACCTGCGGTAACGCCTACGATGATAGCGCCCAGCTGAGGCTCTGTGTTGAAGAATGTTCTGTAAGTGTCCATGGACTCAGCCATTCTGTCGGGATCATCCGCATAGAGCTCTTTGCAGAGAGGGAGCATAGAGCAAAGGTAACCGAATGTCTGCATGTGCTCCTGAGAGAAGCATGTCAGGTTACCATAATACCATCTGTGAAAACCAGAACTTAACGCCTTTTTGGATAATTTTTTCTCAGCCACGATTAGATATCCTCCTCATCATCATCCCATCCGTTTTCAGCTGCTGCACTGGATGCCGCTGCTGCGGGCTTTCTGAGCTCGAGCATCTTCAGCTTGTAGATCAGGATCGCGAACATACCTGCGATTACAGTGGAAGCAACCAGGTTAACGCCCATGGATGCAGCCAGTGTGAAACCTGTCAGATAAGGTACAAAGTCAAGAACGTTACGGACGATCTGCTTGAGCAGGATCGCAATACCTACGCAAGGAAGAAGTGCGCCGACGGTGAACAGAGTCTTCATCGGGATTCCGACGGTGAACAGAGTCTTCATCGGGATTCCATCCATAGGAAGTTTTTCCTTGATCAGGTTAACAACGGGCTCTCCTGCCATACACATGATAACTGTGGGGATCAGGGAGAAGCAGATGTGGGAGATCCAGGGAAGTACATAATCAACAAGAGGGAGTTTGTCATATTCTCTCTTGTCTACCCATGCCCAGCCCATGTGCTGCCATACAAGGTTCATGGTAGCAGTGCCGTAGAACAGGACAGTACCGATCGTACCAACCATGGTACCGAAAGAAGTTGCAAGCGCTGTGCCCTCTGCGGAAGCGGGATCCAGGCCATAGCTCTTAAGAGCGATCATTGCCAGCGGGATACCGATGTAAGATACGGCACGAACGTCAGCGGAAACGGTTCCGCCGGGGGTAACCAGTGCGATATAGACGACCTGCATTGCAGCGCCGACCATGATACCTGTGGGGATATCACCAAGCACGATACCGCAGATCAGACCACCGATCAGAGGTCTGCCAAGGGTGTAGTTACCGATGGAAGTGCCGCCCAGACCAGGCATACTGGAGAGGGAAGCAAATAATCCGAGAATAATTGCCTGAAATAAATTAATGGACATTTCTTTCTCCTTTTCGTGTATCTAATATTTGGACAGATCCGATCAGTCTGTGTAACCGAACTGGCCTCTGAATTTCTTCCAGTTGCCGATCGCTGTCTCTTTCAGAAGTGCGAATTCTACTTCGTAGCCCTTCTTTGTGATTGCTTCAAGAGCATCAGCCTCTTCCTGTGTGATGGACTGGTTGTTGCCGAGCTTTGTTGCGCCGGGACGATCGTTGCAAGGTCCGATGATAACGGTCTTGACATCACTGGGAACGATGCCTGCGTCGACAAGGATCTTCTTCATGTCGATAGGGTTCTTGGTGATCAGGAAATACTTGTCCTTGGAAGCCAGAACCTTGGGAGCTTTTGCGATGAACTCATCGACAGCCCATACAAAGGTCTTCTTGTCAGATGCGCTCTTGTAAGCACCCTTCAGAACGGGGTTCTTAGCAGCTGCATCGTTGACAGCGATCAGTCCTGTGCAGGGATACTCGAGAGACCATCTTGTAACAGTCTGTCCGTGGATCATTCTGTCATCTACACGTACGAAAGAAATCATAGTTTACCTCCTGTTGGTTTGTTGATATAACGGATCTTTACAGATCTTCATCATCGTCATCGTCTACCGCGACAACGAACTCCTTGATCTGGTCTTTAGCGCCTTCGATGATCTCTTCCTTGAGCTCTTCGGTGTCGACATCGTCTTTTCCGAGAACCGCTGTCAGGACCAAAGGAAGGTTCATGCCGCCGATCATGGTCGTCTTTGCAAGAAGACCTTTCTCAGCAATAACATTCGCCGCCGTAGCAAGGGGTGATCCGCCGACAATATCCGCGAACATGATGATCTCATCATCCTCGCCTACAACAGAGAGAAGCTCTCTGACGTTGTCCGCGAACTCATCAGCACCCATGCCGTTCTTAAGGCTGGTGGAGAGAACGTCCTCTCTGTCTTCGCCGCCGAGCATTGTAACAGCGCTGTGAAGACCGGGAGCGAATTCACCGTGACTTACGAGTACTACGTATTTCAACTGCTTATCCTCCTTTCTTTCCATAGCCGCAGGCATGGAATAATAAATTATTTATAAATTCTTAATTAAGAGTATATAAAAACGGCGGCACCTGCACATCTCACAAGTGTCACCGTTTATTTGTGATGATTGTCATTCAAAATATGACATTTGTCACATTTTATTTTATCCGTTTTCCGACTGCATGGATCTGAGGAAGTTGTTGAGCGTTCTGTTCCAGATGATCTGCTCCATCTGAATATTGGACTTGCTGTCAAGGATCGAGCGCACAGCGATCCCCACTTCTTCCAATGCATTGTCATATCCGCGGAACCTCGGGCTGATCAGCGTCTTCACCATGGCGCTTTCCAGAATACCCGGATTGAAAGCTGTTCCTGTCTTCTCCGCGATCTGTTTGATCGTTCTCTCCGACTGCGTCACGGATGGCAAAACAGAGATGCCGGCCGAGTAATCAAAGATCTCGGACTGGATCTCTTCATCCTGCGTGAGCAGCTTCATAAATTCCCAGGCCGTCTCCTCTTCCGTAGTTTTCTCACTCATTGCGATCGACAGAGTATCCAGTCTGGAATAATTGTCTCCCGACGGGCCGGCAGGCATTGTTATGCACTCCCATTCGAAGTCTGAATACTTTTTAATACTCAGTTCCTGGGATTTATATGCCCTGTACTCGGAGAAAAGCATGGGCTGAAAGACCACGTTTCCCTGTGAAAAGTCCCTTTTCGAGACTGAATAGCCGCTGTTGAGCCCTTCCAGCTTTTCCAGAAAAGCGATGGCTTCGCCGACTTCACGGACTGTGAAATCACAGCTCCTTCCCTTTTCATCGAACAGGTTCACGCTATTTGCGTCAAACGCGTCGTTCCAGGTATAGTTGTATGTGCCGAACTGGTTGATGATCCCGGTCCCTTCCGTATCCTTGGTCACCTTCCGGCAGATCTCATAAAAGTCGTTCCATGTCCAGTCCCGGGAAGGCATGGCGATCTGCTCCCGGTCCAGGATCGTTTTATTGACAAACATCATGTTCGGCGCGCACTCATAGGGAAGCGCGCACTGACTTCCGCTGTAATTGCCCGAATCATACGCTGTCTTATAATACTCGGAAGGGTCAAAGGACGCATCCTTTTTGATCAGGTCGTCCAGATCTTTCAGCGCGCCGATCCGCGCGAAAACGCTGAAGTCATCACCCAGAATAAAGAAGACATCCGGCATGGTATCATTCATCATCTGTTCGGAGAGCCATTCCGAATAGTCCGCCTTCATGATCCCGCTCTCGTACCTGACCTGGACGTCCGGATGCTCCTTCTCAAAGCGGGAGATCGCATCATCTACGATCTTGTTGGCATATCCGTAATGTATGCCCCAATAGTTATCGGAAAAAACGCCCACTGTCAGCACCTTGTCCTTGGAAAACCGGACCATGCGGTACTGTCCTGTCATGATAAAGAACGCAGCAAGCATGACGATAATACTGACGCCTACGCGGAACCGTCTGGTCTTATAAAAAGTCAGTTTCATACTCACCTCAGCCTTCTCCGTCAAAGCCTCTGGTCACAGCGCCTGTCTGTACAGCCCATATCGCCAGCTGCGTCCTGTCACGAAGTCCGAGCTTGCTGAGAATATTGCTGAGACTGTTGCGCACCGTTCCCTCCGACAGGTTCAGCTTCGCGGCGATCTCTTTATTGGACAATCCGCTTCCCACCTGTACTATGATCAGCCACTCGCTGTTCTTAAGACTTGCAGACTGCTTTTCATCTACCTGGATCGTGAGATTGGTCTGTGCCATCCTTGAAAAGAGCTTTACGACCTTGGAAGCGATATCCTCATTGATCATTGCTGTGCCATGATACACTTTGCGGATCGCGTCCTCCAGTTCTTTCATGGAGATACCTTTGAGCAGATATCCGCTCGCGCCGTATTTGAGCGCGTCGAACACATACTGGTCGTCGTCAAATGTGGTCAGGATAATGATCTTGATGTCGGGATACTGCTCCTTGAGGATCTGCGTGCAGATCACGCCGTCCATTTTGGGCATGCGGATATCCATCAGGATCACATCCGGCTTCTCTCTCTTTACGCAGCGGATCACTTCCTGTCCGTCCGCAGCCGTATCTGTCACATGAAAATCCGGAACGCTGTCCAGAATGATCAGAAGGCTCTGCCGTATCAGTTCCTGGTCGTCAGCTATCAATATTTTGATCATATCTACTCTCCGTTTCTGTGCCGGAGCACATGCTGTTAATTCTCATTTCCCCAGCGGATCGGGATCAATGCGTGGATCGTAAATCCGGCATTGCCTGTATACTCCATATGACCGCCCAGCATCTCAAGCCTCTCTTTCATGTGGTGAAGTCCGAACCCCTCCGTTACACTGTCACATCCGACTCCATTATCGGAAATGATTATATGGAGGTCTCCGTCTCTCCGGTCGATCGTGATATAGATCTCTGATGCTTTGCCGTGGCGGATCGCGTTCGTGATACTCTCCTGCACCACGCGGTAGATGACGTCGTCCTCATCCTGGTTAAAATGGCTGAGATCTGTCGTGATCCTCATGGAGATCTTAACGCCTGTGGATCTGATCGTACTGTCGATCAGCTTTTGCAGCGCATCCTCAAGCTCCATGGATTCCAGTGCGTCCGCGTGCAGCGCTTTAACAGAGTGCCGCACATCGTTGATACCGGTCCTCGCGACATCCGCTATAGCGCGCAGCTGCTCTTTGGTCGCCTCAGGCGCTATGTCCATCAGCATGATGCAGGCCTCGATCCCGGTGATGATCCCTGTCAGCGAGTGGCCGAGCGTGTCGTGGATCTCTCTGGCAAGACGGTTTCTCTCTCTGGTCTCCGCAAGCCTTGCCGACTCGCTTGCATATTCTTCAAGCTTTGTATTGGCCCTCTTGAGCTCGTTGTTGAGAGCAAGGATCCTCTCTTTCTCACTCATCTGCGCGAGGACCAGGATGACCATGTAGAAGATGAACACATATATATTGATCATATTCATAATATTGAGTGTGCCCAGAAGTCTTGCCACATGATCCGCCCTGTAGTAGCTCCATACCACGTCGATGGGGATCACATGCATCCATCTCTGCAGTACATTTCCGTTCATCATCAGAGAGAAGACTGATACGGCCAGGATATACATCGCTCTCTTCTGCCAGTCGATCGTATAGCGCATGATATCAGCCAGGAGCAGAACGACCATCCCCGTATAGCCGAATCCGGTCACATAGCTGATCGCGATCACTACCAGGAATTCAAGGATAAGCTTGGAGACAAGTTCCGGATGATTATTGCACTCCACGGAAAGCAGGATCTCAAGGCAGCCCAAAAACAAAAGGCCCGACACAGGAATGACCCAGTTCAAAGGCGGGACTCTTCCGGCCAGCAATAGAAAATCCAGCGCTGTTCCTTCATGCACATAGCCCCAGAGCGCATGGCAGGAAAGGAGCGTGATATATAAAATGATCAGAAAATTAAACATCTGCAGGATCCGGAATACCATTTCGGGAATCTGGTCCATCCGGTCAAAATCCCGTCTTACCGGAGCGGCTTTCTCAAGCATATTCTTCTCCCTGTTTCATTGATCAGCGGCAGGATCTGTCATTTAACTTGCAGGATCCGGCCTTTTATTTACTGCCATCTGTCCACGTTGTACTGTTCCACATTCTCCTTTGTGACCAGTTCCACCGGAACAGAGATATAAGCCTCCACTTTTCTTCCTTCCAGAAGATTGTAGATCGCTTTCGCCGCCTCTGCGCCTATCCTGGAGGGAAACTGCGCGGCACTGGCCTTCATTTTACCTTCATAGATCAGCTGCTTGGCGTCCGGTGAAGCATCCACTCCATAGACATCAACCTGATCCAGAAGTCCATGATTGTCGAGTGCCGAAGCGGCGCCCAGGCTTGCCGGATCGTTCAGGCAGAACACACAGTCAAACGAAACTCCCTGATCGATAAATGACTCCATACCGGGCATGGCGATCTCAAGCTGTCCCTCACAGGGGATCTCCTCCACAATACGGAACTCTTTGTTTCCTTTGATCGTATTGAGAAAGCCCTGCACTCTCTGTCTTCCGGATATTGCTGTCTCATGTGTCAGCAGAACAACGTCAGCCTTCTCTCTCGTACTGATCAAATACTCGCCCAGCAGCTGGCCGGCTCTGTAATTGTCCGAGACGATCGTGCAGTCCGCAAGCTCCGCGTCCGCGATCTCAGAGTCCACTACTATGATCTTTACCCCTTTTGCATGGGCTTTGGTCAGAACGTCGCACAGACCGTCCGCGTTGACCGGCGTCAGGATCAGTACATCGATCCCTTTGTCCAGCATACCTTCGATCTGTTCGATCTGCCTTTGCGGATTGAGGGCCGGATCTCTCAGGATAAGACGGTCCCCTTCCGCCTCCACTCTGTGGCTGATCTGTTCGTTCAGGATCTCATAGAACTCATTATTCATTGTCATATAGCTGGCGCCGATCAGATGCGCGTTTTCTTTCTGCCCTGTCGATGCGTCAGGTGTGAAGACCAGAAAGATCAACACCATTAGTGCCGCTGCGGCGGCAAGCAGGATCATGATCATCCTGTACATGGTCTGATATCGTATTTTCATTACCGCTTCCCGTTCCTTCCAGATCACATATCTCCGGCAAAGAGCTGTTCCAGTACTTCCGCTATGCCGTCATGGTCGTTATCCGCTGTCGTGAACGCGAACATCTGCTGTATCTCTTCCGGCGCGTTCCCCATCACATAGCCGCGGCCGGCTGTCTGCAGCATCTCGACGTCATTGTAATTATCTCCAAAAGCGATCGTCTCTGACGGCAGAATGCCCAGATGCGCGCAGAATCTCTCCACTGCTTCCGCTTTTGATATTCCCTTAGCCATGATCTCCAGCAGGATATCGCTGGATTTGACCACGGCCACGTCAGGAAACGCCTCTTTCATCTCTCTCTCGACCTCAAGGATCGTTCCCGGCGCGCAGATGCACAGGAATTTATTCACGCCCTCTCCCGGCGCAAGATCCGCGACCGTGCCTTCCCTGGACTGCGCTTCTACGATCCGCTCCTCATTGATCACCCTGGGATCGGTTTTGTCCGGCGCCAGCCAGTCGTCGCCGGAATAGATGCAGAGACTCAGGTCATATCCCTTTTCCCTGATAAACTCCTCGATCCTGAGAGCGGTCTGCCGGTCGATCTGTCTGCTGTATAGGATATTTCTGTCCTCGTCCATGATCATTGCGCCGCTGTAAGAGATCAGCGCGCAGTGCAGGTCGTTTCTTCTCATGATCGGATAAATGCCCGAAGGGCTTCTGGCTGATACGATCACAAAATGGATCCCCCTCTGAAGGATCCTGTGGATCCAGTCTCTCGTCCCGGGCGTCATGCGGTGCACGGAGTTTAACAGCGTTCCGTCCACATCGGTGAAAACCGCTTTAATATTCTGTTCCATATTGGCCTTCCTTCCCTGTGATCCGACTGCCGGCGGAATACGCTTTCCTATTGCAGCCCGCCTGCATCATTATAAAGCAAAAACCTGTATTATACCTCAAACTTTCCAATCTGCATTTGTAAACGAGACCATAATGGAGTAGAGTAATAGAAGAAAATCTATTTGGAATGGAGATCACCACTATGACATTTCGTTATCCCGCTGTATTTCAGAAAAAAGAAGACGGCTCATATACCGCTTATTTCCCGGATCTTGCCATGTGCACCGCCAAAGGCAATACACTGGACGACTGCATCAACGATGCGATCGCAGAGTGCCGGGACTGGATCCAGACCGAGCTTCTCGAGACACTCGACATGCCCCCTGTCTCCGACTACGACGACATCGCTCTTAAGGAGAACGAACATGTCCGCACGATCGCTGTGATCGTTCGTCTCTATGAGGGATGGGACGAATGACAGGACCTGCCCGGAATCTTCAGATCCGCAAGGCACCGTCTGTTCCCGCTCCTCTTATTTCCGCTCTTGTTTAAAAAGGCTTTGCAGACTGCTAAGGCAGTATACGCAAAGCCTTTTATTATTTAATCTTTTGATGTCCTGTCTCCGGGTGTTCCGCGTCAGCCCCTGACCTGCCCCTGTCCGGTGACCAGATACTTGTAGGACGTGATCTCTCTAAGTCCCATCGGCCCTCTGGCCTGAAGCTTCTGGGTGCTGATGCCGATCTCCGCGCCGAAGCCGAATTCAAATCCGTCCGTAAATCTTGTGGATACATTGACATAGACGCAGGCTGAGTCGATCTCTCTCAGGAACCGTTCACCGGCTTCTTTGTTCTCTGTCACGATGCAGTCTGAATGACCGGTATGGTAGCGGTTGATGTGTTCGATCGCCTCCTCAAGGGAATCGACAGTCTTGACCGACATCATCAGGGCGAGGTACTCTTTGCCAAAATCCTCCTCGGTCGCGGGCTCCGCGAAAGGAAGGAGCTTAGCTGAATCAGCGTCAGCTCTGAGTACGACGCTGTATTCCTTCATTGCTTCCGACAGCATGGGAAGGAATCGATCTGCGATCTCTCTGTGCACTACAAGAGACTCGGCGGCGTTGCAGACGCCGATCCGCTGTGTTTTGGCATTGATCAGGATGCGCATTGCCATATCGAGGTC